>JACIVZ010000054.1 GCA_014361205.1 Methanomethylovorans sp. | reverse complement strand
GAATACGCTAGTTTTATATATATTGAAATTTAAATTGATACTGGATTATGTAACTATGATTTAATCTAAGTTATATTAATCTATAAAGTCTGCAAATGGCTTTAATTTATCAATGCAGCATCAGTACTGCAAGGAAATCTGTACAGCGCATTGAATTGTCTCAAATATAACCTAAATGGCAAAAATATGTTTCTTCTGGTGGAGGTGACATGAATGGCAAAAAAAGATGAACAGAAGAAGGGAGCAAAAGAATCAGCACCAACAAAAGCAGCTTCAAAAACAACTGGAAAGAAAAAGAAATAAGTATATTCAATTATCTGATTTTTATCGGGGGCAGGACCTCACATTTTATTTTTGTTTATAGAACTTTCAGATTATGTATTTTAGATTGTATTTTTATAAAAGGGCCTTTAATTTAGTATAAATGGGTACAGTGAAAAAATGATATTGGATGTGCCTAGTTATAATTAGCAATATATTCTTCGTGAAACATTCTGACAACTAAGAGGAAATAAGATAATAAAAGTGGTCCGATTACTAAGCCTATAAGACCAAACAGATTGACACCTATAATAATACCAAGCAAAGAAATCATTGGATGGAGGGCTCCAAGTTGTTTCTGAATGAAAGGTCTTATCAGATTATCGATGCTGCTTATCACAATACCTGCAAAAAGAATTCCCACTGCAGCAAAATAATCTTGTTGCAGTAACTGGATTATGATTGCAGGGATCCATACGAGAGTGGCACCAACAACGGGTAGAAAAGATAAAATTGCAGCAACAGTACCCCAGAGAATGGCACCTTGTATATCCAGTAACAGAAAAGCTATAGTAAGTAATCCTCCCTGAATAACAGCTATAATAAGAGATGAAACTAGGGTCGTTTTGACCACGATCCTGAATTCATTCAGCAGTCTGTCTGTATTTTCCCGGTTGAAAGGAACAGATACATACAGATTTTTTACAAAATCAGAATCTTCTCCTGTTAAGAGGTAGTATAATAAGAAATACATTATAGTAAATTCTATAACACGCTGTCCTAAACTCTGCACTGCACTGAACAATACTCTACTGCCGTAATTGGCAATGGAAGAAAATAAATCTACAATTTTTGTATTTATATCAAGTATAGTATATACTCGTTGAAGATGAAGATCATCCAGAAGACGGTAAAATGTTTCAATATATACAAGAATGGAACTTAGAGATTGTAAAGTGTTCTGCAATTCCATGGCTATTGTAGAAATCAGGAAGTACATGGGCACCAAGATGAGAAGAAAGGACAGCAGAATGGTTAAAAGAGCAGATATACTTTTTGGCAGATGCAATTTCCTGATCATAAGATGATATAAAGGCCGAAACAGGACATATAAGATGAAAGCTCCCAAAAATGCATTAATATAGGGCAATAATGCATGGGCAAGTACTATTCCCAAGGCAGCTAATATCATAAATGCCATGGCCATTTTAATGGAACGTTCCATACCTCTCATTATGCATGAAAAGTATAAAATAGTAACAGTAAGCCAGAAAATATTTACATGAGAATAATTCTCATGAAATTAAATTTATAGGAATGTAATCAAGATCATAGCTTCAGTAAATCTGACCATCATTTTTTTCTTCAGTTTCCAGCACTTTCATGGTAATCTGCATGATAGAATCAGGATTAAGAGATATGGAGTCTATGCCCTCTTTTACAAGGAATTCTGCAAATTCCGGATAATCACTTGGTGCTTGCCCGCATAATCCGCTGTGTTTACCATTGCGTTTAGCTCCTTGTATTGCCATAGATACCATCTTCATTACACCTGGGTCCCTTTCATCGAAGGAGGAGGCAAGGATTTCCGAATCCCTGTCAACTCCCAATGTCAGCTGTGTAAGATCATTAGAGCCAATGGAGAAACCATCAAAGTACTTACTGAACTCATCTACAAGTAAAATGTTGTTCGGTATCTCGCACATCACATAAACCTGAAATCCGTTTTCTCCTTTCTTAAGACCATTTTTCTCCATTTCAGCAAGCACTTTTTCTGCTTCTTCTACCCGCCGACAGAAAGGTATCATTATAATAAGGTTTTTAAGACCCATTTCATCCCTAACTTTTTTCATTGCTTGGCATTCCAGAGCAAAACCTTCACGATACCTGTCATCATAGTAACGGGAAGCTCCCCTAAAACCAATCATGGGATTGTTTTCTTCAGTTTCAAAATATTTTCCTCCCAGCAGGCTTGCATATTCATTTGACTTGAAATCACTCATGCGTACTACAACTGGTTTAGGATAGAAAGCAGCTGCAATTGTCCCAACTCCTTGAGAGAGTTTTTCTACAAAATAATCAGCCATGTTTTCATAGCCTCGGGTCAATTGTCTGATAGCAGCAAGTGTTGTTTCATCCTTAACTTTATGTGGATGAACCAAAGCCATGGGATGAACTTTTATGTAACTATTGATAATGAACTCCATCCGTGCAAGCCCTATACCATCATTTGGGATCATGGAAAGTGAAAAAGCTTCTTCTGGATTACCAAGGTTCATCATAATTTTAGTACGGGGACGTTTTAGACCTTTTAGATCAACTGTTTCTACATGGAAAGGCAGAATGCCTGCATACACTTTGCCTACGTCTCCTTCTGCACAGCTGACAGTTACTTCTGTGCCCATACTAAGTTTTTCAGTTGCATTTTCTGCACCTACAACTGCAGGTATACCTAACTCACGACTCACAATAGCAGCATGACATGTTCTGCCTCCTTTATTGGTAACTATAGCGGAAGCTGTCTTCATGACAGGTTCCCAGTCCGGAGTGGTAGTATCGGCCACCAGAATTTCACCTGGAATAAAATTAGGAAGTTGAGATATATCAGTTATTACACGAGTTTTACCAGCAGCTATCTTGCTCCCTACACTTCTCCCTTTCACGAGTATCTGGCCAGGTTCATCGAGATAGTAGGTTTCCAGCACATCACGTGATCTATGAGCCTGTACTGTTTCCGGCCGGGCCTGTACAATGAAAAGTTCACCAGTTATTCCATCTTTAGCCCATTCAATATCCATGGGTACCAGCTTGCCCATCTTGTCAGAATAATATTCCTCGATGATAATTGCATACCTTGCTAAGGACAGTATTTCTTCATCATTTATGCAGTATCTGCGCCTGTCAGATTCAGGGACTTCCACATTACGGGTCTGAATTTTGGAATCGCCATGACCATAAATCATCTTTATATCCTTGCTGCCCAACTTTTTCTGGAGTATTGGCTTATAACCATCTTTTAGAGTAGGCTTGAAGACATAGAACTCATCAGGATTAACTGCTCCCTGTACGATATTTTCTCCCAGACCATAAGCACCAGTAATGAAAACTACATCATTAAAGCCGCTTTCAGTATCAAGAGTGAATATCACACCACTGGAAGCAAGATCCGAGCGTACCATTTTCATGACACCGATAGAGAGACCTACCTTAAAGTGATCAAAATTGTTTGTAACACGGTATGATATGGCCCTGTCTGTGAAAAGCGAGGCAAAACAGCGAATGCATGCGGTCTTAAGTGCTGGGTAGCCATGTACATTGAGGTATGTTTCCTGCTGGCCTGCGAAGGAGGCAGTCGGGAGATCTTCGGCAGTGGCTGAACTGCGTACTGCAACATCAGTATCTGGTCCATATTCAAGGCAAAGTCTGTCATAGGCAGTCCTTATTTCCGACCACAGATCCTCGGGAATTCCTGCCTCCATAATGATATCTCTTGCTTTACGTCCTCTTTTTGCCAAGTCTTCCACATTGTATATATCGAGTCCTTCCATTGTCTTTTTCAGAGCATCAACAACACCTGCAGATTGAAGCATGTACCAGTATGCATCTGCGACGATGGCAAATCCGTTAGGTATTTTAATGCCGACTTTTTTCAATTCTCTGTACATTTCCCCTATGGAAGCATTCTTTCCTCCCACCTCAGATATATCCTCTATCCTTATTTCTTCAAACCATCTGATGTATTTTGCAGTAGCATTTTTATCCATAAAATTCACTTCAATTTTTGCTTTGCATTAAGTAAGCGGGTTATATGCGATAAATATTTATTCCTTAATTTGAACATAGAGTTTTAGGGATAAATACATGCCTTATAAGCAGGTATTGATGGTGTGAGTGTTTAATACTATTTACCTGCATCTCTGTGTGAATGAGGATGTGATGGATGTATACATTTGACTGTTGTGTATACGTATCTATCCATGGAATAGCATACAGATAAAAGATCCATATAACATTAAAATTTCCTAACAGTGGTTTTATGAGTTCAGAACTTGAAGACAAAAAAATTTTGATGGTAGTTGCCCAGGAAAATTTTAGGGACGAAGAATACTTTGAACCAAGGGATATCCTTGAAGATGCAGGAGTGAGCATCACTGTTGCAAGTAACAGTATAAAAGAGGCTCATGGCATGCTGGGTGGCAGGATAAAACCAGATATAGCCATAAAAGATGCTGTAATGGCTGAATTTGATGGGCTGGTCATAGCCGGCGGCAGTGGTTCAAGAGAGTATCTTTGGTCTAATAAGGACTTGCAAAGGCTTGTAAAAGATGCTTTTGACCAGGACAAAGTTGTAGCTGCAATATGTGTATCACCAGTGATCCTTGCCAGAGCAAAGATTCTTGAAGATAGGGATTGTACAGTATTCAAGGACAAGGAATGCATTGCAGAAATCGAGAAATATGGAGGTTCTTACATAGACAAGGACGTTGTTGTAGACGGAAACATTGTCACGGGAAGAGATCCTAAGGCGGCTGAAAAGTTTGGACATGCTATTGTAGATCTGCTTGCAAAAGAAGAGTAAATGTAATGACTTTTTATTACATTTTTAAATCTTTATTTTTCCCTCTTTTTATTATTCTTTGCCAGGTGAGATCAGTCGTAAATAAATAGTGTTACTGTTACTATACATCTATTTGCATCAGATCTTCTGCGATGTATACTTCTCCCGGGAAAACTTTACGGATGTAATCTATTGCTTCCTGCTCATGTCCCTGCATGTGAGGATACAGATGTGTCAGGTAAAGCCTTTCAACATTCAATGGATGCTTTGAGATATGTTTTGCAAACATATCTGGAGTTGTGTGGTTCTCAACTTCAAATCCCAGCGGAAATGCACACTCGTGTACAAGAACATGAGCTCCCTGTGCAAGTTCTGTTAGACTGTAACATGGTTCTGTGTCACCAGTGTACACTGCAATTCTACCTGCACACTCTACTCTGTAACCAATTGTAGTTACACTGTGAATACCGGGTGCAGTACGAATAATGCAATCGTCTACCATAAGAACTGTCCCGCCTGTAAGTTCGGTAATCTGTACATCCAGCCTGTCGCTGAGGTATGGATAAAGTACCATGAGCTTATCGAACCATTCCTCAGTACCTACAGGACCATATATATGTGTTCCAGTAAGACCCACAAGCCAGTTTGCCTTGAGAAGCCCCAGCAGGTCAGAGACATGATCCAGATGCAGATGTGTAAGAAAGATGGTATCGATATCCCGATGGTCATAGCCACTTTCATATAAACGTTGCAGTATGCCACAGCCGCAGTCAAAAAGCAGGGGTTTTTTCTGCCCGCCAGTAATTACTTCCATGATAAGCCCAGACTGCGCCCTTGTCTGGGGGATGCCCGTTCCTGTACCTAAAAATGTAAGCTTCATAAATAGAAGAATAAGACTTAAGTAACTTAACTTTAATTATGGGATAATCTATACAGGGATAAATCCACAACAACTGTTCTTCATGCGAGGGTTGCCCAGTTGGTCAAAGGCGCCAGACTTAAGATCTGGTATCGAAGGATTTCGTGGGTTCAAATCCCACCCCTCGCATATTTTAAAGGGTTACAGATAACAAGAAAAATGGACTCTTATAAAACCATAAATTTTTTGTTAAATCAAGCAAAAAAAAACGGGATTTTACAAAAATATATCACCTGATTAATGCTTTATCTATAATCTCTTGTATCGTGTGATGACAACATTTACCTAAAGGATTATTTATTTGGCAATTTGGATTAGTCATTGCTCCTGTGATTTCTAACACTTCTTTTATATTAGCTGCCTTATCATTGAACACAGCGTTTATAATTTGTTCTTCTGTTACTTTACTACAATAACAAGCATATTTCGGTTTTGCATTTTTTTTAAACCATATTGGCACTTTTACATCGCTTTTTTTAAATTTAATCCTGGAATCATTGTTATAATAAGAAATATCACAATCTTCATTCATGCATAAAAAATAGTCAAAATTACCTATATTTTCTAACAGATCATCTGATATCATATGTCTCACAGTAATATTTTTTACAAAGCTACCTGAAACATTACAAACTGGACATGGATTAGCATTGTCCTTTACATCTTTTTTTGAATTTTTTTCATATGCTATAACATTAAGATTGGTTCTGTTCATTTTTATTTGTCACCTTTTGTACTTGTCATTACAATTTTTTCCACTTCTCTAACCTTTCTCAGAATTTTTTCCATGAACATTAAAAATAAGCAACTTCTCAGCCTTTGTATATATCGTTTTTCCTTTGTACTTAATCTGAAGTATTCTGTGATATGGTATCATAGTATCAGGAAAAAGCGTAAAGAATGAGTGGCCGATCTCTTTTACATACTCTCCTGGGATCGTTTTTGTATTTCCAGGTAAACCCCTATGGATATACTCAATGGTGCATTCATTTATATCCATACCTTCTTTCCATTTTAATTCATTTAAGATAGCCCTCGGATGTTTTGATTTAATTTCATCATCCATAAAATACCCTATAAGAGTTAATGTTGAAGACTATATTATTGTTTTTGTTAATCCGGTTTTTCAGTATCCTCAGATATACAGTATCAATTGATAGATAGACAGACCCTCATTACAAAAACATAAAAAATGAAAGATAAAAATACCAAAAGAAGTAACAAGCAGGAAAAGAGAAAAAAGACCACCGGTGGATGACAGTG
The DNA here is from genome assembly GCA_014361205.1 of Methanomethylovorans sp. Lineage (GTDB taxonomy): Archaea > Halobacteriota > Methanosarcinia > Methanosarcinales > Methanosarcinaceae > Methanomethylovorans. The sequence goes on along the minus strand of JACIVZ010000054.1, from coordinate 6,705 downwards.
GTTTAAGTTTCTATGGTGGTTAGCTGTAGATGCACATTTTATCCAATATAGTATGTGACCTGTATCGACATTGAAATTGTGGACTCTCCGGGTTCAATTGGTGTGGAAACCTGCCCTGCCCCTGCATCCATTGCAGCTTCTGCCCTGGCGTAGTAAACTTTGGGATAACCATTCTCGGATATGGATGCGGTCTTCACACCTGTGATCTTAAGACCCAGACTGCTGGCAAGGTCATTAGCCTTTGCTGATGCATCAGCTATTGCTTCACTCATAAGATCTTCACGGAGCTGTTTCTGCCTGTCGTTCGATACTGAGAAAGAGATACCTCCTATCTGGTTAGCTCCTACAGCTGTGGATCTGTCGATGATCTCACTCAGGTTGCCAAGCTTTGTAGTTGTTACCTGCACACTGTTAGATGCAGAGTAACCTGTGATGGTCTGTTCCTTGTCATAGTTATAGACAGGGTACACGGTTACGTAAGATGTCTGTATTTCCTTGTCCTCCAGACCCAATGCTTTGAGTTCTGAAATAACAGCACTCATGAGAGCTGCGTTCTGATCGGATGCTGCCTTTGCAGTGTCAGCCTGCACCACAACACCTATGCTTAAGGCTGCTGTGTCAGGCACAACTTTCTGTTCTGCGTATCCGCTCATGGTTATTGTGTCTGCTGCATTCTGTCCAGCCCCACTCTGCGAGATGGCGTATATTGTTAATGCCATCACCACCAGAACAACTGATAATGCAATGATAGCTAAATTGGATTTATCGTTTTTATTTTCCTGTGACATTTTCACACTCTCCTTGTTCTATGCATTATTAACCGGTAAATCTGTAGTCTGTCTTTTTATGGCCGGTTATTGCATATTATAGAAGGAGTTACACATATTAAACAATTGTCTAAACTTCAGGCAGATTTGCAGTTATGTGTAGCAGTAAATAGCGATAAGAAAAAATCAATCATTTTATTTTTTCCTCTTATGTCGTAGGATCGGTTAAAAAGTGTACTGTAGAACGTGAAGTCCACAAAAACGATTGTTAAACATGCAATTCCTTTTCAAGACCTCATAAAAGCTTGATTCAGTAAAATTCAATTTACTTTCATGAAATTATACTCTTCTCTTTTGATAAGATATTTACTTTGGCTGACTCATGTATAGTATGGAAGATGATTTGTATGGAAGAGATCGATGTCCCCAAAAACTCAACCTTCAATCAACAGCTTATAGCCAAGGTAAGAGAGGTAATAAAACCCAGAGAAGGAGCCTGTGGAATTTGTCATGCAATTGCAGAGGAAATCTGCCGTGCTGGAGGACGTATTGTGGCATACGAACGCCCTAAGGGGATATTAGCCAGGATAATCGATGAGAAGGGAAACGTAGCAGGCGAAGGTTTTGGGATTGTTTGGTCTGTAGCAATCTTAGCCGCAGAGTTCGACGCCGGCCTGATTCCATCACAAATAGCAGAGAGTCTAAAACGGGAAGGAATCAACACCCAGGAAGATATAGACAAAGTGGCAGACCTCTATGGCTATGGAAGAGTCTTAACCCCCGCAGGAATGGCCCTTATGATGGTAAAAGAGATGGGAGGTAGGACTCTCATCAGGAGAGAGGGACTTGGAGTTGTGGCAACTTTCCTGGACGATAAGGATAATATAATATCTACATCTCCTCCTGCCTACTGTCCCACTTGCGCCATAACCATCGGTGCGGCCAGAACTTCTGTCCTTGCCACCAAGATCAAAGAAAGTTTGCGTGATATCCCTAACACTGGAAAGAAAAAATCAGACCTTGGATTAGAGAATATTTATGAAGTAAAAGATGGACATGTTAGAGTAACTCTTGCAGAGGGAGACAGGATTCTTGCTAACAGAGTCGTGGGATGCTGTATGGCTTATGCCACCATAAAGGCAGAGATAGTCGCAGATTTGGTGCCTAAAGCCAGCGCACAATTATTCAGAACATATTGCAACCTCTGCCCTTACAAACACTGCTGGATGGAGAAATCCATGGGAGCAACAGGAAACATCATCCTTCATCGTCTCAGCGAGATAGGAACTGAGGTAGAAGTCACGGCTGAAGGAGGAATTATGGTACATCTTAAAGGAGAGAAGGTCGAAGGAAGGGGGACCCTTTGCTCCTTAAGCGCACTTACTAACCTCTTGCTTAGAGGAGATGCCCAGAATATCTTAAAACCCTCCTCAACACGAAGATGGGAAAAGGAATAAAAAGTACAGGGAGAGCTTTAAAATGGAAAATACAGAATTGCCCTTTCAAACTAAAACCTCAATGCAAAATAATGATTCAGGAGATATGCTGCTTTTTCATGCAATTTTTGAAAATGCACCTATTATAATGATGGTTGTAAACGAGGATGTAAAGATTGAAAATATAAATCATACTACTTCTGAGACTCTTGGAATACAAAAGGAGCATTCATTGGGGTTATTAGGTGGAGAATTATTCTCATGTGTAAATTCTTTCGAGAAAGGAGGATGTGGAAAGAATCCTAATTGTGAGGGCTGTCCTGTCAGAAGTACGGTGCTATATACATTTAAAACTTTAAAGAATGTATACAAAAAAGAAGGCGAGCTTACTATAAAAGTGAAAGATCAAAATCTAACGAAGTCGTTAGTCATTTCTACAACGTTTATAAATCTTGGTAATCAGCCAAAGGTGTTACTAACTGTCGATGATATTACTGATCAAAAAAAGACAGAGAAACGATTAAGAGAAAGCGAACAAAAACTTATCAAGGCTAAAAAGGCAGCCGAAGATGCAAATAAAGCAAAAAGTGAATTTCTTGCAAAAATGAGTCATGAATTAAGGACACCATTAAACTCTGTCATTGGATTTTCTGATCTGTTACTCAGTGAATCCTGTGGATCACTGAATGAAAAGCAGTCCAGATACATCAAAAACATAAAGTTAAGCGGCAAATATTTGCTTGATCAGATAAATGACATCTTAGATCTCTCCAAAATTGAAGCAGGAAAAATGGAGATACAACCTCAGCTTTTTTCAATAGCTGAGGCGATCTCTGAAGTATTGGAAACCATGTCGCCCATGGCCACTGAAAAGAATATGAATTTTGAGATTTTAATCAGTAAAGAAGTAGATGTAATTTTTGCTGACAAATCGATGTTTAAGCAAATACTCTATAATCTTGTTAGTAATGCCATCAAATTCACACCATCTGACGGGAGAGTATGTTTGAAAGCAGAGATAATTAATAATTATTTGTCATTGTCAGTAATCGATAGTGGCATTGGTATTTCCTCTGAAGATCAAAAAATGCTATTTGAACCTTTCAGACAAATAAATCCTTCGCCATCGCAAGAATACAAAGGTACTGGTTTAGGATTAACAATTGTAAAAAAATTTGTAGAAATGCATGGTGGAGATATTATTGTTCAGAGCCAAATCGGAAAAGGAAGCACATTTACCTTTACTCTGCCACTAAATAAACTGAAAAAATAGATTGTTGTTTAGTAATCAATTAATATTGGTATTCTAATTTTTTTAGGCATAAATTTAGCTATTGAAAGAATACAAAAATACCTTTTCTGGAACTCTACGAGAATTGCCTTTTTGGATTGATTCATTAACACTGAGTTGCTCTATAATTTATCAAAAAATCTTGGTGGTCACAAGGATACACCGTGTCAATGAAGTTTATTACGGGACCGGGTTTTAATCCGTCCTGAATGTACTTCATTCTTCAGCTTACTTTTCCTTGTGACCATTATATAGTATCTAATTATTAGTATAAAGTTCTGACGGTCATATTACTGTGAGTTATTTAATAAGATTAATCCGAAAGTTAGATTTGAAAAATTCCTATAGAAAACTGCTTAAATCCCGTGAGAGACTCCAGCATCAGCCAACAAAAATAAAATTTTTGAATTGCCATGGGTCAGGATGGTATTTTCTTGCTGGATTTTCCTTAAAAAAGACGGTCCTATTTTTAAGCGGTGTCCAGTCTGAAGGTATGGAAATAAAATTCCCAAGATATGGCTTGGCAATATTTAGGACAAAATCATGAGGCAGATCCTCAGGGGTTTTAAGACCTTCCCGTGGATTTTCAAGCATCCAGAGAACCGCCGCAACAATTCCCGCAGCAACCTGAAGAGTAGTGGCGTTCTGGCCAGGAGCAAGAGATCTGGTTTCTTCAATACTTAATGAGCTTCCGGTCCACCACGAATTATAGGAATGCCCCATCACAAGTGCTCCCATTACATCAGCTCCAGATATGATTTCATTTGTCATGATTCTGATTTTTGGTTGGAGCTCATAATTCCTGCCTCTCAATTCGCAGATAGAAGAAAGTGTATCATGACATGGCATATATGCATAATGCACTGTAGGTCGATATACAGCTTTTCCATCTTTCCAGACCGTTAACATCTGTGAAATACCATATGCTTCACTATGACGGATCACCATCCCAACAATTTCTTCATCTGGTATCCATGATCTTACCCAGGTATTAAAGCCCATTTGTGGCAGAAATATCATATTTTTTGGTCCGTAAGGAGGAACGTGAGCCAAAGGTGGTAATTTTTTTTCATGTGTTCCCCACGCTATTTCCACCGGTGCTATTCCTTCTTCCCTCAAACCTTCAATGCTCCATGTTCCTACAAATTCATTAACTTCTTTTGGTCTATTGGCAATCTGAGTATCCCTTTCGCTACAATGGATAACTTTAATCCCTAATTTGCTGGCAAGATGGGCAAAATCTCTGTTTTTGGCAAGTAGAGCAATATCCTGTTCTTCCTCAGGAGATACTTTCTTATCAGCACAGGTACGAGCAGCAATATCCAGTAAAGCCTGTTTTACAAAATGGGATATCAAGCCTGGATTCGCACCATGATCAATAATAGCAGTTGCCGCATTTTTCCAATTACGGAAAAGTTCAAATAATCTCATATGCCTGAAATAAAGCGATTTTTCTAATAGGCTTCGTGTCAAAAATCCCTCATTTGGATCCCATACTTCAACTGAAGTATTAATATACAACACTTCATGATCATGGCACCATTTTATTATATCCACAGCATCTATATTCCAAGATAAATCAATAAGCAAGGATCCATTATCCAGATGTTGTGACAAAACCTCATTTAAATTGGCAGGCGTAATTTTTATACAGACAAATCTTAATCCTCGATCAGTATATTTTTTAAGATCTTTTGATTTGTCCTCTGAATCAATCAGGGTAATATTTGATAGAGGAACGTCAAGTTTTTCAATTAAAATAGGTAAGGTGCACTGTGAAACCGAACCGTAACCGATAACTAAGATTTTATTGAGAAACTTCTTTTTCATAGGTTTCGTAATTGCAAGACATGGATATAACTTTTCTTATATAACTAATCGTAATAATGTAATTTCAGTCCAGCAAAAATGATCAGAGAAAATATACTTGAAAAGATTTGAATCAACTTTTAAAGTTTAGCTTGAATGAGGTTTAGTTATACTAATTCTGTATTTCCTTAAAAATCTGTACCTATTTATCATAAAAATTGTTGGTTTCAGACTATAAACTTAAATATGTAAGAATTCATGCTTTATATAACTAAAATAAGAACGAATGGAATATACAGCGGGGGTTATCCATGACACTTAAAACAGTTACAGTTCTTTGTCGTAATAAAGACTTACCAGCACATACTTTTGAATATCAAATTCCTGAAAACCCTGAAAACGGTTTTAAACTCAATGAAAATAATCAGATATATCATACAGCATTACATAAAAAACAAAATGATACTCAAAAAATATTTGTAATTACCTGCCCCGTATGCGGTACAGAGAATAAAATTAAAATTTAATCGGTTAGAGGTGTTTATGAATAATAAGGCAGATTCAACCAATAATAAAGAAATTAAAAAAATGTTAATCATAGGTGAAGTGCCATCTACAAGTGAATTAGGATGGAAAAAAATAGGGAAAGAGATTTTAGAGAAATCCATTGATGCAATAAAAACCACTTCAGAAAAGATCATTGGTCTGGATACTGCTTTAATAACGGCCTATATAGCAGCATTGACATTCTTAAAAATTCCTGCAAATATTGATTTTTACTTGCCATGGTATTTATCAAAAATAATAGTTGCAGGTCCGATTATTCTCTGGTTAGTTAGCTTAAGCGGATGCATCTTGGCATATTCTGCAAAAGGAATGAAATTTTATACTGATTGCCCGGAAGATATAAAAAAAGCCTATGAAGAAAATCGTGATAAAAGTAGTACGTACTTAACAATAGGTAAATCTTTTTTTATTGTAGGATTGTTTTTTGCATCCACTATTATATTAATTGGCTCAGGCTTGCAGCCACTTCCAGTTCAGTTTACTAATGAAAACTCATTATTGCTTGGTTATTTAGTTAAATTTTTTATTGTTGTTTTTATCTTCTCCACTATTTGTTGGCTTATATATTTATCCAAAAAAGAAAAACAGATAGCGGAAAATAAGCTACTAGGATGGTTGATACATACTTCTATAACAGAAAGTGAAGAAGATAAGTGGCTTAAAATAAAGAATTATTGTATATACAGTTTTGTTATTTCTATAATTCTGATGATATGTATAATAATTATAGGAGTAAACTCTTATCACCCTCTTCCTGTCCAGTTTATCGTTGCCAAAGACAATGTTCCTTTATTTGAGAACATGTCAATAAATATCGATAACCAGACGATGAATA
>JACIVZ010000053.1 GCA_014361205.1 Methanomethylovorans sp. | reverse complement strand
ATTAATACGATGTTCTTCTTTGGTCATTTAGGTATAACATTAGGTTTATTTAAGTTTATAGAGCATAAATTACCGTTCTTGAAAGGTCGCATTGATTATACAACTGTAATTATCGGTTCAATGCTTCCAGATCTTATTGATAAACCAATAGGGAGGATAATTTTTTCAGAAACTATAGATAATGGAAGGATATTTGCACATACTATATTATTTTTTATTATACTTTCCAGTGTTGCTTTTTATATATGGAAAAGAAAAAAAGATTCAAGATTTCTTTTCCTTTCGTCTGCCAGTTTGTGTCATCTTATAGAAGACAAAATGTGGGAAGTTCCGGAAACTTTGTTCTGGCCAATCATGGGTTGGAATTTCCCGAGCAATACAGGTACATATAGCAATATCTTTGATTATTTTCTGACCCTTTTTATCTATGCATATACACCAACGTTGGATTATGTATTTTTATCCGAGATTATAGGTTTAACCATCATTGTGGTCTTGGTTTTTAATTATTTGAAACAGAAAGATTCAGTATACATCTATGATACTTAAACCTTGAGTCAAATTTCAACACACATATGGCAACAATAATATATTAAAAATGTATTTAACTTTATTATAAGAAGATGATATTAATGGGACAAAATATTAGAATACACCGTAGTTCAAAAATCTATGGGACTACCTCGATAGGTGAAGGAACAATTGTTATGGAAAATGTGACATTAGGCTACCCGGAACATCGTGTATTAATGGAAATAATAAAACAGGGAATAGATATAGAAGACTATGATTTTCCAGGAGCTACTATAGGTAAAGAATCTTTTATTCGTGCTGGCACAACTATTTTCAGTAATGTTAAAACAGGAGACAGATTCAAAACAGGTCATAATGCTATGATAAGGGAAAATACTATTATAGGAAACAGTGTGCTGGTAGGAACCAACGTAATAATAGACGGTAATGTAAAAATAGGTAACAATGTTAGTATACAGGGCAACGTTTACATCCCAACTCATGTTACAATAGAAGACAGTGTATTTATCGGTCCATGCGCAGTGCTTGCAAATGATAAGTATCCTGTAAGAGGTGAGTACATAGCTGATGGTCCTATATTACGCAAAGGAGCATCTATCGGTGCTAATGCCACTCTTGTTCCTGGAGTTGAGATCGGTGAAGGGGCAATGGTGGCAGCAGGGGCTTTAGTCACAAAAGACGTGCCTCCTTGGAAGCTGGCTATAGGTTGCCCTGCAAAAATAACTGAACTTCCAGAGAAGCTTAGACAGTTGAATAAAATATAAATATAGGTCTATTGTTTTATTTATGATTCAAAAGAGGTATATGATGATTAATATTGCAAAACCATGTCTTGAAGAGGCTGAAATAGATGCCATAGCCTCTGTATTACGTTCAGGGGTAATAGCAGAAGGTCCGAGAGTAGCCCAGTTCGAGCAGATCTTTGCTGAATATATCGGAGTGGATCATGCAGTAGCTGTAAACTCTGGAACTGCCGCACTGCACGTAGCATTAATGGCTCATGGCATTGGTAAAGGGGATGAGGTAATTACTTCACCATTTAGCTTCGTGGCAACTGCTAATTCTATTGTTTACACTGGTGCAAAACCAGTTTTTGCAGATATTGAACTTGATACATATAATATTTCAGCCGACCAGATTCATGAAAAAATAACCAATAGAACCAAAGCAATAATGCCAGTGCATCTTTACGGGCAAGCTGCTGACATGGATGCAATTATGGAAATAGCGCAAGACCATAACATTCTTGTTATTGAGGATGCCTGTCAAGCTCATGGGGCAACTTATAATGGTAAGAAAGTTGGTTCATTTGGAACGGGTGCTTTTAGTTTCTATCCAACCAAAAACATCACAACCAGTGAAGGTGGCATGATTACTACTAATGATCCTAATATTGCATCCCGTGCTCGGATGCTGAGGGCACATGGTTCTAAACAGCGGTATCTACATGAAATTCTGGGCTATAATTTCCGTATGACAGATATTTCTGCCGCTATAGGTATAGTACAGATGGGGAAACTTGAAAAGTTGACAGAAAAGAGAAGGCAGAATGCAAAAAAGCTTTCAGCTGGCCTTAAAGACACAAAGGATATTATATTACCTGTGGAAAAAGAGAAATGCTCTCATGTGTATCATCAGTATACCGTTCGTACTCCTCACAGAGATTCACTTCGTGATACCCTTCAAGAGAAGGGAATTGGTACAGGTACCTATTACCCTCTATGTATCCATCAGCAGCCTCTTTATAAGGAAATGGGATATGAGGCAAGTTTCCCAAACAGTGAAAAAGCTTCAAGAGAAGTGTTATCCCTACCAGTGCATCCTGCATTATCAGATGATGATATAAATACTATCATTACAGCTATAATAGAGTGGGATAGGAGATTAAAATGATACGAGTAGGAGTTATTGGTGTAGGCTCCATGGGTAAAAACCATGTAAGAATCTACAGTGAAATGGAAGATGTTGAGCTTGTTGGTATCTCCGACGTGAACCAAAAACTTGTAGAGGAGCTTGCACGTACTTATAAAACTCTTCCTTTCACAGATTATAAGGAGCTGCTAGCTCAGGGTTTGGACGCTGTAAGTGTGGTAGTACCTACCAAAATGCACGCTATGGTAACGTTGGATGCTCTGAATGCCGGAGCTAATGTCCTTGTTGAAAAACCAATTGCAGATACCCTTGAGAATGCTGACCTTATGATTAACACTGCCAAAGATAAAGGTCTAATGCTTATGGTAGGCCATATTGAAAGATTCAATCCAGCAGTTATAAAACTCAAGGAAATCATTGATTCAGGATTATTGGGAAAAGTTGTATCAATTTCTACAAGAAGAGTAGGTGCATATAATCCAAGAATCAGAGATGTGGGAGTCATTCTGGATATTGGTGTACATGATGTTGATATTATTTCTTACCTCTATGGTAAAAAGATAGATCAGGTGTACACAATAGCTGGAGCAAATATTCATTCTTCTGAAGATCATGCTTCCATACATCTGCGTTTTGATCATGATTACTCTGGCCTTGTAGATGTGAATTGGCTCACACCTCATAAAGTTCGTACTCTTACTGCAGTAGGTGTTGCAGGTGTTGCTTATCTTGATTATCTGAAGCAATCAGTTGTGTTGCATGACAAAGAATGGGTAAGAGAAGCAAAGGTAGAACCAAAAGAACCATTGCTAAACGAACTTGAATACTTTATACGTTGCATTGTCAATAAGGAACAGCCTCATCCAAATGGTGAAGAAGGAAAACATGCTCTTGCAGCATGTATGGCCGCTATAACTTCATATCATGAAGAAAGAGTGATTGATCTGTGAGAAAAAAGGAAAGTGATTCTAATGAGTGATAAACTGAAAAAGATTCTCGATGAAAAAGGACCGATTAAGAAAATAGGTGTTATTGGGATGGGATATGTGGGTATCCCTGCCGCTGCATTGTTTGCAGATGCTCCATGTTTTGATAAGGTTTTTGGTTTCCAGCGGGCTTCATCTTCTTCTGGTTACAAAATAGATATGCTAAACAGAGGAGAAAGTCCTCTAAAAGGCGAAGAGCCTGGACTTGAAGATTTGCTCAAAAAAGTTGTAAATGCCGGGAAGTTCATTTGCACTTCTGATTTTTCAAAGATAAGCGAGCTTGATGCAGTTACATTAGCTATTCAGACACCTTTCGAAGATCCAAAAAGCCTGCTTCCAGATTTCAGTGCACTTACAGAAGGTATAAGAAATGTAGGTAAATATCTTAGAAAAGGAATGCTTGTAGTCTTGGAATCTACCATCACACCAGGCACAACTGTTGGTATGGCAAGGGAAATTTTAGAGAAGGAATCGGGTCTTATTGCAGGGGAAGATTTTGCATTAGCTCATGCTCCTGAGAGAGTAATGGTGGGAAGGCTTTTGCAGAATATCAGAGAGCATGACAGGATAGTGGGTGGTATTGATGATGTATCCACTCAGCGTGCAGTAGAGTTGTATACACCTGTACTTACAAAAGGCAAGGTAATACCGATGACAGCTACTGCTGCAGAGGTCACCAAGACTGCTGAAAATACATTCAGGGATCTACAGATAGCTGCAGTTAACCAGCTTGCACTATACTGTGAAGCTATGGGTATTAATGTGTATGATGTACGCGCAGGCATTGCGAGCCTTAAAGGTGAGGGTATTACCAGAGCTATTCTTTATCCGGGAGCGGGAGTAGGAGGTCACTGCCTGACGAAGGATACTTACCATCTGGAACGTGGAGTTACTCTTGGTATAGAACCCCTGGATTATCCAGAGAATGCAGAATCTATATATGTGCTTGCCAGAAGAGTAAATGACTTTATGCCGAAACATATGTTCAATCTTACTGTTAAAGCACTGGAAAGAATTGATAAAAGGCCTAAAGGCACTAAGATTGCTTTGTTAGGATGGGCTTTCATTAATGATTCAGACGATGCTCGCAATCCTCCCTCAGAACCATATAGAGACCTGGCACTACAGGCAGGCTGCGAAGTACAAGTGCATGATCCACATGTCATGCATTATCCTGGAATAGAGATCCATGCCAATATCGATGAAGTGCTTACAGGAGCTGATGTAGTTGTCATCTTTACCGGTCACAAGCAATATTTTGGTCTGAAACCTGAACAAATCAAGCAGAAAATGGGAAAGAAACAACCTGTGATAATAGATGGCCGCAATGTAATAGACCCCGATGAGTTTATAAATGCAGGTTTTGTCTATAAAGGAATAGGAAGAGGCGATAAGAACAATCACGCTCTTAAATGAGCCTTTTCTTTTTTTAGTGGTTTTAAGCCAATTGCTTCTTAAACTCCAATAAACCTTCTCTAAGAGATACTTTGGGTTCAAAGCCGAGAATTTTTTTTGCTTTTGTGATGTCAGAACAACTGTTTTTTATATCTCCGGGTCTTTCCGGCATGTAGTTTATTGGCACATCTGCATCAAATATGTTAAGAATCATATTTGCAAGTTCATTTATAGTTATACTCTTTCCAGTTCCGGCATTGAAAACATGACCGTTGGCATCTTCATTTTCGAGCAAGAGAATTATCATATTCACTATATCATGAACCGAAATAAAATCCCTTGTCTGATTTCCATCACCAAAAACAACCGGACTCTGTTTTGCTTTGGCTTTATCTATAAAACGGGATATGACGCCTGAATACGGATTTTCAGGATTCTGGCGCGGACTGTATATATTAAAAGGTCGAATGCAACATGTAGGCAGTCCAAATGCCCTATGATACATCATGCAATACTTTTCACCGCTTAGTTTGCTGACCCCGTAAGGAGATAAAGGATCCTGAGGATGGTCTTCAGTAATTGGTATATACAGGGGATTTCCATATACAGCTGCAGAACTTATGTATACAAATTTAGATATTGAGGCTTTTCGGGCAGCTTCCAGCATGTTGAGTGTACCAAAGACGTTGTTCTGTGCATCGAATAAAGGGTCTTCCATTGAAGCTGTAACACTTATCTGAGCTGCAGTGTGGATAATAATGTTATTTTTTTTTACAAAAGCTGCAGCTGTCCGATCTCTTATATCACCCTTGATTATATTGACTCCTTCAGGTACAGATTCTCTTGTAGTGGATGAAAAGTTATCTAATACTGTTATCTTTGCTTTATCATGGAGTGCATCAACCAAATAACTGCCTACTTGTCCTAATCCACCTGTAATAAGTATTTTTTTCATGTTAATTTAAGTAGTCTATTCTATGATATAAAATATTTGTACGATCTATACTATTGAAAAAAGGATGTAATAAAAACTGAGCAGTTCAAGGATTGTAGTTATCACTCGCTTGTTTGAGCTTATGAAACCGAAATCATCAATTGTTAAATGCGATTTTGATATTCATAAGTTACAAACCATGTTCAATAAAGTATAATTTTAGGCAATTTGTTGTTTTTCAGCTGTATCCGAAATATTCAAGCAATGTAAAGTACAGTACATACGCTCTTTGATAAAACAGTCATATACGTAGATGGGTGCCCCACAAACAACACATTTTACTTCAACAAGTTCCATTTGAATCGCTCCGTTTTGCTGACTACCAATTCCACCTTTATAAGCACAGAATCATTATTTTTTTTTTAATATGTCAACTTTTTTCTTTCTATGCCTACTGTACAACATATCACTACATATATATAAAATCATCTACACTCGGCTATATGCTCATTATAATTATGATGATTAGACTTGATATATGCATGTAACAGATATATTAATATAATAAAAATATTATATATTATGTCTGTATATATCTGATATTGAGTCCCTTAGAACAAATCAAGGACAAATCAAAGACTTGTTACAATTAAAGAATTTGGAGCTGTCAATCTCGTTTATTACTAAGAGGATTAAAATGCTATCAAAAAAAACTATAGATTGTTCAATAAGCCCGGAGGGTGAAATTTTTCCACTTCCTACTACAGAGCTGTACTCTGAAGAATATGCAAGAATTGAATCTTTAGTAAAACATGCTCGAGAAGAAGGAAAAGAAATTGTTGTAGTGATGGGAGTTGGTTTTGTAGGGAGTGTGATGGCGGCTATCATTGCTGCTACAAAAGATGAAAATGGAAATTATACTAAATTTGTCATAGGTTATCAAAGGCCAAGCCCTCGCAGTTACTGGAAGATTCCAATGCTGAACAGAGGGATATCACCAGTAAAGTCAGAAGACAGAGAAGTCGATGAATTGATAAAACGTACTGTTTGTGAAATAAAAACTCTAACTGCAACTTACAATAATAAATGCTTGAAGCTTGCAGACATAGTTGTTGTAGACATCCAATGCGATTATGTGAAATATAGCTTAGGAGATGTAAAGACTGGCGAAGCCGATATGTCTGCACTTGAAGATTCTATGAGGACCATTGGCGAGAATATTCGACCGGATTGTCTTGTTCTTATTGAGACAACTGTTGCTCCTGGTACGACAGAATTTGTCGCGTTCCCAATACTTAAAAAAGCATTCCAGAAGCGAGGCATTCAATCAACACCTTTACTTGCCCATAGTTATGAACGTGTAATGCCAGGTAAGGAATATGTCGCAAGTATACGCGATTACTGGAGAGTATGTGCAGGATGCACTCCGCAAGCAACTGAGAAAGTAGAAAAATTTCTTCGTGAAATAATAAACACTAAAGATTACCCTCTCACAATAATGGACAGACCCATAGAATCTGAAACTGCAAAAATAGTTGAGAACTCTTATCGTGCAACAATTCTTGCTTTCCTTAATGAGTGGAGTTTATTTTCTGAAAGGAATGGTGTTGATTTGATCAAAGTTATAAATGCAATAAAGATGCGTCCAACTCACGATAATATTATTTTTCCAGGACCTGGAATTGGAGGTTACTGTCTTCCTAAAGACGGGGGGCTTGGCTATTGGTCATACAAACATATTTTAGGTTTTGAGGACGGAGATGATGTTTTCAAAATTACTCCGCTTGCAATCGACATAAATGATACCAGGGCTCTTCATGTTGCTGAAATTACTAGAGATGCTCTGCGTAATATGGACAGGTACATTGCAGGTGCAGATGTACTTATTTGTGGGGCAAGTTATCGACAAGATGTGGGAGATACGAGGTACAGTGGAAGCGAAATTGTGGTACGGAAACTTACAGAGATGGGAGCAGAAATGCGAGTTCACGATCCTTATGTGGACCATTGGTATGAACTGGAAAATCAGGATACATATCCAGTTACAAATCAGTCCAGAAAGCGCTTTTTTAGAAACCAGGATGGGTTAAAAGAGATCAGGATTGAAAAAGACTTATCAGTAGCCCTTAAAAATATTGAGGCATTGATCTTTGCAGTGCCTCACAAAGACTATCTAGACCTTGAACCAAAGTCAATTGTAGAGATGGCTGGTGGACCTCTCGCTGTGATAGACTGTTTTGGTATATTATCAGATGATAAAATTAGAAGATACTTTGAACTTGGTTGTGAGGTCAAGGCTCTTGGAAGGGGACACATACAGAGAATAAAAAAGGAAGTCAACAGAACGAAACTTACAAATGTTTCCCAAAACTATCTTGAAAATAATTTTGGAGTTGTGTGATGTGAAGAACAAAAAAGTCATTGTCACTGGGGGAATGGGGTTTATAGGATCTCATCTTGCTGAAAGATTACTAGAAGACAATGAAGTAACAATTATTGATAATGAATCAACTGGAAAGCTGACAAATATTAAACACCTTTTAAGGCACAAAAACCTCACTTTAATCAGAGGTAACATTATCGATTTAGAATTAACTGAGACATTCAAAGAAAAAGATTATGTATTCCATCTTGCTGCAATCCCAAGCGTACCCCGAAGTATTAAGGACCCTGTTAGTTCGAATGAATCAAATATAACGGGAACTTTAAAAGTTCTTCTTGCTGCAAAGGATACAGATATCAAAAAAGTGATATTCTCTTCTTCTTCTTCGGTTTATGGGAATACTCCGACTCTTCCCAAGAAAGAAGATATGCCAGTAAACCCTCAATCTCCCTATGCTGTCACTAAAGCCGCTGGGGAAATGTATTGCAGGGTCTTCCAAGAACTTTATGGTCTTCCCACTGTTTGCCTTAGATATTTTAATGTATTTGGACCAAGGCAAGATCCCACGTCTCAATATGCAGCGGTGATACCTAAATTTATAACAGCAATCCTGAAAGATGAAAGCCCTGTAATATTTGGTGACGGTGAACAAAGCAGAGACTTCAGTTTCGTTAAACATGTTGTAGATGCAAATATTCTCTCATGTGAGTCTGCAAGAACAGGTATTTTCAATATTGCATGTGGCAGAAGAATAACTATAAATGAGCTTGTGGTCCGTATCAATGAAATACTCAACAAAGATATAAAACCTTTATATGCACCTCCAAGATCAGGAGATATAAGACATTCACTCGCAGATATAACGAAGGCAAAAGGCTTTGGATATGATCCAAAAGGAAACTTCAGGGATGAATTAGAAGAGGTTGTTAAATGGTTTATGAATAACAACAATGGTTAATATACAAATTCATAAAATCAATTCTCTTGTCAATCAATTGATCATAAAATAAGAGTTCATTCGTATGGATATTTTGATTACCACACATACAGAGTTCGGTTATGTACATTCAGATCGTATAATACCCGATAAAACAGCAATAGATGGGGTAAGGAAAGGTGTTCCTAATTTAATTAAAATTGCTGATAAATATAGTGCAAAAATTACATTTGCTGTTATGCCAGAAGTTGTTCAATATTTTCCAAAGGATGTAGATCATGAGATCGGACTGCACATTCATGCCGGATGGGAAAAATTCCAATATGGAAATTTCAGTTGCTATATAGGAGATATGTACTTAAGAGAGCATACCTCTCATAGAGGCACATCTACTGTGTTAAGAGATTATTCTTATAAAGAACAATTCGAGATGATAAGAACTGGTAAAGATTATTTAGAGGAAGCTCTTGATGTCCGGCCAATTTCTTTTGTTTCAGGTAGATGGTCTATAAATAACGATACAGTAAAAGCTTTAATAAAAAGTGGATTTAAATATGAATGTTCTGCTACTGCACATTCTAAGCCATGTCATCATGACTGGTCAAAGCTTCCAAGAATATGTATGCCATATCAACCAAGTGTTGAAGATTATCAGTTAAAAGGAAATCTTCCCCTTTTAGAGGTTCCAATATCTCAGATGTTTCCACGTGGGAATGTGAATCCAGAAAACATTCCTATTTACGGCATTTCATGGTTGAAAGCATGTTTCTTGGAATATTATAATCAAGATGCACCCTTATTCCACATGTGTTTACATTCACCTTGTATGACAGACCCATATTTTGTTTCTAAATTCGATGAATTGTTAAATTTTATATCTAAACATAAAAAGATTCATTTTATATTTAGTTCTGAAATTAGTGATTATGAAAACTTCGTACCTAAAAATAACATTTTTCCTTACTTAGTTAGGATAAATTCAAAGATATTAAAACTTGGTTTTAATGCAATCAAACTAAAAGTTTTAGGTAGTAGAGAATGAAAAATGAACTAATTCCTTCTTTATATAATGTATTTAGTAAAATATACAAAAAGATTTTCCATGAAGAACTTAGTTTTGAAGTAATTAATTTTTTGAACAATATATCATATGTAGGATTTGGGTTAGGCTTTGCAACTTTATTTTCCTTTACATTCAATGTTATTTCAGGAAGATTACTTGGCCCATCTTTGTATGGAGAATTTGCTCTTGTTGAATCAGTTGCAATGTTTTTGTATATACCGATGTTAATGGGATATCATGCTTCTTTGGTGAAATATAATGCAGAAAAAAAATCGTATGAAAGACAAAGAACTATTATTTCGACAACTTACTTACTTGTATTCACATTAATTATTGTTTCTATAATTGTTTATGATTTCTTTTCGATAGAGATTTCTAAATTACTATCAATTTCAAAGGATTTATTTCATTATTCTGTCATATATTCTGTATTATTTGTAATTTATACACTGTCTACAGAAACACTAAAAAGTCTTCATGAACTAAAAAAATATTCGCTTTTTAAGCCATTATTTTCCTTCACTCTTTTAACTTGTTTTTTATATTTTATCAATATAGGTTTCGTTTCTTCAAGATCAATGATATATTCGATGTATATTGCTTATATTGTTACGAGTGTAGTGATAATCTACTTGATCCGGAATTACTTGAAATTCTGCTTTGACAGAAAATGGATCTCGGAATTAACAAAATACAGTTTTTATGCTGTGATGGGAGGATTATCATTTGTACTTTACACAAACGTGGACAAATTATTGATTAATAAATATCTGAATGTAATGGATGTAGGAGTTTACCGAGCTTATAACTATGCTTTTGTTTCGATTATTCAGCTTCTCATAATAGTGTTTGGTACTGTTTTTTTTCCGTATGCTTCTATGTGCAGCAACAAGCAGATATTATATAAAAAAATTAATAAAATGATTCCATATATCTTGATTATGGGACTTCCAGTTAGTTTGATCTGTGGATTAATCGTTTTACAATTTTATGGGAAGGATTATATATTAAACATCAGACTTGCATTTCTTTTTGGAATAGCTGGAATTTGCATAGCTATCGATAACTTGTATGGCCAGTTAATAAGTGCTATAGGTGTAAAAGGGATTAAAATTGTTTCCTTAGCTGCAATAATTATGGCTTTGACTAATACTTTTCTAAATATTGTATTGATTCCATTGAAAGGTGTCGAAGGCGCTATCCTGGCAACTATTGTTTCCTTTTTATTTTCTATTTCAATCATGTTATCTAAAAGGAATTATATTTATAATTCAGAGGGATATGATGTTAGAAATTGATAGAAAAATATATTCTTTTAAAATAAAAGAAGTTTGGTTTAGTGAATATCCTTTTGATGTGAGGGATTGTGATGCAGTTATCTTTCGTGAGTGCAAAAATAATGTGGAAATGGATGGTTTTAATAAAGAAGAGTTTACGACGTTGATAATAGATCTAACACAAGATTTGGATCAGATTTTTCAAGATATGAGTGATTCTTACAGGAAAAATATTAGAAAAGCTGAAAAAGAAGGTATTGTAATAAAAAGGAATGAAAATTATGAAGCCTTTTATAAAATAAATGAAGATTTTCGGAAACAAAAAAAATTACCTCCATCAAATATAGATATAAATTACATGAAAAAGTATGGGACATTATTTACTGCAGAGATAGAAGGAGAAGTAATTGCTGGCTCTCTTAACTTAGAAGACAGTAAAAACATAAGAGGTCTGCTTGGCGCTTCAAAAAGGTTAGAGTCTGATAAAAGAATGAAGAGGCTAATTGCTGATGCAAATAAGTTGATTACTTGGGAAGAAATAAAATATGCGAAAAGCAAGGGATTAGTCGAATATGATCTGGGGGGTTATTATACAGGTAGTGTAAAAGACGAAGAAAAGGAACGCATAAATTACTTTAAAAAAGGATTTGGAGGTAGGATAGTTACACATTACATATACAAAAAAGATTATTCAATGTTCTATCGATTAGCAAAAAGTTTACATAGATCAATGAATAAAATGAAGTATAATCTATGTCTTTAAAATAGTGAATAAGGTGATCATTTCTTATCATTTGTAATTGTCTGTATTGTATAGCAGATTATAATATTTTATAATTTTAATAACATGAAAATAGCAATTGTTGTTTTAAAATTCCCTCCAAAATGGATAGCAGGAACAGAAATAGCTGCGTACAACATTGCCAAACATTTAGCTAAAAAAGGGCATGAAGTTCATGTAATCACAGTATTGGATGAAGGTCTGTCAGAATATGAATTTAAGCATGGTTTCTTTGTTCATAGGGTTCCTAGTATAAATCTTTTGTTTTTGAAGCCACTTTATATATGGATAAAATTCTTTTTAAGACTTCGATCCATAGAACCAGACATAGTTCATATACAAAGTATACCACTAAGTGTTCCTGCGTTCTTCCTGAAACTGATCTCACATAAAAATTATATAATATGGGTTCAGGGTTCAGATATATATAGACCAACTATTTTTCTTAACATCTTTTCAAATATACTTCTTAAAGAAGCATGTACAGTGATCGCTTTGACAGAAGGTATGAGAAAAGAAATTTATCGAAAATGTAAAAGAGATATTATAGTGATTCCAAACGGGATTGATCTTGATAAATTTAGTGACGGTCAAAATTTAAACAAAGCTGATTTAAATTTAAACCACAAATATAATTCAATAAGAAAAGAACAAAAAATAATTTTTGTTGGAACCTTACGACCAATCAAGGGTGTTAGATATCTTATAGAAGCGATGACGATTATAAAAAAAACTAATCCATACACAAAACTAATAATTATAGGTGATGGTCAAGAGAGGGGATCTTTGGAAAAGCTAACCTATGATTTAGATCTAAGAACACACGTATCATTTCTTGGTAAGGTTTCCAATGATGAAATACCAAAATATATGAAAGGTTCTGATGTATTAGTCTTGCCGAGTTTATCAGAAAGCTTTGGAATTGTAAATATAGAAGCTATGGCATCTGGTGTTCCTATAGTTTCGACAAATGTTGGCGGACTATCTTATATAATTAAAGATGGAGTCAATGGTTTTTTAGTAAACCCGAAAGATCCCGGATCAATAGCAGAAAAATGTTTGCAAATATTAAATGATTCAAATTTGAAAGAACAGATGTCAAAGAATAATCTTTCAGAAGCTGAAAAATATTCATGGGACAAAATAGTAGAAAGATTGTTGGAAGTGTATAAGAAAGGATTATGAATGTTATAGGTAAAATTCGGCTCCGTCATTTGTATATATCTTATTTTTCATAGTAATGGAACCATAGATCAATGACATATTATAATAAATTGTACTATGGGCTTTTATGGGATGTTCAGCAAGAAAAACATTGCCTTTTACATTCTGTAATCCCAAATAAATATAGGCATCATGAGGAACTTCGTTGATGTCAAGAATATGAACATTTCTAGGGGCAATAAGTCCGTAACCCGATAACTCAGATTGGCGGGATGTATCAGTATATATATTTCTTTCAAGCATATTTCGTGATAGCCATTCAATGCTTATCACGTTTTGTTCATATATGGGAGAAACTACAAAACGAGTCCAGTTTGAATAGTGTGCCATATCTACTTCATTTTCTTGTAGCATATTAAAACCAATATTTGAAGAATTATCTGTAATTTCATAAATGAAGCCGGAATTAAATAACAGATAAGGTATCAATATAAGTAAGATACACGTATTTTTTATACTAACTGATTTTAATCGGGGATTTTTGTAGAGATGTGATATACTTAAAAGAGCTGTTTCTATTCCTTGTACAAATAAAGGTGAAAACCAGATCAGAATTATTGGGTAAATCCTGTTCATATTAAGACTGCTGGCAAAATGTGAT
>JACIVZ010000052.1 GCA_014361205.1 Methanomethylovorans sp. | reverse complement strand
GTAAAAGTAGAGATAAGATGAATAAACGCCACTTTGAGTTTATGGTGACATAAAAAACAGAGGGTTAATCAGAATCCTCTTAAGTTAATTTTAAATAACGAGATAAAAAAGTATGTGATGAAACTTGTATATGCAATAAGGTAGTCTTTACTTGCATTAATTTTTTAGTATATCAACATCATTGAAATACATTTCATTCATAGAAGGCAGAAAAAATATCTGTAAACTTATAAAATCAGTGTGCTTATAAGTGTCTCCTGCAAAAAGTACAGATTTTATGAAAATTATGAAACTAATTGTAATTAATTTTTTATAATTAGTTTTATAAATATTTTTCTGTTGGCTTTACTTTTACTATTTTTAAAAATTACAGATATAATCTTCAGTTAACAATAAAAACTACTTCTTCCTTTTTCTTTTTAATGGATCGTGTGATAATACATGTGGACATGGACTATTTCTATGCTGCAATAGAAGAGCGTGAAGATCCATCTCTCAAAGATAAGGCAGTAGTTGTGTGTATGTACTCTAATCGAGGTGAAGAGAGTGGGGCAGTAAGTACATCTAACTATATTGCAAGGAAAGCTGGCATAAGATCAGCCATGCCCTGCAAACAAGCTAAAGCCTTAAAACCTGATGCTGTTTTTCTTCCTGTGCGCAGAGAGTTCTATGAGGAAGTATCAGCACGTGTCATGGACATACTTCGCTCACATGCTGATAGTGAGGATAGCTTTGAGAAAATAAGTATTGATGAAGCATTTCTGGAAATTTCCGAGAACTGTGGTGGAGACTTTGAAAAAGCAGAAAAAATTGGTCTGCAGATAAAACATGACGTTATAGAACATGAAAAACTTACATGTTCCGTGGGTATAGGTCCTAACAAACTCATAGCCAAAATGGCTTCATCTTTCAGAAAACCTGATGGTATGACAATAGTGAAGCCAGAAGATGTGAGAAATTTCTTAAATCCCATGCCAGTTAAAAAACTTTGGGGCATTGGGAAGGTAACTGAAGAGAAACTTCAGCAAATGGGCATTGAAACTCTAGGCCAGCTTGCAGTCTATGATACTCAGGAATTAATTGCACAATTTGGTAAGAACCGTGGTATATGGCTCAAAAAAGCGTCTTCTGGAATTGATGAATCACCTGTAACTGAGAGATCCTCCGCAGACCAGATAGGAAGGATGGCTTCTCTTAAAGAGGATACAAGAGATGATGAAATGATACTTGCCCTGCTTAAGGAACTTGTAGATGACGTTATGAAAAAAGTTGATTTAAGGAGAATAAGTTTCCGATCAGTGACTGTAACGGTAATCTTCTCCAACTTCAGGATGGTAACTAAAAGTCGTACTCTTAACCATCCTGTTTCAGACAGAAGTATCCTCCAAGAAACTGCAAGAGAGATGATGTTGCAATTACTTCATGAAAGCAGCATGAACTGTCGGAGGATAGGAGTACGGGTTGGTAACCTGCAACAAAATATCGGACAAAAAAGCTTGTTTGAGTATTTCGAAAGGTGAGATAATGGTTGCCTTATTAATAGAAAAGGAAAATAGACCAGCAGGTCCTGAGTGGAAAAAATGGCTATATAATGTTATCTTTGAAGCTGATACTAAAGCTGGAAAATATTTTGATCTTCTGCTTATTTTGTGCATTGTGCTAAGTGTTATTGTGGTGATGCTGGATAGTATTAGTTCTATAAGGAATTTCCATGGTAATATACTCCATCGATTAGAATGGTTCTTTACAATACTTTTTACCATCGAATATCTGTTACGCCTTATATGTGTTAGAAGTAAAATTGCCTATGCTGGCAGCCTCTATGGAATTGTGGATTTAATTGCCATAATTCCCACCTATATGAGCCTTATTTTGCCGGGAAGCCAGTTCCTGCTGGTGGTCAGAGTTCTGAGGGTGTTGAGGATATTCAGAATATTGAAATTAATCCAGTATATAAGCGAAGCAGAACTACTAATTAAAGCATTGAATGCAAGCAGACGAAAGATAATCATATTCATGTTCACTGTACTTACTATGGTTATAATAATGGGATCTCTAATGTACCTTATTGAGGGTGAAAAGCATGGTTTTAATAGCATCCCAGAAAGCATATATTGGGCTATAGTAACAATTACCACAGTAGGTTTCGGAGATATAGTGCCTCAGACACCCTTAGGCAGAGCTCTTGCTTCCTTTGTAATGATACTAGGTTATAGTATCATTGCCGTGCCTACTGGAATAGTCACCAGTGAGATGGCTATTGTTTCTATGGAAGAGAGAAAAAAGAAGCGTAAAAGACTTATTTGTTCTAATTGCAGCCAGGATGAACATGATGAAGACGCATTTTTTTGCAAATATTGTGGAGATAGGATACAGTAAAGAATGTACATTAAACAATGTATATAGTAATACACACATATCTTTCTACCAATAGTTTTTTCATATCCTCTTCTCAAAATATTAAAGGCGGATTATGAACATAGAGATTTGTAACGTTGGGGAGGGAGAACAATGGAATCAGATAGGATATCCTGTCATATATCAGTAAGGAAAGTATACGAAAGAATAAAAGAAGATGGAATGAGCAACATCTGGGACAGATATGAAGCACAAGGGATGGGAGGAGATCCTGATAGACGCTGTAATTTCTGCCAGGCAGGAATACGTTGTGACCTGTGTTCCAACGGACCTTGCAGAGCCAATGCAGAGAAAGATAAAAGAGGAGTGTGTGGAATCACTGCCGATGGAATGGCTATGCGTATGATGCTGCTACGTAATGTAATGGGAGCTTCCACTTACCAGTATCATACAGAACAGACCATAAAGACACTCAGAGCCACAGCCCTTGGAAAGACACCATTTGAAATCAAAGAATCGGAAAAGCTCAGGAACTTTGCTGCAAGACTTGGTATTGATACATCAGGTGATAAAAACGAAGTTGCTTTGAAATTATGTGATTTTGTAGAAGCAGATTTCCGAAGAGAATACGGAAGAAGCAGCAGAATAGTGGAGATACTTGCACCTCAAGAACGTAAAGAAGTGTGGAAAAAACTGGGCATTTTTCCTGACGGTATTCACAGTGAAATCATGAGAACTACAAGCTCATCTCTTACAAACGTTGATGGAAATTATGTAAGTCTTGCCCTTAAGGCCATGCGCTTAGGAATAGCTATGGGTTATCAGAGCCAGATTGTCAATGAATACTGCCAGGACATTTTATATGGGATACCCAGACCCCACAAGATAAGAGTTGATCTGGGAGTACTTGATCCTGATTATATAAATGTATTACCTAATGGTCACGAACCATTCCTGGGATTCGCAATGGTGCAGCTTGCACGGCAAAAAACATGGCAGGATAGGGCACGTGCTGTTGGAGCAAAAGGAATGCGTATAATCGCGAATATCGAAACTGGCCAGGAAATGATCCAGAGATGGGAAATGGACGATGTGTTCTTCGGGTATACTGGAAACTGGATTATGCAAGAGACAGTTATGGCCACTGGATGCATAGACCTTTTCGTTGCTGATATGAACTGTTCTATGCCTATAGATCCGTTGTATGCTGAAAAATATCATTTCAAACTTATCCCTGTAAGTGATTTGATATCTTTTGAAGGCATTGATGAAAGAATAGATTACGTGCCTGAGAAGGCGCTGGAGCAGGCAGCGCGGTTATTGCAGATGGCTATAGACAACTTCAGTGAACGCAGGAAGATGGTATCAGCAGTGACGGGTCTTACGATGAATGAAGCTGTGGTGGGATTCTCATCAGAGAGCATAACGGAGGCTCTTGGAGGTAGCATAGCACCGTTGCTGGATGCCATAAAAAATGGGACGATAAGAGGTGTTGCAGGCCTTGTATCCTGTACCACTCTCAGAGATACAGGGCAGGATTGCCATAGCCTAAAAGTTGCAAAAGAACTAATTTCCAGAGATGTACTGGTACTTTCCATGGGTTGTGGTAACGCAGCAATGCAGGTTGGTGGATTATGCAGCCTTGAGGCAAAGGAACTTGCAGGACCTGGCCTTAGAGAATTGTGTGAAAAACTTGAAATTCCACCAGTACTAAGTTTCGGTACATGTACCGATACCGGAAGACTTGCAGACCTGCTTGGTTTAATATCACAGGCATTAGGAGGAGTGTCTCTACCTGATCTGCCAGTTATAGCAACTGCACCCGAATATATGGAACAGAAAGCTACGATAGATGCTATCTATGCTCTGGCACTTGGTCTGTACACACATGTTAATCCTGTACCTACTGTCACTGGTGCCCCAAGGCTTGTCAAATTACTCACCCAGGACTGTAAAAATGTCACCGGTGGATGTATGGACGTGGAAACAGATGCTAAAAAGGCCGTAGATGCAATGATGGAACACATCGAAAGCAATCGCAGTAAATTGGGCATCTGATAATAGGATTACTAAAAAGCGTAATAGGATAAAGGGGGTGGGGCACATGGAAGATGATAAGATGCATATGCATGAGCATATGCACCATAATGCTGAGCAGGTGTTAATGAAAGAACATGATTATATGAAACATGGAGATCAAAACCAGCACAATAAGCATAATTCAAAGAACATGCACACAGGAAACACTGACCACCATGAAATGATGGTCAAGGATTTCAAGAAACGGTTCTTTGTCTCTGCCATTATAACCATCCCCGTGCTCTTACTGTCTCCCATTATCCGTGAATTCCTTTTTAAAGTTTTAGGGATAGCAGTACCCTCCTTTAGAGGCGATATTTATATACTGTTCCTACTTTCCACAATCATATTCTTCTACGGTGGCCGCCCTTTCCTTGTGGGTATCAGGCAAGAACTGGTTTCACATGCTCCCGGTATGATGACCCTGATAGCTGTAGCTATAACAGTGGCATATATTTATAGTAGTCTGGTTATTTTTGGCCTGATGGGGATGATCCTATTCTGGGAACTGGCAACACTTATCGATATCATGCTGCTTGGCCACTGGATTGAGATGCGTGCTGTGATGGGAGCTTCCAAAGCATTGGGAGAACTGGCCAGATTGCTGCCGGCTGATGCCCATAAGGTTGATGAGCAGGGAAATGTAAGGGATATTCCGCTGGAAGAGATCATACCAGGTGATATACTGCTTGTAAGACCAGGAGAAAAGATACCTGCGGACGGGGTCGTAATTAATGGAGAGACATCTGTTAACGAAGCCATGCTCACTGGAGAATCGAGACCTGTTACCAAAGTGAAGGGTGATGAGGTAATTGGAGGAGCTTTAAATGGTGAAGGAGTCATTGCCATCGAAGTTAAAAAAACTGGTGCTGAATCTTTTCTTTCTCAGGTAGTGGCACTTGTCAGGGAAGCACAGGAAAGCAAATCCCATACACAGGATCTGGCAGATAGAGCAGCCAAATGGCTTACGATCATCTCCCTTACAGGCGGGACTATCACTTTATTGGTGTGGTCACAGTTGATGAATATGAACCTCGCGTTCGCGCTGGAAAGAGCTGTCACGGTGATGGTAATAACATGCCCTCATGCCCTGGGGCTTGCAATACCCCTTGTAGTTGCCATATCTTCCGTACTCGCAGCTCGTAATGGCCTGCTTATCAGGAACAGAGTGGCTTTCGAGAATGCGCGTAACCTGAATGCTATCATATTCGACAAGACCGGTACCTTGACAGAAGGCAAGTTTGGGATAACAGATGTTATTAATTTTGATGATACCATGAGTGAGAAAGAACTGTTAGAATATGCTGCATCTGTGGAAGCCTATTCTGAACATCCGATCGCCAGGGGTATAGCAGCATCTGCAGAGCATGTATATAAAGTGGAAAAATTCCAGTCCATTCCCGGAAAAGGAGCACAGGGAATTGTAGAAGGAAAAGAGGTGAAAATGGTCAGTCCCGGATACCTGAAAGAACAGGACATTATCATTGAGCACAGACTTGTGAACAATCCCATATTACAAGGTAAGACGGTTGTTTACTTAATGATCGATGGAAAAGTGAAAGGTGCTATTGCATTGGCCGACATTATCAGGCCGGAAGCAAAACAGGCCGTTAAGACCCTTAAAGAAATGGGGATAAAATGCATGATGCTTACAGGCGATCGTGAACAGGTGGCAAAATGGGTTGCTGAGGAAACAGGACTTGACGAATACTTTGCAGAGGTGCTGCCCCTGGAAAAAGCTGCCAAGGTTAAGGAGGTACAATCAAGAGGTCTTGTGGTTGCTATGACAGGAGATGGTGTAAACGATGCGCCTGCCCTTGCCCAGGCCGACATAGGCATTGCCATAGGCGCAGGTACTGATATTGCAGTGGAAACCGCGGATATAATACTGGTAAAAAACAATACAAAAGATGTTGCTTCTATTGTCAGTCTTTCCCGGGCTACTTACAGGAAGATGTTGCAAAACCTATTCTGGGCCACAGGATATAATGTTGTAGCAATACCCCTTGCTGCAGGCATACTTTATAAACAAGGAATAATGCTGTCTCCTGCTATGGGAGCTGTACTTATGTCCCTGAGTACCATTATAGTAGCAATCAATGCTAAATTCCTGTCTCTCGACTGAAAAGATAGTCTATAACCATATTTTGAATAGTAATTACTTTTAATGACTCCCTCTCGAAGATTATATGTACTGCAACTTTATTCTACTAATAGATACTTTTAGTATCTGTTTCCTGTTATCAGGAATCATCATCTGGATGTGAACCAGATATATCTTTCAGAAATATCAAAAGGGATCACTATGGAAATCAACGGCGTCGAAATAGAGGACACTTTTGCAGAGGCTTTTCCTATCAAGATAGGTAGGGTATTGATTACAGCAGCCACAAAACGCTGGGCAGAGATTGCAGCTACTGAAGCAACAGGCTTTGGTACTTCCGTTATCATGTGCCCTGCTGAAGCAGGCATTGAAAGATTTGCAACATGCGAAGAGACACCAGATGGCAGACCCGGTGTGTATATCCAGATCTGCACTTTCAAATTTGATGCACTGGAACATCAGCTTTTGGAAAGGCTTGGGCAATGCGTCCTGACGGCCCCTACTACGGCAGTGTTCAATGGTATGCCTGAAGCTGAGAAACAGTTTAATGTAGGCTTCAAGCTCAAGTTCTTCGGTGATGGTATGGAATCCCAGAAAGAGATCGCGGGCCGCAAGATGCATAGTATACCATTAATGGAAGGAGACTTCCTTGTTGAAGAAAACATTGGCGCAGTTACTGGTATTGCTGGTGGTAACTTCTTTATTTTGGGTGACAGCCAGATGAGCGCTCTGACAGCCGCAGAGGTTGCTGTTGACGCTATCAGGGAACTGGAGGGTACTATTACACCATTCCCTGGAGGTATTGTTGCCAGTGGTTCCAAAGCAGGTTCCAATAAATATGCAAAATTTATGAAGGCTACAGCAAACGAGAAATATTGCCCTTCTATCAGGGATAAGGTTCCTGATACCCAAATTCCTGCTGATGTAAAATCAGTTTACGAAATTGTGATAAATGGCATCAGCGAAGAAGCCATTAAGAAGGCAATGGCTGTAGGTATAAAGGCAGCTGTAACAGTTCCAGGTGTCAAGAAGATCAGTGCAGGCAACTATGGTGGAAAACTTGGAAAATACCAGTTTAAGCTTCATGAACTTTTCTGAAGCTAAAATTTTATTTTCTTTTTTTATTTAACCTATTTAATGGATCATAAACCAAGTACCGAGAGTCCTGAATGCAAAGCTGACTCAAGGAAATCTTTTGCTTCAATGCCGAGTATGTGGAAGATCACATAAGCACCTATGATACTACCTGCCATCGCTCCCAAATTGGCTAAAGAAGTTACAAGAAGCACTCTGAAGAAATTATTTTTCATCATATCTTTGATTGATTCAGCTTCCACGAGATTTTTCAAATCTTTTGTAGTAGGATTGCGATATTTTGCTTCTCTAAGTCCAGCATACCAACCTGCAGCCACAGCTGGATTGAGGGTAGTCATCCAAGCTACTACAAAGGATGTTAATACAGAATAAGGGTGTCCTCTGGCCAACGCAGTACCCAACGCACTTAAACCACCGGTAATCAGAAACCACCAGATGAACACTATTACAAGTGTTTTGAGAGACACTCCAGAAATTAACAATAGTGCAAAAGCAGCTATTGGAATAGCCAGCATTACAAAGCCAAAAAGTTTCAAAAAACTGAATCTTTTCTTTGTTGTCGCCTCCACTGATTCTGGCCTTGGAAGGGTTTCAGGGTGCATTAAATAATTCTGTATTCCTGCCCGATGACCTGCACCTACTACAGCAATGATCTTTTTTCCACCACCTGCTGCCAGTCTTATAAGATTCGACGCCATATA
Organism: Methanomethylovorans sp.; assembly: GCA_014361205.1. Taxonomy (GTDB): domain Archaea; phylum Halobacteriota; class Methanosarcinia; order Methanosarcinales; family Methanosarcinaceae; genus Methanomethylovorans. The sequence continues at coordinate 6,151 of JACIVZ010000052.1, read as the reverse complement.
TGCATCCCTTTCATCTATAAGTACTTTTACAGCATTCGGAGAAGTGCCACGAAACTCTTCCACCAGCATTGTGACAATATCCTGATTTGTGATTGTGTTCATATCGATATCCTTAGTTCCACCGATACCTATAACTGCTGCTACTAGACCTCCAAGCATCTTTAATTTCTCTATGAAACCCATTTTGCTCCAGAATCTCTGCAAAGTCACCTGCACATCTCTGTCGATGAGCGCTATTCGTGCCCCATGTGCTTCAGCAGCATCTATTGCCTTGATCATCTCAGCACCGGGTTGAACTCCCATTTCATCTGCAAATTTTTTCTGTACATGAGCCAGTAGCATGTGTACCATATACTGATATATCTTGCCTTCTTTCAGAATTTCCTTGACTGGAACTTCAGCATCAATGGTTCTCCCCTTAAGAGCATCATAGCGTGACTTACACAACTCTACAGCAACAATATCAGGTTTTTCTTTTTCTATAGCTGCATTGACCTCTGCTACACTTTTTTCAGATACATGAGCCGTACCAATTATAATTATTCTAGAAGGTTCTATTTTAGACCCATCAACCGAAAAAGGTGAGAACAAATCATAACAACTCTGTTGAACTTCTGCAGTACATGTATCATTTTTAACAGTAGATAAATTACCATTATCACTAGAAGAATCTTGATTGTAAGCTGATATATTTAGAGAAGTGGAAGTCATGCTGAGGGAAACATCCATATTTGCACTATTTTCTTTATCAATTAAGTTTTTCATAATATATATATCTCCATAAAAGAGTTAGTTAAATATCACCAGCAATTTTCAATGATGTAAAAATATTTAGGTCATCTTATATTTTTGTATTTATAACTGTTCATTATAAAACATCATTGCTCTCATAAGATCTGTACGGGAAAGAATACCTACTACAGAACCAGTAGAATCCACAACCAGTAATCTTCCTATATTATTTGACACCATCAATTTAAAAGCCTCTGAAGCTTTAGCATTCACTGGTAATGATATAACATCTGTTGTCATAATATCTCTTACTTGTAAGACAGCTCTTTCAAGAGGAGGAACTTTATGTACATCAGTTAAAGTCACAATACCTTTTAAAGAATCACCCTCCATAACAGGATAACCCATATGTTTATGCTCTAACATAAACTGTAATAAATTTTCAATGCTCATATAGGGTGATACTGAGATTACATCACGAGTCATAACATCTGATACCAAATATTTTTCAAGTGTAACTGTAACTGTTGTAGCCTTATCCTCTTCAGAAGCTCCAATATAAACAAAAAAAGCTATCAAAATGAGCCATGGATTATAAAAAAGGCCGAATACACCCATGATAAATGCAAAAATTTTTCCTACAGAAGCAGCATAATGAGTAGCCTGTATATAGTTCATCCTCTTAGCATACCATGCTCTAAGAAGACGTCCGCCATCCATAGGAAAAGCTGGTAAAAGATTAAAAAGACCTAGTACTATGTTTATAGAGCCAAGAATATTAAACATTAAATAAATGGATGTTGATGCATAGGAAACTATCAGTGAAGCTATCAGAAAATTGACAATGAAAAGAGTAAAACCAATCACAAGGCTAACAAGAGGACCTGCAAAGGCTATTTTGAGTTCTTGGGACGGATTCCTAGGTATCTCTTCCATAGATGAGACACCACCTATTAGCATCAAAGTAATATCTTTTATTTCTACACCATATCTTTGGGCTATATAGGAATGACCAAGCTCATGGAGGAGTACACATAAAAAAAGAAAGATAGTAGTTGTAAATGATAGCAAGTAGTTTATAAGGGGTGAGGACTGATCCTGAAAACCAAATGGGGCGGGGTTTGTAGCAAAAACCAGAGCAAATACTGGTAATATTAACAAAAAAGTAATATGTAATTTAATGGGAATTCCAAGGATTGTGCCTATTTGAAATGATGTATTCATGGTTGATCTTGTGTGATAATTGATATTTATTTTTATCTTATAAATATCCTGTAACCCTTTTTAAGTTATTGCTGATTAATACTTTCACTCCGCTTGCTTTTCTTTTATATTTTAATAAAGATTATTAAAAATTATTAAATGGATTGATGGATACACGCCTTACGAGCTTCAAGGCTAGGTATCATCAATCCATAATTGATTCATTCCATTCCCACACTATCCCACATAGGAAATCTTTAATCTAATTTTAAAAGTAACACTCCTTGATGAAGAGAATCTACTTTACTATATCTTTATCTTCAATTTTCTTAAGAAGAGTAATGATTAAGAATCTTAGTCAAACACTTTGTTTTTCTTCTCAGCCTTAACAGGAAGCGCCTTAATATGCCGCTATAACCTCCAACAGTATACTTTTCGGTTTTGGATCTTGAATGAAGATTCTTAGATAGGAATTCTGCATATGCCTTGAATGATCGGTCACCACTTTTCCAATTTCTTTTCACCTTTTAGTTCCTATAATTCCTCACCATACTTCTTTATCCATTTCTGGACAGAAACATGACTTAATCCCAAAATTCATCCTATTCAGTGAAAATCTAATCCATTCTTTATATGATTGAAACTTTTAAATTTGGGTCAATTCATTGAGAAATATAAGAATGTGTATAAATATATTTGAATATCAATACCCTCCATTTTTAACTGATTGTTTATAGAATACATATGAAGCAGCTTTCAAATATCATGGCTTTTAAAAATCTTCATTAAAATGTATCTATTATTATTTGCTATAAGAGGAGGATGGCAAGGAGTTAATTATGTTATACAGGAAAATGCCCAAGAGTGGAGATAAACTTTCAATACTTGGTTTTGGTGCTATGCGTCTTCCAACCAAGGAAGATGGAAAAATAGATGAAGAAAAAGCCACTCGAATGGTTCGTTATGCAATCGACAATGGTGTCAATTATGTAGACACAGCATGGCCTTATCATATGGGAGAAAGTGAAATCTTCCTGGGGCGTGCACTTGCAGAAGGCTATAGGGAAAAGGTAAAGCTTGCCACAAAGCTGCCACAGTGGATAGTGAAAAAAAGAGAGGATATGGATCGATTCCTTAATGCACAGCTTAAGAAATTAAATACTCTTCACATTGACTATTATCTTATACACAGCCTTGTAGGCAGTAGCTGGAAAAGGATGCAGAACTTAGGTGTTGCTGACTTTCTTGACATAGCCAAAAATGATGGCCGCATTATAAATGCAGGTTTTTCCTACCATGGTAACTCCGAGGATTTCAAAGAAGTTGTGGATAGCTATGAGTGGGATTTCTGCCAAATTCAGTATAATTTCATCGATGAGAATATACAGGCAGGAAGAAAAGGACTGAAGTATGCCGCTTCACAAGGACTTGGAATTGTGATCATGGAACCATTGCGTGGTGGTAATCTGGCCAACCCTATCCCTCCTGAGGTAATAGCTATCTGGAATGAAGCTGATATTAAGCGTACTCCTGTGCAATGGGCATTACGTTGGGTCTGGAACCATCCAGAAGTCACGGTTGTGCTTTCCGGCATGAGTGAACTATATCAAGTAAAAGAGAACCTGAAAGCTGCTGAAGAAGGTTTTCCTAATTCTCTGAATCCTAAAGAGCTCATGCTTATTAAAAAGGTTGCAAATAAGTACAGAGAAATAATGAAAATACACTGTACCGGTTGTAGGTACTGTATGCCCTGCCCTCATGGTGTCGATATTCCTACATGTTTTGAGATATATAATAATATATACATGTTTGGAGGAAAGGAGAGACATATGCTGATGTATGTCGTAAAGCTTGGAGGCATAATCAGAGGAGCTGATAAAAACTTTGCATCTCAATGTACACATTGTAATTACTGTCTGGATTTATGTCCTCAAAATCTGCCAATACCTGAACTGCTTCAAAAGGTTGTAGAAGAATTTGAAGGGGAAGATATGGAAAAAAGAATGAAGTTGGCGAAGCACTTGTTTTTAAATGAAGGGCTATGAAGAATATAATAATTTAGATAAATTAGTAGCTGCTCAATGTTGTAAAACAGGATTTTAAATGATCCGTGTTTATAAAAAAACGAACCAAAGATAATAATTTTTGTTTGAATCCTGAAAAAATATGCGGCAATTGAGTTTATCTAATTCAAAAAAGCATATGCATAAAATTAAATCGTTTATTGCAGAATCTTTAGTGATTGATATGAATAAAAGTATAAAAGAAACAAAAGATGTTAAAGGATTCAGGCCAAGGTCTGTGATCTATGCTACCGAAATGGATGAAGAGTTTGGAGAAGCAATTGCAGAATACTATAAAGCCGTATGGAAAGAGCGGGAAAATGGATTAAACATGAAACAGAAGCATCTTTTAGTTTTTGCTATTGCGTGCTCTAAACTCAATGTTGAAAGTGCACTCAAGATATTAGAACGTCTTAAAAAGTTCGATGCAACTTCTCAGGAAATAAAAGACGCTATGATGATAGCAGCCTGGGCAAGTGGAATACAGAATTTCACTGATTTTAGTCCAAAAATACTTAAAGAAATGGAAAAATTAGGCTTCTAAAAACTCTTTTTCCATTTTTGTGGATTAAAAAAATGATTGACCACAAAGATGAGAAAATTAAAACCCTTCAAATTGCACATGATCTTATGATCTTATATGCTGCTATAATTAGTATTATGTTGTTCTAAACCAATTATTACACAATTGAAATCATAATAAATATCTTTTTACTCACTGACCCATATCCCATATATTTAAGCTCCCATCTGAAGTAGCGGCAACAAGATATCGACCTTTGGGAGAAAATGTCAGACTGTAGACAGTTCTGACCGCAAGAGGTATATTTGACAAAACTTCCCCTGAATCGAAATCATAGAGGACAATATCATAATTCATGCCCACTGCAATTGTCTTTGAATTGGACGAAACTGTAAGAGGGAAGTGATCTCTTCCTTCAAGTTCTATAGAACGTTCTTCTCTGAAATCTTTCAATGAGCGTATACACAACTTTTTATCATGTCCGGAAGTAATAAGGTGATTTTTGTCAGGAGTTATAACTATGGACATAAGGGCAATATCATGATTCTTCATCTTTTGTTCAAGCTTACCTGAATCCATTGACCATACATATAAATCACCACCTATACCACCACTTAGAATTTTTTTTCCATCAGGAGTGAAAAGTACGCATGAAATATTATCGTCGTTGCCTTTTAGAACAAAAAATTCTTCACCCTCTGGTATTCTCCATACTATTATTAAGCCATCATAAGCAGCCGAGGCAACAAATTTTCCATCCGGAGAAATACATGCAGAAGAAATGCTGCTTTTATGCCCTACGAGAACTTTTAAAAGAACACCTTTGGGATAGGACCAAAGTCTGACAGTATTATCAGATGAACCTGTAGCTATTACATCCATATTATTGGAAACTGAGATTGTATTCACACTTTTGGTATGACCTTTAAATTCTGCTATTTGTTCCCAGCAAGGTACTGACCAAAGCTTCACCAATCCATCCATACCGGCAGATAATGCTTTCTTTCCATTGTCAAGAAAACATACATCGTTAGTATGGCCTTTATGAGCATTTAATCTTATATAATCACTCTTCATAGTCTCTCAAGTAACTAAAAAACATTCCACAATCAAAGTTCTTCCTTAAAATCCAAGGATATAGAATTAATACAGAACCTTTTCCCTGTAGGAGCTGGACCATCATCAAAAACGTGGCCAAGATGACCACCACATCTGCTACAAAGAACTTCTGTTCTCTGCATTGAATAGCTGTTATCTGGTTTTCTTATAACTCTGTTCTTTGATATTGGAGCCCAGAAACTTGGCCAACCTGTACCAGAATCAAACTTTGTATCAGAATCAAATAATTCCTGTCCACAGCCAGCACATAGATAAACACCTTTCTTTTTATTTTGATAATACTTTCCGGTAAAAGCTGGCTCAGTTCCTTTTTCCCGCAGCACATAAAATTGTTGAGGTGTAAGAATTTTTTTCCATTCCTCTTCTGATTTCTGTGAACGTAATTCTATAATTACTTCCCTCCCCTTTCAGAAATAAATTAAAGAATAATTTTCTTCATGGGAAGTTGAGATATTCTAAATTATATAGTTTACGCATTAATCATAAGAATGAATACTATTTTAGCAAGTAA
>JACIVZ010000051.1 GCA_014361205.1 Methanomethylovorans sp. | reverse complement strand
GCAAAAAAAACTTTAGAATTTTTTTTCTGATCAAAAATATTTCCACAAAATAAAGTATGTTTATATTAGAATCCTATAACATATTATTTGATGGAAAACATATAATAAAGGATAAATTATCTTGGAACAACATGATTTTGATCATTAAATGAATTAAATAAAAATTTCAGGAGGAATAAAATGAGGAATAAAATGAAATTAGTTATTTACATTAATATTGTGTTAATAATGATGAGCGTTTTCTCAACTGTTGCTTTTGCTGCATCAGGAGAAGGTAAGAGTGGCAATGGAATGGAAAATCAAGGAGGATTAAAAAAACAGGATCGTGAACAGAACCGTGTATATGCGGAGAATGGCAATGAAACTGATAATAGCGGGAAAAATATAAGATTGCAGAACAATCAGGAAAATTATTTTGCTGCAAAAGAAAGATTACAGCATATAAATGCTGAGATGAATAGTGGCAGAATAAACTCTTCTTCAAAGGAAGTTTTTGAAGTAAGGAAAGATTACTTGCTTGAAACCATTAACTATACAATATTTAATTTAGAAGAACTTAAAGAGAAAATTGAACAATCTCAAAGAGCTGACTATAAAAGCATAATCAGTGACTTAGATAACCATATTGCGAAACTGTATGCCGAAAAAATGATTGTAGAGAATGCCACCACAACAAAAGAGCTTGCTAAGTCGGCAAGAAATATTCGTGATATCTGGAGAGATGCAGTAAAAGATGCATACAACACAAGGACAAAGTTCGTGGAAGATAAAGTTGGCTTATACTTAAATAAATCCGTATCTCTCTCACAACGTCTATCAAAAGAGATAGATACTCTACGACAACAGGGTGAAAATACTACAGAACTTGACAAACTGCTTAAAGAATATGAAAGTCTCATAGAGCAAGCCACTCTTAACAGAGAACGTGCAAGAGAGGCTTATCAGAATGGCGATTATGCATCGCGGAATTATTGGAGTGCCTCAGTAGAAAACCTGAAAGAAGCAAATTCTGTGCTTGCTGAGATATCTCAGATAATTAAAGTTTACAGGCAAGGTGTAGTTTTCCTTAATGCAGATGATTCCCTTACAGCCGAAGGTAATGGCACTGTGGTGATTTCGGGTGATGTAGAAGCAAAGATAACAATGTCTAATGCACAGCTGGTGATCAAGGACCATGCCGGTGATGGGAAAATAAAAATTGTTGATGAGAATTCAGAAATAATTATGGATCTGGACAATTCATTGACAGATTCACCTGAAAAAGCAATTGTCTACTCAGACCTTACAGGTAAGGTAAGTATCACAGGCAGTCGGCTCACTGTTATGATCAGAGGAAACAATCTCTATCTGGAAGTTGAAGGTATAGGCAATGCTATGCTTACCGGATCGGGTATATATACAACGAACACAAATAATGAAAATAAACATTGGGCTTCCCAGTTGAAGACTGTATCAGATCAAGGCAATTCAGTGGAGAGTGGATTATGAAATACGCTGTCTTTTATATAATGGCTATAGTTCTTTGTGTCCTTGTATGCTCAGGATGTGGTGATAAAAAGGATACAATCTCCGAAATTAAAAATTCTCAAATTTCTCTGGGAGATAATACAACCATTGCCGATGTTATGCTGGCTGAAGGTAACGTGAGTATAACCGACACTGAGATAGAAGAAATGGAACAAGAAATGAAAGAATTGGAAGCTCTTATAATTGAGATGGAAAAAGAAGAGAATATCACCATTGAAGAGATATGAAACTTATTTTTACTTATTTCTATATTTCTTATCTTCACTCATTTTTATATTTATTTTTAATGGAAATGTATATATAGATGAACAAACCTATAGGATATGCAAATTTATGAGAACTCATAAAGACAGCGTAGAGGTAAATATAATATGGGAAACATGCTAAAAACAACTTTATTACTGGCATCATTGACTGGTTTACTTATTATTGTGGGAAGGCTCATTGGAGGCACTTTTGGGATGATCATAGCGTTTGTATTCGCTATAATCATGAACTTTGGTACCTACTGGTACAGTGATAAAATCGTATTGCGTATGTACAAGGCAGAAGAAGTCACTGCATCGGATCATCCTCAATTGTATGGCATAGTTAAGAAGCTTGCGACCCTTGCAAATATGCCTATGCCCAAAGTATATATAGTCCATACATCCATGCCCAATGCCTTTGCAACCGGCAGAGATCCCAAGCATGCTGCCATCGCTGCCACCACTGGTATATTGAATCTGCTAACGCCTGAAGAATTAGAAGGGGTACTGGCTCACGAAATGGCTCATGTGAAAAACAGAGACACACTTATAAGTGCAATAGCGGCAACCATTGCAGGTGTTATAACAATGATAGCTAATTGGATACAATGGGCAGCAATATTTGGTGGATTCAGAAGTAATGATGACAGAAATAACAGCATAATTGGTTTTCTGGTGTTAGCCATTTTGGCTCCACTTGCAGCTACAATAATACAACTTGCCATATCCCGTTCAAGGGAATTCGCTGCTGATGAAGAAGGGGCAAAGATATGTAAAAAGCCATGGGCGCTGGCAAATGCCTTGGAAAAACTTGAATACGGTACTGCATTATATAGACCAAGAAGAGAAGATGTAAAGGCATCAGAGAGCACTGCACACATGTTCATCGTCAATCCTCTTAAGGGAGGCGGCTTAAGCAGCTTATTCAGAACACATCCTGCTACTGAAGAGAGAATAGCTCGTCTTAGGGCAATGTAAATATCAGTAAAAAGAACACAAATCCATCTGGCCTGCCTCGGTCAGATGCACTATTTTTACGCCTACCAGTTCAAGTTGTTGTGCAAGATATCTTCTGTGACAATTTTTGGGGTTCTTTTCCGCACACATTAACACTGGATTTCCATTGTTTTCATTTGCTACCATTATGAATTCAACAAGTTTTGAAAAGCTACTGCGGAACTCTTCTGTTCCCATATACTCATTGTAGGAACTCTCCCGCATTCCACCCACTCCTGCACAATGCACATAAGCAATCCCATTTTTGGGAAGGATTACCTGTAAAGATTCCTTATCATACTCTTCCATCCAGGAATGTGGATACCGTCTTATATCTATAAGGTGGGTTATATTGCTTTCATGCAGAATGGATATAAACTCCTCAAGTGCACGATCACCATATCCAATCGTATAACAGACAAGTCCTTTTGACATCAATAAGGTTAATAGATATTGTGTAGTATTATCTTTGCGATTGGAATAATAGGTCACTGTTATTTTTAGATGCATAACTTTTATACTAAGAGGTTTAATAAAAATGAAGGTTTTGGTTGATGTTTCAAGTATTCAGGGAGAATTGAAAGCCCCTACATCAAAGAGTTATACACATCGTGCTATTGCTATAGGAGCGCTTTCAAGTGAATGTATTATCAGAAAAGCTTTGTTTTCAGCTGATACTCTGGCAACTGTAGATGCCTGTGAAAAATTGGGAGCTATAATTGAAAAAAAAAATGGAGATCTTCATATTACTGGGATGAATGGAAAACCAAGAGTACCTGATGATGTAATAGATGTGAAAAACTCTGGTACTACTCTTCGTCTTATGACCGCTATATCTTCCCTTGCAAACGGTGCTACTGTACTTACAGGTGACAGTTCTATCAGAGGGAGACCTAATCAGCCTCTACTTGATGCCCTCAACAGATTGAACGTGGAAGCTTTTTCCACACGTAACAATGGATGTGCTCCCATTGTAGTCAGAGGTGTACTAAAAGGAACTAATGCAGAGATAGATGGTTCGATAAGCTCACAGTTTATCTCTGCATTACTCATAGCCTGCCCGCTTGCTATGGAAGATACTATTCTTTCAATTAAAGGGGAATTAAAGTCCAGACCTTATGTTGACATTACAATAGAAATGTTAAAGGAAGCCGGAGTAAATATATATGTGGATGAATCCAATGGCATAAAATTTATTATTCCAGCAAACCAGAGGTATGACCTCAAAGATTATACTATTCCAGGAGATTTCTCTTCTGCTTCTTATCTGCTTGCTTCTGCTGCAATGCTAAGGTCAACTATAATTGTGCATAACCTTTTCCCTTCAAAACAAGGAGACTCAGAGATCATTAATGTACTTAAGAGAATGGGAGCTGAGGTGCATTGGGACACTTTGAATGGTATTGTGACTGTGAATGGTAAGTTACTTAAGGGTATAATATTTGATGCGGGAAAAACTCCTGATCTTGTGCCAACTGTGGCAGTTTTAGGTGCTGTTGCTGAGGGCATTACGATTATTAGCAATGCTGAACATGTACGCTATAAGGAAACTGATAGACTGCATGCTATGGCTGTAGAGCTTTCAAAGATGGGAATATCAGTGAAAGAAGAGACAGACCGTCTCATTATTACGGGGGGTAGACCCACCGGAGCAAATGTGCATGGATGGCATGACCACAGGATTGTGATGGCTTTGACACTGTTGGGAATGGTTGCAGGGAATACCACAATAGATACAGCTGAATCAGTGTCCATTTCCTACCCTGGTTTTTTTGAAGACATGAAATCCATAGGAGCCAAAATAAAAAAACTGGATGTATGAATACATCTTCCTGAATATTTATCTTCCAGAATATGATCCGTCAAGAGCCTTGCTGAAACTGAACGCTTTTTTTCTCATATAGTCTGGGATGCAGTTTTTCTCCATGACTATGCGAGAAGTTCCCACACCTAATACTATTATCTTGGTTTCCATAGGCATTTCGCCTTCAGTAATCACCATATCTTTTCTGGTTATTTCGATGGTCACCTCATTGTCGCAATAGCCTGCATTTCTCATATATTCCATTACCATCTTCTTTCCTGTTTCAGTAGCAAATTCGATAGCAGAAACATGATCTTCAAAAACTTTTCTTCCTTCAGGAGTAAATACAAAATACTCAGTAACTTCTTTAGCCTGCTTTAGTTCTTCATCAGAAACTCCTTCACCTGTGATAGGAGCAAAATGTTTCTTTATGAGAATTTCTACTCTTTTTATTCCTTTACCTACTAATGCCCCTACTGCATTGCCCACATCTGCGTTTTCAGGAACAATAAATGGGGCATCTATGAGTTTTTCAATCTCTTCCTTGAAAGCTCCCACAGGTCCTCCAAGCAGTACAACAGGGGTTTCAATCTTGAAACGGGTGAAATTTTCCCCAGAAAGTATACGTTGCACAATGTTATCATCTATACCTTCTATAAGGTAAGATATAAGACCTGTTGCCATATTTCTTGCTACTTTATGCTTAATCTGTCTGCAGAAATCTTCTGGATTGATCTGTAATAATTTTGCAAGTCGTTCGGCACCTATTACAGAAGCTTCTGTATCCCATTTTTGCAGTTCTCCCAGTGCATGGAGAACGTCTGTGGGAGTGAATCCGATAGCCTGTATAAGACGCTTTTTTATAAGGTTATTAATGGCATATGTACTGGGTTGTTTTTTCATCTTCTGAACCAGTTCAACATATGAGACCGGTGTGTGCAGGATATAGTCATATATCTCATCTTCGCTTTTTGTTAGATCAATTGGTCTGAAACCGGTACGCACAAAGAACTTTGTAGGCTGTATATTCTCATCAAGAATTTTCTTTGAAGGACTCTTAACTTCCTTAAGCTGCTGCAGAAAACCAGAATACTGCTGGGCAGCGCGACACAGTGGTATCACTCTTCGGGGACCAACGTGAAATTTGCGATCATGAATCCATACATGACTGTCACCTCCCGTAGCTAAAGTTTCCATACGGATAGCCTTTACCATGGTTTTCCAACCACCTACAATTGCACCATGTTCACTTATCTCAGGTACGCCATTTCTGATTAAGGCAACATCGGTACTTGTGCCTCCTACATCTATCATGGCACAGGTATCTATTTTTGCGAGATAGGAGGCGCCTACAAGGCTTGCAGCAGGGCCCGAAAATATTGATTCTATGGGTTTCTCAAGAGCTTCTTCTATGCCTATGACAGAACCATCACATTTAAGCATCAGTAAATTTGCTTCAATACCGCGTCTACGAATATCTTTCAAAATTGATTGTATAAACTTATGTGTAATCGGAAGTAACTGAGCATTCAGATATGCAGTTATGGCACGATCATAGGCACCTACTTCCTGAGATAATTCATGACCACATACTACTGGCAAACCTGTCAGTTCAGTAATTATCTGCTTTACTCTAAGTTCATGATCTGAATTACGATTACTGAAGAAAGCAGAAACTGCAAATGCTGCCACTTTATCCTTTACTTCCATAGCAAATTTTCTAACTTTATCTTCATCCAGAGGAGCTGCCTCTTCACCATTACTTGTATGTCCGCCATTTACCATGATATAGTTCTGTGTAGGAAAGCCTTCCTGAGGAATAGCATAATCTCCTACAAGAATAGCAGCCACTGGAAATCCAGTGTCTTCAAGAATAGTATTGGTGGAAAGTGTGGTGGATACAGACACTAATTTGACATTGCGGATATATTCTGGATTCAACTCATCAATGGCTCTGCTTATTCCTTCTAAGGGATCAGGATACGTAGTTATGACTTTTGTTTTCTGTACTATAGTGCCATCTGTATCCCGAATGAGGACTGCGTCTGTAAAAGTTCCACCAGCATCTATTCCTAAACTATATTGCATAGGTAACACTCCATAAAACAAGCAATATTCGATTAAATTATACTATATGAAAAGGAATTATATGATATTTAACCCTTAGGCACCAGTAATAAAATATGGTCTGACAAAAATGATTAAAAAAGAGAAAAAAGGCAGGCATAATGCCTACCTGTGTTCTGTCTTTGTATTTATTTTGCCGGAATGATGAGTGATCTCTCACCTGCAGGCATGAACTCGCGCAGTGCGCCCCTACCGAATTCCTTTCTTGGTGCGGTAAAGTCAAAGGGCAGGAGGCTGTCTGCGAAACAGACCTTTACGAGTGGGTTCACTGCATATGCGTCTCCACGACCCGCGTGTGCAGCAGATGCTATTGCAGCATATCCACCCTGGTGACCTACGTTCATGGCATAGTTGGGATAGTTAGGTCCACGCAGCTCAAGAGGCAGACCTTCGTCGGACTGGTAGGAGAACACATTGGTTGCACCGCACTGGTCCTGCAGGTCGAAACCGAAGAATCCGAGACGGCCGTGTGCTTCCTTGTGCAGGTACATACAGAGGTACCATCCGGACAGACCGGCATTTCCGTTACCTGTTGCGATAGCTGTGGCGGCACCTGCTGCTGCGGAGAGCACTGTTGCCCTCTGGGAACCTCCGAAGTGGTCTTCAAGTGCAGTCGGGTATTTCTCGTAGTTCTCTAAACCGTACAGAGTGGACTCTGTGGTTATGTCTTTGACAATTTCGAGAGTTGCCTTTACCTTGTTGTCTGTACCCTTCTTGGCTGCACCGTTGTACTTGTCATTAATGTAATCTACATCATAGTACAGGTTGTCATCCAGGATGTTGTTTGTGTATGCAGCTGTTGCATACTGTGTGAAACCTACACCACCTGACATGTATGAACCGAGCCAGATTTGGTCGTAGAGCATACAGCCTGCACCGACTACTTCAAGGGCTATGTGTGCCGGGTCCTCTGGATCTACGCGGCTTGTCTGAATGATATCTGCGAGGTGACCGAAGGAAATACCTCCAGGCTCGTTAGGACCACGTGCACGCCTTGCCGGGAGCATTTCACCCATAGAGATGACACCAGCGTGCTTTGCAGCGTATGAAAGGTCAGCTACAGCTGCCTCACCGGCACACATGCTGTATGCAGAGATGAAAGACATACCTACCTGCATAGCCATCCACCTGGTAGTCTGGGCACCATCTGTAGTCCTGCTTACAATTGTAGGAATGTGGGCCGCTTGCCAGGTTGTCTTTCCAATGGCTGCCTTTATCTGGGCTGCCTGATCTTCTGGGAATTCCTTGTTTATGTCGATGAGGAACTGCTTGTCGATTTCGTCTGCAAGCTCATCGTCACCGGTGAATACCTTACAGTAACAGTCATCCACAAGTGCAGGATGTGTTTCTACCATGTGTTCCTGAACCACTGCACCGCCTGGCAAGGCATGGTTGAGGGTCTCCAGGTAGAAGTTAATGGTCTCCGGTGTAACCTCGATACCCAGTCTCTTCTCAAGAGTCTCATGAGCCAGATCCATACCGACGATACAGGTTCTCCTGATGTCGTCCCACATCTGCTGCATTGCTGCGTTGTTCACATAATGGAGGTCGTCGATCTCCACCATCATGTCAGTGCCAGATACGAAGGAGGGGGTAAGTGCTCTCTGACCGAGTGGTATACCACCGCAGTGCATCATGGGGTTGTAACCGACAAGTCCTCTCTTCTTTGCGATTTCCTGACCTGCCTTCTTCATCTCAAGTTTCCTTGGGTTCTGATCAACACCGAGCCTGTAGTATTTACCAACCATATCAGTGATCTTTCCACCTTCCATCTTGTTGGTACCATGCTCTTTTGTGAACTTGATCTCCAAGTGTTTTGCGAACAATTTCTTTCTGTCTGCTGCCATTTATATCACCTCGATTATTCCGGCTTGAATCCATATTTTGTTCTCTGGTCGAACACCCTGTGGACCCATTCTATAACTTCTTTGTCGCTTCTGTAAGCAACGTTGTCCACACGGAAGATTGTTGTTCTTTTTGCTGCTTCCTGGGGAGACATTGGTTTTCCAAGCTCGACCTTTTTATCTATAGGTCTGCCGACTTGATCCTTGTGCATCCTCACAATTCCGTCCTGCTCGAGTCTTGCTCTGTCCAGCATATCAAACATTACACCATCTTCCTGAAGTCTCAGGGAGTGACCGTGCACAGTTGCGCCTCTCAGGCTTGAAAGTGCGGGGTCGAACATCTCAGTTTCTATCTGGAACTTGGCAACCTCTTCCATATCTCTCTCGCGAGCCTCAATGACCTGACGACCAGAAAGTGTACCTGGGTCAACACCTCTGAAATTAATGGCTGCACTGTAGGACCTTACGTATGGTACTGAGGGACCGTTGTACATTGAGTCTACGAACTGTACGTATCTGACTCTGTCACCAGCTTTTGCGCCTGGTGTTGGTTCGACAGCCTGTCTGATTGAGCACTCGGGTTCACCCATTTCCGCAAGTGGAGGATGGGTGCTGCGGTAATCGCTGCCTGGTGCACGGTGTCCCAGGATCATCACAAGATCATCATCTGCAATTTCCCTGAGCTTTTCCACATCGCCAGACATATGTTTCCTTCTGTTTACTGCAACAGATGTTGCACCTGGGTAGTACTGTGGTTTATATGCCATAATCATACACTCCTAATATCTAATGATTTCATTGTGGTTTTCACAGCTTTCACGAGTTCGTTCAATTTTTCCCTTGAACATGATTCACCTCGTGTAATTCCTGTCACAATTTCCATAACTTTTCCTTTTGTCACAATATCTTTATCATTGGGTCTCACAAGCTTAGTTTTTACACCTGCCATTGCAAAATCTTCAAAATCCACCGGAGTTTGGCAGACAACTACAGCAGGCACGTTTACTTGCTCAAGTATAGCCCTTACTTTCTTTATCACATGGTCCCTTACATTGCCCGTATGTATGACTGCAAGTTTATGCCTTGAAATCTGAGCTGCTTCCTCGGGTGATATGCCGAAGGTACCGGAACCCATGTTAGTATCAGGTACTCCTGATCCTGTATTTAAGACAAGGACGCTTACCTGTATGTTTTCCCGGCGCATCCCATAGGTCAACTCGCATACAGGTTTTGTGATATGTCTTCTTCCAGGACTCATTGCCACTGCAATGACATCAGGTCTTCCTGTTTCAGAGAGGGTACCTCTCTGGGCGAGGCCACCGCCTCTTCCAAGACCCATCCCATGTCTGCAGTCAACAACTTGTGTTTCCCGGTCGAACATTATATCATTCCTTTTTGAGTATGTAGACCTGATCTTTTAACTTGCCTTTCGGATCAGTAAGCCCTATCATAAGAGGATCCTGATTTGGTCCGAATCTTGCATAACCAGAAACTGTTTGCCGAGTTAGCATGAAATTACCTTCTCTGAACTCGAAGGGGAAAGGTAATAATTTCTTACATATTTCATACACCTGTTCTTTCACATCGGCATCTGTCACTTCTAAACGGATACTTCCCACACTGACCATTAATTCCATAGTATTGCCTTCTATTTCTATAAGGCGCCTGGCATCATGTGTCAGTGGGGTACCTTTTGCAGGACCATAAGGTACTGTTCCAGGTAATCTCGGACCGTGAATGAACAGTCTGACAATTCCATCCAGATCCAGAATCGCATTTAAAAGAACCTGGGCTGTTTCTGGTTTAAGCAAGCGCTGAGGAACTATTTCAAGCTGTAAACGCTTTTTTGTGTCTGAATTTAAATCTGACATCTGTGATTACCTTTGATATTATGACTAAGGTATCGATGGACTTAGAGAGCTCCTGCAACTGCCTTGATTGGTTCCCTAAATTGTGGAATTGAACCGAACACGTTTCCTACGAGTGCAGATGTCTTTTCTATAGAGAACATCTGAGTACCTGCATCAAGAGAAACTGCTGCACACACACAAGGAATTGCGAATCCTCTGGAATGCCTGGTAACTACGTGGTTACCGTTAAATATACCTGGTCCTCCACCACCATAGATTGAGTGGCTGAAGAAGGAGAATCCGACGGCAGTACCCTGAGCCCTTCCCATGTCACAGCCCGGGAGTCCAGTTTCTTTCTCCAAAATATCATTGAAGTAGAGAATAGTTGAAGAAACATTCTGCGCTGCTCTTCCTGCACCACAGTTCACCATCGTTGCCGCAAGCAGACCTGCAGCAGCATATGCATTCCATTTGGAGACATCATTTGCCTTATAGAAGTTATATCCAGATGGTGCTTTCTTGTCCACTGCTATGACACCGTCTTCGATAGCTCTTTCCACTGTGGACTGTACCACTGTACCAATTGTACCTGTCTTGTTTTTGACCACAAGGTCATAGACCATATTGTTAGCATTCAATCCCTGGTATGCAAGACCCAATAACTGGTGTCTCTCAAACAAACCAATTGTGTTACCCATCTCATACATACTCACCTGTTCAAAGATGGATGCAAGTGCTGCTGCGTTCATGGCCTTTTTACCAGTGATGGCTGCGATGTGGTTAGTGGTGATGTTCCTCAGGGAGTAACCCAGACCTTCGTTGTTCTGCGGGATGCTTAGAATAGATGCTACATTACCACCCATCATGTCCATTGTCTGCGGATAGCTTCCCCAGACTGCTCCCTTAACGATAGGTGCATCAAACATGTCTACCTTGTACATATCTATGATTGTTTGCACCACAGCTGCTGCTCCCACTGTGCTTGCTGAAACGTAGTCTGCACCAATTGCCGTTCTGACAGATGGGACCTGCACTAGTAACTGCTTGCCGCCTGCAAGTACCTTCACATTGGTATCATCATCTTTGTTGACCCTGATTAATTTTTCCACAGAGTCCTGAATGGCATTGGCATTTGCAACGATGTCAAACTTAAGCTCTCTGCCAAGGATACGGCGGCCTGCACCACCCATTTTACCACTGGCAAGAGCATTCTCGATACCTGCAAGATTAACTGCAACAGTTCTTTTGGTGTCTTTGACGATTTTCTGTATTGCTGCATTTCTTGTTGGCGCAATGTCTAAAAGATCGACGCCGCTTTCCAACAGCTTACCTCTGTCGTCGTAAATGTCTATTTTATCAGACACGTATGTTTCCTCCTATTTATTATTAAAACCCTTTATGGAAAATGTACAGACATTAATTTAGAAAAATCTGTACAATCGTTAAAGCATATGATATTTCCATAAGGATTACCCGCTAATTAAGATTAATTAGGTTTTAAACCTTTTGCACCAATATGATTCTTTCTAGCAGCAGAAAGAAAAAGGCAATATATTAAAATTAGAATATTATTTAAACTTATGAAATACTACTTATTTAATCAGATTAAGAATAATATGTGATTAAGTAGGTTTATATTTTTCATATCAAATAATATTAAAACATTTTATTTTATATTAAAAATAATATAAATTTATGAATTTATTTTTCCTTAACGATTATCACAAAAGTTTAAGTAATAGCTGCGCATCACACCATCCAGATGGAAATAGTAGCAGATGTTGGTGGCAGTCCTGGAATAAACTGCAATGGTTTTTGCAAATATTGTTATTTCAAAAAAGTAAAAGAAGTGAAGCCTTTTGGATGCAAATATTGTTTTCCTTTCCAGAAAGGATGTGATTATTGCATACGGAGTGTAAAAGAAGCATATAATGGCTTTAAGCCTCTGCAGCTTGTTCTTCATAGCCTCTCAGATTGTATAAGGTTCAGAACGAATGATATAGAAAAAATAACCGTTAGTGGAGGCGGCGATATAAGTTGTTATCCACATTTACGCGAACTCGTATCAATTCTTTCTCAGCTTGAAAAGCCAATACATCTTGGCTACACCAGCGGAAAGGGTTTCAATTCTCCAGATGATGCGCAGTTCTATATAAACCATGGGGTTAAAGAAGTATCCTTTACCGTATTTTCCACAAACCCCCAACTTCGTGCAGACTATATGCGTGATCCTGACCCAATAGCATCCCTGAAAGTACTGAAAGATTTCTGTAAACATTGTGATGTTTATGCAGCCATTGTCCTCATACCAGGTGTAAATGACAAAGAAGAGTTATGGAAAACACTTGCAGACTTAGAGCAGATGGGAACAAAAGGCTCCATATTAATGCGTTTTGCAAATAGCAGAGAAGAAGGGCTGATCTTAGATAATGGACCCATTTTACATAATATAAAAACACATTCCATTGAGGATTTTCTCAGTATTGTAAGGGAAGCTGCCTCAAAATATACTATGAGAATAACAGGTACTCCTCTTGAAGACCCACTTATTGGTTGCCCCTTTGCACTGCGTAATGATGAAGAGGCTCTCTCTCAGCTTCCTAAAATAAGAAAGCAAGCAACTATTATCACCAGCAAAGTTGCTTCTTCTAGACTCAGAGAAATATTTTCTAAATTAGGAGATTCAGTAAATATTGTTGCAGTTGACAAAGATATTGGATGTCTTATTACCATCGAGGATCTGAAAAATATCAAACTGTCAGATGTCAAAGAAACTGTACTGATACCTGGAAGAGCATTTGTACATGATCCCGAAGCAAAAGCAGTATTATCCAGAGATGGTGTAGACAGATTTGTACGCCGGGGCCCTGAAATGCTCAGTTACGATGGTGAAATGTCAATCGGAATGAGCAAAGAAGAAGTTATTAAGTTTGAAATTGAACAGTTCACAGAACTCATCAATCAAATCAATGCTTTTGGTCTACCGATCACATGAAACTGTTCAGTATACATACGGCATTAACACATCTTTATATTTATTTTACCATCTTGCACAGAAGAAAGGAAAAGCCCAAGGAAATTCTTGATCATTGGAGCAGTGGCAAGAGAATGCGAAATGGCATTCTACAGGAAAATAATTGCCAAATTCAAGGAACTTCAAAAAACTAATCAGTTACCCAGTTATCGAAAAAAATTCAGGAAGACAAAATCGGACATTGATATATTCAAATTGGCGAAGGAAACTTACTTTATGGAGAATTCACACTGTTAGTGGTGCTTAATGGAAATGACCATAAAACTTGTCATTCATGAAAAAAAGGCTTTGCAAGCCTTGCTGAGTTAGGATATTCCATAGATCCTGTAAAATAAGTCAATAACTCACAGACACGACCAAAAAGTATAAAATAAGATTAAAAATTTTCTAACGCTAAAATATATAAACAATAAATCCCTATGAGGGAAGAAGTGAGCGGGTACAACGTTTTTTTACCCCACTCCCACACTAACCCCCACTCCCCAACCCGCTCACATAATTTCATAGAGTTTTAAGCTCTTAATTTTGTATAAATTTTTCAGAATATGTTGCTTTGTACATTTTTCAGCTTATCAATTTAATTGGATAGCAGCATGTTGAACTATTTTAAGATATAAAATTAGTTAAAAACATAAAATTAAAAATAATAATATCAATTAAAATATAAACAATGAAAATTGCTATACAAATCACATAGCTGCTAAAAAATTACTTATTGCATCTTCCACATGCCTTTCCATATTCGTCTACCACAGATTCTTTACACAAACCCACTCCATGTCTGTGAGCAGCTCTTGTAATCATATGAGCTGCTATAGGAGCAGTAAGAAGTAAGAATAAGCCAACAGCAATTGCTTTTACACCTATGGGTGTGAAACCTGCTCTTATGAGGATACTTAGCATTACACCGAACGCTCCAACAGTACCGATTTTAGCTGTTGTGTGCAGACGATTATATACATCCGGTAAGCGTATAAGCCCAAGCATACCAAGGAACACAAAAACCAATCCTATTAGCATCACCATATCGCCCAGGAAATTCACAAAAGTGTAGAATATACTGTCTGTACTCATAATACCATTCCTTCATCCAGATATTTTGCTATGGTTACTGTACCCACAAAAGATATAACTGCTAAAACCAGAGCCACATCCATGAAAAAAGCAGAGCCCTTCTCATATGAATATGCACCAAGCATCACGATAATCACAGTTGTCATTGCATCCAGAGCCACTACCCTGTCAGGTATGGTGGGACC
>JACIVZ010000050.1 GCA_014361205.1 Methanomethylovorans sp. | reverse complement strand
TAAGGAATAATTACAGAAAATTAATTTTTTATATCATTCAATTAAAATTAGTTTAATAAAGTTTATATAGAATGTTGTAGATACAAAGAAGCTGGGATTAGAAAATATTTTGCGAGATAGAAAATAATATTTAATAATCCATAGGGGTATATGATATGAAAATAAGAGTAGTAAGTTCAAAAGAAGAAATCAATACTTTAAGCCCAAATGAAGAGATAGTTCATCTTGCATTTAGACCATCTAACACGGATATTTTCTCACTTATAATGAAATGCCCCAATGTTAAGGCACTTCATATTCCAAGCTCCTACAAGAGAACTATTTCCAATTCTGCAAAAATGTATCTTAAAATGCAAGGTATTGAACTGCTTGAGGGTGATGTCTGGGGACACCGTAAGGACATCAACGAGTACTCTGAAGTTTCACAGAGTGTTTACGACCGTATAAAACAATATCGTATGGATGGTATGCAGGAAGCTGATATAACTGAAAAGATGGTAAGAGAGACAAGGCTCAGTCCAGACTTCATCTCATTCCTGATGAAAAGCACGTGATTTTGAATTAATTTTTGTCAATCTATAATCCGCATTCGCTCTTTTTCCATTCCTTTATTAATTTATTTTTGTTGTTAATATTTTACTTAGTATTGATATTTTAATATCTTGTTAATGAATTATTTTATTGTCAGCTAGAGTTATTATCAGCTACAGATAGCACTTTGATTTAGTTAAATCCACAATTTTACGTATTGTAGAAATGAATACTTTCATTTCACATCCATCAGCTTAATACCTATCCCAGAAATAAGAAGAATAAATATTACTAAAGAGGCTATAAAGGCATAATTTTCCATCAATGGATTTGGATGGGAAGAATAGATAGAATGTGATATTATTACAAGGGCTATCAACACAATCACTGATCCAGTGGAACTTAGAATTTCAAGGGTCTTTTTGTCCATATAATTCACAATAAGTAAATAAGATAAATCAATCTAACGCATTGAAATATATCAGATTAATATCTAAGGGTAGTCTATGACAGAATTCGAGAGAGTACTTGTACAATCTTTTAATTCTTTTTTTTATGAAAATGGTATAAAAGGAATAGCGCACAGAGTTAAACAACACAGGTTTACTCCCCAATTTCTCGATATACTCGTTGATTCCCTTGATCCCGATTACTATCTTGGGATTGAATGTAAAAGTATTTCAGTGGAAAAAGGAGCCAAGGCTTTATATTTTTCTCAGCATTTCACAGTAGACAAAAATAGGATTCATCAGATTGAAAGAATATCAGATTTTCTACGACTCTCGGGGCGCACTGGTTTTCTTGCAGTTGAATTAAGGATGGGAACAGGTTATTCCCGTGAGGCATACATAATACCCTGGACAGAATTGGACACTCTTTTTAATACAGATGGAGAAAATAAGTTATCTATATCTGATTTAAAGGAATACTCTATGTTAGAAAGAGAAGGTAACAGGTATATTATAGATCCAACAAAGTGGAAGGCTGGAAGGTTACTTGGATAAGTGGTCACAATGTCAGACTGTCTATATAAAATGAGAATGTGTGCAAGAAAATGCGCAGATATAATCCAAAAGAAGAGTGAAGTAAAGGTTGTGTCACATATAGATGCAGATGGTATCACCTCAGCAGCGATCATCTGCAATGCACTTGACAGAGCGGGTGTTGAAAATTCTATTACTTTTGTAAAACAACTGGAAGAAAATACAATAAATCAGCTGGCAGATGAGAACCCGGAACTTGTTATTTTCACTGATCTGGGAAGTGGGATGCAAGAATACATTATTTCTTCTGGTTTAGAGGCTGTAATATCTGATCACCATCGTCCTCGTCCAAATTCTGAAACTCAGATAAAAGGTCATATTAATCCTCATCTTTTTGGTGCGAACGGCTCTACTGATATAAGTGGATCAGGCACAACATATTTGCTGGCAAATGAACTTGGTGATAATCGTGATCTTGCAGGCTTGGCAATAGTTGGTGCCATTGGAGATATGCAGAACAGAAGAAATGGGTATCTGATAAATCTTAATAGAGAGATTCTCGAAGAAGCTGTTTCTAACGGTGTATTATCCTATGAAAAAGATATTCTGTTATTTGGAAAACAGACCCGTCCCGTTTTTAAGTTATTGCAGTATGCTTCAGATCCTTATCTTCCGGGACTTACAGGAAATGAAGATGCATGTATAGAATTTCTTCATGGTGTAGGTCTTCGTTTTGGTGACGATGATCGTTGGAGACGGTGGATTGATCTTGAACTGGAAGAGAAACAAAAAATTGTCTCAGCTCTCCTGCAACACGGTCTGTCTTCAGGTCAGGATGCCTGTAAGCTCGAAAGGCTGATTGGCGAAGTCTATATACTTATGAATGAACGAGAAGGTACTGAAATGAGAGATGCTACAGAGTATTCTACATTATTGAATGCAACTGGTCGATATGATCATGCAGAAATAGGGATGGCCGTGTGCATGGGAGACAGAGATAAAGCATATCAGAAAGCAAGTAAATTACTTACTGATCATCGGTCAAATCTAGTAAATGGTCTGAATTTTGTAAAATATACGGGAGTTACAAAGCTCAATAACCTTCAATATTTCGATGCGGGCTCAAATATAAAAGAAACTATAATAGGTATTGTTGCAGGAATGAGCACTTCAGTTATTGCAGACAGAAATTATCCAATTGTTGCTTTTGCAGATGCAGAAAGTGGTGTGAAAGTATCTGCCAGAGGTACTCAAGATCTGGTAAAAAAAGGTTTGAATCTCTCGGAAGCATTAGCTGTTGTCTCTGCAGAGGTGGGTGGTGCTGGTGGGGGACATGATATCGCCGCAGGGGCAACAATTCCCAAAAATGCGAAGGAAGAGTTTATCCAAAAGCTCGATTTAATCATCGGCATCCAAATTTCAAAGCAATGATTGATTACACATAATCGTTGATATGACGAAGTTCCTTAAACTCAATAACATTAGACATGGCATTGATTCTTATTTTTATGCCTTGTTCTTGAACTATGGCCATTGGATTAGTACCGCCTATCACAACTATTCCCAAATGGTCTCTTTCTACAGGCACATCAAGAACACGACTGTTTGGTTCGCCCACTTCCAGAATGCCCGTAATACCAGCATCTATCATATCTGAAAGAACACGGTCAACGTCGTCTCTTGCAGCCAAACAAACTTCTCTTAGGTTAGCTAATATTTTTCCTGAGCCTGTTTTGAGCATTTCTGTAACAGAGGTGATTTCCTGAGATATAAGCACTTCCAAAGGATCAATTGTAGTACTTTGATACGTGAGAACATTAGTAAATCTTAAAGGAGTTCCATTTTTTATCTCTATTAATCCTCCAAATTTTGGATTCACAAATATTCCTTTCTTAAGTAAAACACCATCTATCGTGATACTACACACTGTAAGAAAACCTACTTCATCCTTCCCAACGGAAATGCCCTCTAAGTTATCTCCTTCTTGGAGTATTCTTACATAAGGACTGACAGATAGACCACTGTTTATAGCCATTTCAAATATCTCTATAACATCATCATAATCTTTTTTATCGATAACTGAGAGGTTGACAATTACTTTTCCTTCTCTTGTAACCGGATCAAAACTCGTTCTGAACATCAGATCTTCTATCTTTGCTGATGTGAACTGGATATAGTAATCTTTCTGCACCTATAAACCTCAAAAGAACTTATTTTACGTTCTTCTATTATACATTATCGATAGTATATCTATGATGCTGTAGTAAACTTTTCCCATTCATTTTTCAAACAATTCTGAAAAAACTGAACTATATAAATGAGGATTTTTCAGAAAATCAAGTCTATCGAGGTTACTGACAAGATTATACATATCCTCACATTTAGCAAGTCCAAGAATTAAAGTATCAACGGGTCGTAGAAAACGAATAGGGGGTACTTCAGGATACTTTGGGTTTTGGACATATCCGCTCTCAAGAAGATAATACGCTGCTCCTGCATGATTTTTGATTGGTTCATAGAGGGATGAAAACTCTCTGCAGACCCAATTCGCCATTTTGAGCACTTTATCAGAAGCATTTATGGTAATATGACCGTATCCAGGAGGAACCAGTATTATATCTCCTGCCTTTGCTTCAATAACTACCACATCTGCTACTTTCCCTTCTGCCATCTTTTGTAAAAGATAATTCGCTTCCCCTTCAAGAACCTGATAAAGCTCTGCATAGGAGACGGCGGTACCAGGAACATTTGGATGATAATGTCCGGCTGTTTTAATATATTCCCTTCCAAGCATCTGGGGTGGTATAACGGTGATATCATATCTGAGATTATGAGACTTAATAGATAAGTGTTCTTTTTCATTTCTGTACAAATCTCTGTACATATAATATAATTCTCTGTCTTTTGCTGATCGTGCCCACTCCTGATCATAAAGGACATCATCCATATCATGGAGCATTCTAATGTCCGGCTCTACAATATGTCCAAAAAAGTTAAGTTCTTTCCCCATTTTAATCCCTCTTCATCAATATAACTAACCAGAATCTCATTATTTACATCTGTTATATCTGTATATATATGCTTCCAATTCCCAGAATTCTCAGATTTTATCGGCGGGGTTCCAAGGTCCAAGTTCCCTAAATTTTTCCAGTATCCTTTGTGCTAATTTTTCGTTAATACCGTCTATCTGACATAGTTCTTCTACAGATGCCTGTCCAATTTTTTCAACAGAACCGAAGTGATTAATTAGGTTTCGTTTCTTTGTTTCTCCTATGCCTTTGATGGTATCAAGTATAGAATGTGTTAGCCTTGCTGATCTTCTGTGTCTGTGGGAAGCTACTGCAAATCTGTGAGCTTCGTCCCTTATATTCATCAGAAGTTTCAGAGCTGGGGAGCTATGTGGCAGAATTATTACTTCCCCATGGCCTTTTTTAGTAGTGATTATGTGTTCAAACCTTTTAGCAAGTCCAATTATAGGGATATCCACTCCCATTTCCTCAAGAGAAGACTTTGCTGCAGATAACTGACCATGTCCTCCATCTATAAGTATAAGATCAGGATAAGGCATTTTTTCTTCTTTAAGATAAGCATACCTTCTTTTAACAACTTCTTTTATCATTGCAAAATCATCAATGCCTCTGACAGCTTTTATGTTATGATGTCTGTATTTTTTATTAGATGGCTTCCCGTTTTCAAATACCACTATTGATCCAACAGCATCGGTACCTGAGATGTTGGAGATATCGACCCCCTCTATGTACAAAGGCAACGAAGGCAACGAGAGTAATGATTGAAGTTGTTGTAGTGATTCCAGCGACTCGCCGGCTACAGCAGTCTTTATCTTGTTTGACTGCATAGTTATTTCTGCATTTTTCAAAGCCATATCAATCATTTTCTTTTTGTCTCCTCTCTGAGGTACATTTATATGCACTTCTCTTCCAGATCTTTGTTTCAGCCATGAGGTTATAAGTTCATGTTCAGGAATATAACATTGTATCAAAATTTCTGGAGGTATGGGTGAATCCAGATAATATTGTTTTATGAACTGAGAGATTACATCCGGAAGTGTATTATCTTCCGCAGAGCTCATAGCAAAATCAGCTCTTCCTACCATGTTGCCATGTCTTACATAGAAAATTTGGATGTAAGCAGTATCAAAATCCTTAACTGCTGCTATTACGTCTCTGTCATCTGTTCCTGATGTGGCTATCTGTTGCTGTGACAGAACTTTTATAGCATCTATCTGGTCTCTTACCTGTGCAGCAGCTTCATATTCCTGTCTTGATGCAAGATCAAGCATCTTTTTTTCCAGTTCTTTCAACAATCCTGAAGTCTCCCCTTTGAGAAATTGAATAGCTTGCCAAACATTTTCCATGTATTCCTTTTCACTTATCTTCATGGCACATGGGGCATTACATCTTTTGATATGGTAATCCAGGCAAGGTCTATTATTTTTTTCACTGAGAGGCTGTCTGCATCTTCGTATTCTGAAAACCTGAGAAATGATGTCCAGTGTTTTTCTGACAGCTCCTGAATTAGTATATGGTCCGAAATACAAAGCTCCATCCATGAGCCTTCTGCGTGTCAGAAATATGCGGGGAAATCTGGAATTTATTGTAACCTTTACATAAGGATATCTCTTGTCATCTTTTAGACGCACATTATATTTTGGTCTATACTTTTTTATAAGATTTGATTCAAGCACAAGAGAATCTACTTCCGTATCTGTGACTATATATTCCAAATCTGTTATATGTCTTACAAGGGTTTTAGTCTTTGGAGATAGATTCTTTGATGCCTGAAAGTACTGACGTATCCTTTTTCTAAGGGAAAGAGCCTTTCCCACATAAATCACTTCTCCAGAACTATCTTTCATTAGATAAACACCAGGAGAATCTGGAAGTGATAATAGATCGATATTCATCAAAATAGTTCCCCAAATATCATTATATGTTCACATTATGTTCACATGACCAATATATGTGCTGTCATCGAACCGGATTATTTTATTTAAGGCATTGTGAAAATTTATTTTCAACCAATCTATCATAGACCATATCTATAATCCTTTTCAGGTTTACTATATCTTCACGATTATATTCAAGCAAAATATCAAGAGATCTATTGTTTCCTCGTTCGTACTCCTTCCAAAGGCGAACAGCGTCAAATCCTGAAAGACCAGCAGTTTCTTCAGTTCTCGAAATACCGAGCATTTGTTCTATTTTTTTTAATCCGCCACATAAACCTATACGACGCAGGGGATACATAAGATCAATATGCAGCTGATCAAATTCTATTTCAGGGAACTCCTTTTTGATGAAAGGTAAATCAAAACGGGCACCATTAAAAGTAATTAGTGTTTTATATTTTGGCAGTTCTTCGATTATATCTTCAAGGTCAATACCTTTGACATATGTTCTTGCTTCCTTTCCATCATAAATACCAACTACTGTTATGCTGTCATGGCCGGGAGCAAGACCAGTTGTTTCTATATCTACACAGGCTATACTATCCGAGAAATACCTGTATGCTCTCCAATGTTCAGAAGTAGGTAAAGAAGAGGCAAAGAATCTATGGTCTTGTGCTTTAAGCCTGTCAATAGAATCCACTATACTTGCACAGATTAAACTTTTCTTTTTATCGGGAAGAGGGATCAATTCTCTTTCTCTGAGGAATTCTTCCCAAGTTCTGATCCCACTGGACCATATGCGTTTTTCTATAGTAGCACCTATTGTGGGCATATGAATAAACGTGCTTTTCAGCATTCAATTGGCCTCTCTCATAGTATAAAGGATAGATTATTTATTATTAACTATGAGGTTGTTAGCAGGTACTTTGTTAAGACTTGAGTTTTGAGTCATAAATAATATAATATATGGGTCGCTTTTATATTAGTATAGCATATCAAAAACACTTGATACGGAGAAATGAACGTGAAAAAAGTTTCAGTTATAGGTGCTGGTAATGTGGGAGCATCTACAGTACAAAGACTAGCAGAACGTGAGGTTGGAGATATTGTCATGCTGGATATTGTACCTGGTCTTCCACAGGGTAAGGCTCTTGATATCATGCAGGCTGCACCTTTGATGGGTTATGATTCAAATATAAAAGGTACAAATGATTATGTTGATATAGAAGGTTCAGATATAGTGATTATAACTGCAGGCATAGCACGCAAACCTGGAATGACAAGAGAAGATTTGTTGAAAATCAATGGAAAAATTATAAAGGAAGTTTGTGACAATATCAGGCTATATGCACCTAAGAGCATAATAATAACTGTAACAAATCCTCTCGATATAATCACTTATGAAGTATACCATTGCACTGGCTTTGATAAAAAAAGAGTGTTTGGTATGAGTGGGCTTTTGGATTCCAGTAGATTTGCTTATTTTATAGCTCAAGAGATTGGTTGTTCCGTAAAGGATATAGACGCAATGGTTTTGGGTGGACATGGGGATAGTATGGTACCCTTACCTCAGTATACAACAGTATCTGGTATACCAATATCTGAATTCTTATCACAGGAAACTGTAGACAGAATAGTCAGAAGAACCATTGATGCTGGAGCTGAAATTGTAAACCTTCTAAAAGAAGGAAGTGCTTTCTATGCTCCTTCAGCTGCAATTGTTTCCATGGTGGATGCAATCATAAATGATTCGGGGAGGGTTCTGCCAGCGTCTGTTTATCTGGAAGGGGAATATGGATTTCATGATATTTGTATGGGGGTGCCTGTAAAGCTGGGAAAGAATGGTATCGAAAAAGTAATTGAATTAAAGCTCAAACAAGAACAGTTGATTGCACTTTCAAAATCTGAAAAGAGCATAAGATCCGGAATAGAGAAACTGAATTTAGACATCTATAAAAAAGCATTTTTAGTATAGTGCTTTTACATGAGAATGTTCATATATAAGTACTCTTAAATTAAGGAGAGATATCATGCGGACGGATTTGACATCACTTTTCGGGCTTAATGTTTACACAGATGCAGGTACATATGTTGGAAAAGTTGCTGACCTTGTATTAAATGTTGAAGAAAAGATTGTTAAAGGGTTAGCTATAACTGATATAAATAAGGATTTATTTGATGTGCCGACGAAAGGAGCCATTATTCCATACAGATGGGTAGTGACCACAGGGGATATAATTATTATAAGGAGTATTGTTAGTAAGTTTAAGACAAAGAAAGAAAAAGAAGAAGAGTAAAAAGCACATGAAGAAGCGAGAGATCTACAGTGATCTGCGCTGTGCACCTCCTTTTATCATTCGTGTAGATGGCAGGAATTTCAGGAATTCACTGTTGCGTATGGGGTTTGAAAAACCTTTTGACAGTAGGTTTGCAGTTTACATGGCTAACACTGTAGAAATGCTATTTAAGAAAAGTGGCCTATCGCCTGTTTTTGGATATACTTTTTCAGATGAGATTAACTTGTTATTCAAAAACTTGCCATTTGATGGAAGAGTAGAAAAACTTAATTCAGTAGTTTCCAGTTTCTTGAGCAGTGCACTTACATTAAGTCTGAAAACAAATGAGCCGCTTGCTTTTGACTCTCGGATAATTCCAGTTTGTAAAGAACAGATAGTAGAGTATCTGGACTGGAGACAGAAAGAGGCATGGAGGAATTGTATCAATTCATATGCTTTTTACACTCTTGTATCTAAAGGGTATCGTGAAAAGGAAGCAGCTGAAACTCTTAAGAAAAAAAGATCTCCTGATGTCCATGAACTTCTTTTCAGTCATGGTATCAACATTGCCAAAGTGCCTGCGTGGCAGAGAAAAGGAATACTTGTCCATAAAGAGGAATACTCAATTAAAGGATATAATCCTTTGAAACAGCAAAATACAAGCAGCATTCGTACCAGAGTTGTGCAGCAATGGGATACTCCTCTCTTTAATTCATTTGAAGGAAAATCCCTTATTAACACTTTGATTGGCAACAGTTAATCATATAAACAAAACGGTTTTTATACCAACCAGTATTACAAATGGTGTGAACACATGGACAGACTGGAGCTTATAAAAAGGAACGTACAGGAAATTGTTACAGAGAATGAACTGGAAGAACTTCTAAAAAAGAAGGATAACCCTGTTGCGTATGTGGGTTATGAGCCCAGTGGCAAGATACATTTAGGACATGTTCTTACAGTCAATAAATTGCTTGATCTGCAGCATGCTGGTTTTAATATCATAGTTCTTCTTGCAGATGTACATGCCTATCTGAATCAAAAAGGTACGCTGGAACAAGTGCGTAAAATTGCTGATTATAACAGGGATTGTTTCATTGCTTTAGGTCTTGACCCCGAAAAGACAAAATTTGTATATGGGTCTGATTTTCAGCTCACATCTGACTATATGCTCAATGTACTCAAACTTACAACCACTGCATCTCTTAATAGGGCACGACGAAGTATGGATGAGGTTGGTAGAAAGATGGATGACCCCAAGGTTTCTCAGATGGTTTATCCAATGATGCAGGCAATAGATATTGCTTTTTTAGGAGTGGATGTAGCTGTGGGAGGCATTGACCAGCGTAAAATACACATGCTTGCCAGGGAGGGTCTCCCATCGCTTGGTTTTAAGTCTCCTATTTGTATTCATACGCCTATACTTTTAGGTTTAGACGGAAAAAAGATGTCATCCTCAAGTGATAATTTCATTTCAGTGGATGATTCGGAAGAAGAGATTGATCAAAAAGTGAAAAAAGCCTTCTGTCCCGCTTCGCAGATAATTGAGAATCCTATACTGGAAATATTCAGGTATCATATTTTTCCCAGATATGAAGAAATTATATTTGAAAGGCCAGAGAAATATGGTGGGAATCTTATATGTAGAGGTTATGAGGAACTCACAAATGTTTTTTCAGAAGGAAAACTTCATCCAATGGACCTTAAAAAAGGTGCTGTAAAGTACATGAATATGATACTTGAACCTGTGAGGAAAGTTCTCAAAAGTAATTGAACCATTTTAAAAGTCGCAACATATTTAACTGGTCACATACAACAAATAGTAAGATTATTCATTCAGGCGGAGATTGAATGAGATATACCTTTCAGGATTCTACGGATCTGCCAGTACAGCGTGATTTTATTCAGGATTTAAGCGATCTTATTGAAATAGTAGAAAAAGTCCTCCCTTTGGAAAATGATGCTATTGAGATAAATGAAATTGAAATGAAGGCAATATCGTCTCTAGAAAACCGGATCGTCAGTCTTGAAAAATTTGCAAGTGATGTTAAAGCATATGTGAAATCTATCTCACTTAACGCAGAAAATATAGAAATCCTAGAATGTCACAATGCTATTATAGATGCGTGTGATGAAAGTGTTAATAATGGTCTTCGTAATCTCAAAAAAGAACTTGAACAAAAAAAGAGGGATTATGAATTTCAGATAAATGAAATTGAACGAAAAATGATTCCTTACTTGAATTCTCTTTTTCAAAATGGTATATATGGTGCAATAAAAGCTTATTATGTTCGTTTTGATAATGGAATCATGCGAGGTGAACTTAAAGCATCCATATCCGGGATAGAATATGAAAGTGAGCTTATATACCGGAATGATCCATTATTTATGCGGGAGGTGCATGGAAATATACAGTTGCCTGTATGGACTAAAAGTGGTATCATCCATAAAGAAAACAAAGTAAAGATGCTTGATGTCAGTGATTTTATTATCAGTAACATAAATTTTGATGGTATTTCATATCTCGAAATTATTTTTGAGAACAAGAAACAAGATCAGCGATTTAAAATAATATCTGATTCCGAGGGTATCCAGATATTTTATGAGGATAGTGATATTACTGCAGATAAAACTCTTTCCCAATATATAGATATGAAAATAATTGAATCTTTGAATAATGAAATTAAGAAATATCTGGAAATCTCTATAAAGTCTCAAAAACTTAAAAAGGTCATGCTTGATGGGAGAGATGCAATCCGCAACAATGAAATTTTTGATTGTTTCAAGATTATTATGGAACAATATGGTGATATCGTTCAGGAGTGTATTGACAGAGGAGTTAGTAAGAACGAGATAACTATAAAAATAGAACGTACTGATGGTACAAGGACAGAAAAGTACGTGACAAAGGAAGAAATCTTTAACAAATTAGCAGAACTTGGTCCAGAAGGTCTCGAATTGGCAAGTATATTGAACGTTGAATAAACAAAGAGTAATTCTTTAATCTCTTAGACGTTCATATAAAAAAATGTATGTGTTTCAAATTCA
The DNA here is from genome assembly GCA_014361205.1 of Methanomethylovorans sp. Taxonomy (GTDB): domain Archaea; phylum Halobacteriota; class Methanosarcinia; order Methanosarcinales; family Methanosarcinaceae; genus Methanomethylovorans. Next base: position 3,008 of record JACIVZ010000050.1, on the reverse strand, counting down.
GAATATAGAGTTATCATTTAAAATTTATATAATTAGTGCTGTTCAATTCAATTGATATTGTCTCATGCTTGTATTCAGGCATTCAGAATACTTTTATTTATATTTAACTTTGTTTCAACATATCAAATGTTATTTATATTTCTGTATTGTCCCCAAGGCAGAACCATAAAGGTGAATTATGGCATGAAACGCAGTGTAGAAGAAATCTGCAGTAAGATCAATAAAGGGAAGGCAGTGGTTATGACGGCTGGTGAAGTATGCCAGCTTATAAGGGAGGGAGAAAACATAGGGCTAGAAGATGTGGATGTTGTGACCACAGCCACAAGGGCCATTATGAGCGGTACATATGCTGTAATGTCTTTCCCCATCGAAGCATCGCGGCAGTTTACGCGAGCTAAAAAGATTTTTTTAAATGGTGTACCTGCGTTTGTGGGTCCCTGCCCTAACGAGAAACTGGGTATATTGGATTTGATGGTATTTGGGACATCTCATTCCAATCTTCAACCTGATTATGGTGCAGGTCATCTTTTCAGGGACATGGTGCAGCAAAAAGAAATTGAGGTTTCAGTGATAACGGATGATAATGATTCTTTCACCTCAGCTATCACACTGAATGATATTCCTTTTGCTCGTTTATTCGGTACAAGGCACTGCTTTATGAATTATTCTGCTTTTGTGAATTGCTCTTCAAAAGAAGTGAATACAATTTTTCATGCTAAAAGTTTCAGCCCCGATTTATCAGAGGCTACTGTATCAGGATGTGGAGAAATCAATCCCCTTAAGAATGATCCTTTGCTGGAAACAATTGGCATGGGTACACCTGTTTTAATAAATGGAAGCGAGGGCTTTGTTATAGGGAATGGTACAAGAAGTAGTGCGACAAGACCAAATCTTAGCGGATTTGCGGATATGCATGGGATGGACCCACAGCTGATGGGGGGTTTTATTACCAGTGCAGGACCAGAATGTATAGTTTCCTGGGCTGTTGCTATACCAGTCATTAGCCAGGATGTACTTGATGCTATCAAAACACCAGATTCAAGAATATCACTTCCTGTAATGGATGTGGATACAAGAAAGCCAATTGGTGAAGCAAACTACGGGGATGTCTGGCAGGATGTGGATCTAGAAGTCACTTTTAATCCTTCTGCATGTAATTACTGTCCTATATGTGAAGCTGTTAATAAATGCCCTATGGATGCAATATATAGAAATAATGGCAAAATTATTCTGGATAGACAACTATGTTTTAATTGCGGTCTTTGTTCAACCATATGTCCATCTGGTGTATTTATTGCAAGGCTTGGAATTATTAAGACATACATGAAATGTTATGAAGAAGAAATTTATAGAGAGGTGCCTATTGTTTTAAGGCAATCTGATAAAAAAAGGGCACTTAAAATGGCTGAAGAACTTAAAAGAAAGATTATTGAAGGACAGTTTAAAATTAAATGACAAGCAAAGAAATAAGCGCTAAATTTAAAATATTTTTTAGGATTAATGCCGAATTTTGAACAGAATTGCAGTGAAGGCTATTATTCCTATAAGTTTTATCCAGCCACTATCTTCAAGATAATTTACATTTTCAGTATCATTTGCTTTAGTATTTACTTCGATAGTTGAATCGTTGACATTCACAACAGGAGATACTACAGTTCTTATATTCCTTACTTCATCTAAGGCAGCAAGTTCTTCCAGATTCTTAACACTAACCCATGCAACCACCACAGAATTTTCTTCATCTATATTAGTGATCTCTTTTACAAAAGGCTCTATAACTTCAATATTGTTAGTCTTGTTAAGAGAAATATACACATATACAAGATTTTCATCTATTCCTCTTGCAGGGTCCGCGGAGATAAAATTAGATGTTTGTAAAATTTCTGAGTTAATAACTGGTTTACCTGATGATTGCAATTCAAGTGCTTTAATAAGTTCAAGAAGATCGCTACTTAATTTTTTTTCAGCTTCTGACATATTGGAGCTCTCCATCTGGTAAGACTTCTGAGATGGGAAGCCACCTACTATAGTTTCATTTACATCTTCTGCTTTGACAACAGGATAAAATGCAAAAGATAATACATAAACTACTACAAATATAGTACCTGTGAAGCAGATCAGATCCCATTTTCTCCCCATGATAGTTCCTCTTATCAATTCTATTAAATTTCTGCCATTTCAAGCTATATAAGGTTACAAGTACACTACTTGCCTATATCATTTTCGATAGTATTTTTTATATACTGAAAAAGCCACAAATTTATTTAATATCAATATTTATAAAAATCTTCAAAGTTAAGCACTTATCAGAAAATCTATTCTCTGTATATTTTGCTAAGTACAATCTAATATATGTGAAGGTATTACAGTGACCTCAGAAGACGGAAGCCAAGTGAATAGTGGCCATAGTTAGGGTGAAAAGTTAGACGATACGCTGATCGGCATTTTCTTGGGTAGTTGACCCAGCTACCTCCACGCAGGGCGGGGCTGAAGGCAGTAATGTCTTCCCAGTTATCGGCATAATCCAGATCATCCGCATAATTTTCATAATATGTGTTCTGACACCATTCCCACACATTACCATGCATGTCATACAAACCCCATGGATTTGGTTTCTTCATACCAACCGGGTGTGTTTGATGTTCGGAGTTGCCATAATACCAGGCATATTCTCCTAATTTTGAATCAGTGTCACCAAAAGAATATTTTGTGGTTGTGCCAGCTCTGCAGGCGAATTCCCACTCAGTTTCAGTAGGAAGGCGATATTTATTTGTGTTTTCCTTTACATTCAACTTTGTGATGAAATCCTGTACATCGTACCAGGAAACACATTCAATAGGTCTGTCATCTCCTTCAAAACATGAAGGGTTGTATCCCATTACAGATTTCCATTCTTTCTGGGTCACAGGATATCTTCCAAGATAGAAGGGTTTTTGAATAGTCACTATATTATCATTTTTATAACTATAATTATTTGAATCCATCTTAAATTCACCGGCAGGGATAAA
>JACIVZ010000005.1 GCA_014361205.1 Methanomethylovorans sp. | reverse complement strand
ACACAAAATCTTTTTTTATAATAATTTTGCTCATTGAGAGAGATAATATGTATAGTGTGTAGAGATATGCTTCTTAAATATTGAATGCTAGTGTTCTATTCTACTTTCTATTATTTGGCGATATAATGCAATTATTCTGTCAATAAAAATATCTCGATCATAATTTTCTTTTGCTATATTATATGCTAAATTACCAATTTCTTGACGTTTTTTTGGATTGATAACTAAATCTTCAATAACAAATACTAAGGCATCAACATCTCCTTGTGGGACAGCAATCCCGCCCTTTGGTGCAAAAATTACTTCCGGCAGAGCAGTGCCCTCAAAAACAATCACTGGCTTTCCACAAGCCATTGCTTCTATTGCCATCAAACCAAATGCTTCTGCTGTAGAGGGCATAAGAAAAATATCACATGCATTATAGAATACAGCTAATTGACTTTCTTCAATCCACCCTAAATCGACTATTTCATACTTTTCATTAAATTCATCAATTAAATTTTTTTCACCTACAGTCAAAAGACAAATATGTTCATCACATCTCAATTTTTGAATGCATTCCTTTATATAAGGTAAACCTTTAAACTCACTGCTTGTTGTCCTAAATGCAAGAACCGTACTATTCGGATCAATACCAAGTGATTTTTTTGCTTCTTTTGAGTTCATTGGACGAAATAAATTTAGATCAATTCCAAAAGGTATATAATGGATACGACATTTAGAAAGCAATGGACTCTGTTTCGCCATATTCAACATCCATTTAGAAGCTACCACAATATCAATATTTGAATGAGAATACACCCATTTTTTTATTTTCCACATTAATTTAGTATTATCAATTAACATTGGAATGTGTGTGTTTAAACTTGGACATTTTCCACACCCTGTTTTCCATCTTGTGCATTCAAATGGATGTATACAGTGACCTGTCATTGCCCAAGGATCATGCAAAGTCCATACACTTGGTTTTAATTGTGACAATTTTGGAAAAGTAAGTAGGCTAAAAAAACCGGTATGTATAAGGTGATAATGAACAATATCTGCATCAAGAAAACGTTTATCGAAATACAGCTGCAAAGAAGATGGATACAAAATTGATTGAATCGATAATAATTTTTCAATCTGTTTAATGACAAAATTAATTGCTCTCATTCCAAAAAAGAAACCTAACTCCCATGTGTCATTATCATTTGTTTTTTTAGTACGTACACATAACTTCGATTTTATACCCCTTTCACGTAATTGTCTATGTAAATCTGCACCGTTAAATCTTCCACCTGCTGTATCAATATTGCCTATTTGCAAAGTTTTCATATTATTATATCCCTAATTCTGAAGTTGCTACAATAAAACAACGTCCATCAAACTCTTCATGCAAAAGTTCTATTTTATAACCTAATGGCATGAAGAATTCAAATGTTTTGAACATATTAAAAATGGAGTGTATCTCCATGAGTATCATAGGCTTGTATTTTTTAATCATATTATAACCACCTTCAAGTACAAGATTTTCAGCTCCTTCAACATCAATTTTTAGTAAATATGGAATGATAGTAATTTCATTTGATAATAAGAACTCATCTAAGGATATTGTTTTTACTGACATTTTAGAGAAGCCAATCTTTTCATAAACTTGGCTTTGATAAGGAGTGTGCGCACCCGAAATAAAACTGCCACTGCTTTTTCCATCATCAACATTTGAACTAAAATTAAACTCAATAAATCCTGCATGGTCTGAAATTGCAAAATCATATATTTTAATACGCTTTGCTAAATCTTCGTTTTTCTCTAAATTTAGATGAAATCTTTTGATATTAAAGATGTTAGGTTCAAAAGCGTAGACAAAACCATTTTGACCTACAAGTTGAGCAAAATTCATAGAGTGATAACCAACATGTGCACCAATATCCAATATTACTTTTCCCTCTAAGTCTAATTTATTTAAATAATTGAAAAAGTATTGATCTTGAGTGCCCTCTACGATTTCTTTTTGCCAGTAACCATCCTTTTGATCTACAAATATCTCTCTTCCTTTTAAGTTACCACCCTTAATTATATGCCATGTCGGTTTATATTTATGTTTCATATAATGTTTTTTCATATTTAAATAAATGATAGGTGGAAGTACTTGGTCAGCAATTTTTTTACTAAGACCCGATATTCTAGAAACCATTTTAAATAAAGCCTCCATTTTTCAATTTATCTCTAATTTCCCTTTTACTCATTAACTTATCATTAGATGAATAGCTGTTACCGGAAAACTTTTCGAATTGATGGTATTGTTCTCTAACACCATTCACATTTAAGGAAGGTAATATAACATAATATGAATCATCAAAAACTATTGTATCATTTGCTTCATACTCAGAAATTAAAACTTCATGAAGTTTCTCTCCAGGGCGTATACCTATTTCATAAAGCTTGCTTTTTCCACCCAATTCTTCGATCATTACCTCTGCAAGATCAACGATTTTGCAGGCAGGCATCTTCATAACAAATATCTCTCCGCCATGACAGTGTTCTACTGCCTTGAACAAGAGTCCTATGGCTTCTTTTAATGTCATAAAATAACGGGTCATGCGATAATCTGTTATTGGCACATCTTTTCCTGCTTTAATAAGGTCTCTGAAAAAAGGTATTATACTACCTCTGGTTCCCATAACATTACCTGCTCTGATACATACAAACCTTGTGTCTTTTCTTCTTTCGTTGGCGTGGATAATCAGCTTTTCTCCAACAGACTTACAAACACCATACATGTTTATGGGAGCACATGCCTTATCAGTTGAAACATCAATTACCAGTTTTACTTTATTAATTATCGCAGCCCGTATGACATTTTCAGTTCCGAGTATATTGGTATCAACAGATTGCCATGGATTGCTTTCACATATTGGAACATGTTTAAGCGCAGCCAGATGGAATACATAATCCACATTTCTCATGGATTCTGTTAATGTATGGAAGTTTCTTACATCACCTATAAGAAACTTCAATTTTTGATTGCCATTAAACCGCCTCTGCATTTCAACCTGCGGCAATTCACTGCGAGAATAAATAATAATTTCTTTGGGGTCATATTTTTCAAACAATTGTTTTGTAAGCTCATTACCCCATGAACCACTCCCCCCGGTAATCAATATCCGTTGATTATTAAACATTCTTATACCTCATAAGAATCTTAACAATTTTATTAGAAACATCGTCCTGATAATCATATGGAATACATTCATTGCGTTCAGTTGAATTTGCTATCACATTAAAACTGTCCAGTATATCATCTTTGTTTACCCCAGCCATGAAGACTCCGCCACATTCTAATAATTCGGGTCGTTCTGTGGATGTCCTCATTAAAATACATGGCACTGAAAGAATGGTAGCTTCTTCCTGAACAGTTCCTGAATCTGTAATGATGCAAAATGCATTCATTTCCAATTTCAAAAAATCTATAAACCCAAATGGTTTCATAAAGACAAGATTATCATTGGAATCAATTTCAATTCTTTCAAGCCTTTTTCTTGTACGGGGATGAGTACTTACAATCACTTTGTGTTTATGTGCAATACATAACAAAGTATCACAAATCCCTGCTAACAATTTCGGATCATCAACATTTTCTTCCCTGTGCACTGTCACTAAAACATATTTTTCATCTTTTTCTATACCTAAATTTTCATGTATTTTACTATGGTTTACTTTTTCAATGTTCTTTCTAATAATTTCAGCAATAGGATTTCCAGTAACAAATATTCTGCTGGGATGATATCCTTCCATCAAGAGCTGTTCCCTGCTTCTTTGTGTATATGGTAGCAAAATGTCAGAACAAGAATCAATAATTCTCCTATTAATCTCTTCAGGAACCTTATCAGAATAGCATCTATTACCTGCTTCCATGTGAAATACAGGAATTCCTAAACGTTTGGCAACTATTGCACTCAAACCTGAATTAGTATCACCCAATATTAATACAGCATCTGGTTTTTCTTTCAATAGTATTTCTTCTGTTTTTTCTAAAATATGAGAAATCTGTTTGAAAGGTGTCTCAGCTTTAGAGTTCATAAAATAATCAGGTTTTCGGATAGATAATTCCTCAAAAAATATCTCATTCAACTCATAATCAAAGTTTTGGCCCGTATGGACTAATATATGATCCATATACCTATCTAGTTTCTTTATTATTTCTGATAACCTGATAAGTTCAGGCCGTGTTCCGACAATCGTTATTACTTTCATAAGAATTCTCATTCCGCGTATTTATATCATTTTTTGTTTTTGCAAATAAAAATACATTGCCTCCAAAAATAGTGATAAATACCGATAGGGGCACACATTTATAAAATAACCTCTGCATCATGTAAAACATTTTTTTAATTTTTTTGTTCTGATGAAACCGCGCATTGTTATATTCAAGAACTTCTTTATCCTGTTGTATACTATACAGAAAAAATGATAAAATTTCAAAATGTTTATTAATAAGAGATAATGTTTCCTTAACTGTATACTCATGATAATGGCCGCTTGGATGGTTCTCTCCCACAACTACTGGATTCCTTGAAAAATATCGTTTCAACTGAGTGTAAATCGCTTTTTCTATTGGCATTTTAAGAGCGATATATTCCGTTTTTTTTTTTTATTTTTTCTAAAAAACCATTATCGTCCTTAAAATGCTCTACGATATCTGACAATAGTAGCAAATCATATTTTTTCTGAACAGATTCTTCTAAAAAGTTCATATGTATTTGATTTACATTCACATATCTCTGTTTACCATGATTTATTGCATCTTCAGAAAGTTCATAATTATCAAGTGTTTGGAAGTTTTTATACTTGCCGAAATAAAAAAGATTGCCACCGGTGCAGCCACCAACTTCAGCAACTTTATTGATTTTATCTAAATACTCAGCTGGTATAACTGAATACAAATACTTTGCATTATTTTGATAACCAATATCATCTTCAGCATCTGATTTTCTAAACCAGTTCTCATAGAATTCTTTGTCATATATTTTATCATTCATATATATCTGTTTTATAGACATTTCTTATAAGATATAAAACATTCAATTAATTTGTCTCCTAATTTATCCCAAGTGTATTTTTCTAAGATTAATTTTTCTGCAGCATCTCCAAGCTGTTTGCGTAATTGAGGATTTTCAATCAGAGTATTGATTTTATCTGCCAGATCCTCAATGTTATCTGCCTTGTACAATAAACCGGTTGATCCATCAATAATAACACCTTCAACACATTCGAGATCGCTGTGAACCACAGGTTTCCCGCAAATCATGTATTCGAAAACTTTCACCGGACTTCCCGCTCTGCATATGGGATTTCCGGGAAAAGGATTTACACAAATATCTGCAGAATTTATGAATTTTGGAATTTCACTATAGGGTTGGAGTTCAACAAAAACGACATTATCTGTAAGACCATATGTTTTAATCTTTTCAGTGAACTCTTTCATTTCTTTTTCGATATATCTGCCAACTAAAACAAGTTTTGTATTGCTGTGTTTTTTTACAACTATGCAAAGTGCATCAAGTAAATCTGATATCCCAAAGGCCTTATACAAAGCCCCTGTATACATAATTACATTAAATCCTTCTAATTCGTATTTTTTAACGATATCTCTGAAATTTACATTTTTATTGAAAAAACTGAAGTCTGCACCGCACGGTATTATATGTATTTTAGCAGGATTTATACCATTTTCTATGCAATATTCTTTTAAATAAGGAGTGGTGATAATCATATCTGCATTTTTTAAAATCTTCTTTTGAAGGAAACCGTATAGTTTTATTAAAGAATTACTTGTGCTTGATTTGGGTACATATTTATTCCATTCCCATGACATATCACTAAATTCAAGAACAAATGGTTTTTTGAATATTTTTGAGCATACTAACCCCACGCCTCCACTGTAAAGATGAGGATTAAAACTGTAGATAATATCGGAATTAAATTGATTCAGTACTTTTATTGATGACAAGAATGACTTTACTGACAAGATTAATTCTTTTTCTGGTCCACTCATTTTATGTATCTTGGATAAAAATGAAGGATATTTTGCGTCAAATGGATAGATTTTTGCACCTTTAATAGAATCACTCAAGTAAACATAATCGTCTGAATATACAATCAACGCAATATTATGTCCTTTATTAACCACATGAGATAATAAAGGAATCATCCTTTTGCTGCCGCCATCGTTTTTATTTATTTCTCCAATGAACAGTATATTCATATTTTCATCCTTTTAAGTCGAGAGGATTTTTTCTGCAATTAACTATTTTAAAATACAGACTATCCATTTTATTCATATTTTCTTCCCAGTCATACTGAGTTGAAATCAATTCATAATTCTTTATATAATTTGTTCTATCATTTTGTTGGATTAATTCAACAATTTTTTCTGCAAGAACCCTGGAATTGCCGGGAGGAAATAAATGAAAATTTAACCCTTTTTTAATAAACTCTTTGTTTATAGAAATATCAGTTAAAATAGCTGGCAATCCACAAGCCATTGCTTCAAGATTTGAAACACCTAAACTATCGGACAATGAAGTTGATACATAAACATTTGCACAAGAAAAGTATTTTTGAAGTTCACTATGTGAGACGAATCCAAGAATTTTGACATTGCCTGAAACTCCCAAATTTTCAGTCATTTCTTGTAATCTGTTTCTAAGCGTACCTTTGCCAAGCAACAGAAACTTTGTATTAGGAATTTTTGCAAGAACAAGAGGAATTGCATTAATCAAGCATTCAATATTATATATTGGCTCAAAATTCCTCACGCTTATAACTATAGGATCATTTTCCTCTGCTAATATTTTTCTTGTTTGAATTGCCTTTACATCTGGATTGAATTGTTTAGAGTTGATTCCAAATGGTATTACCTTAATATTGTGCTTTGAAAGACAAAAAGAAGAGGTGATTTCTTCTGCCATGTATTCAGAAACTGCGTGGATCAAATCTGCCCTGTTAAGGCTGAATTTAGTAAAATAAAACAATAATTTAGAGGTTTGGGGAAGAACCAGCACATCACTTCCCCATGCACTTATAACAAAAGGATGGAAATCAAGCAAAGCACCATGAAATCCGAATTTTGTTATGAAATGCGCATGAACTATATCAGGCTTTATTTGTTTTATAATCCTCATAATCTTTATGTGACGAAAAGGAAAAGCAAGATACAGGTTATTAAACACTGAATCTACAACATATATATTCACACCTTCGACAGGGATTTCAGGTGGTTCATATGTAATTAAATGAATTTCATGCCCTTTTTTTAAAAAAAATTCAACCCACCTTATTGTATGTATGGAAGTTGCATCAGCAATGAAACAAATTTTCATATTTCGCCACCAGTTTCAAATAAAGCTATGATTTTTGTTCTCAAGTAAATTTGCGGACAATTTGAAAAACAATCATTTAAATAAGTATATTAGGAACATACGACCTATCATTCTTTGGAATATACATATCATTTATATATCTTAATTTTTACCTGTATATAAATATTTATATATATCCTTGTATTGAATTTACAACTAAAAGGTTGGATATATTGCAAGAACAAATTCATTGTAGAATATATTCGATTTTAGGCTAAAATAAATAGTTATTGAAAAAAAAGATAATGTAAACTTTGATCGTCAGGCAATATATGATTTATCAAAAATGAGGAAAACTCCATAAATTATAACTTCAAGAACAACATTTCAGGCACAACATAAGCAGCAACAGAAAATTCAAAATGATTTTTATGGAAACTAATGAACTTAAAGAATTGAAAAATGATGTCCTGAAAAAGATAAGCCCCACACATGAAGAAAGAGCTTATCTTGAAGAAACTGCAGAACTGCTTAGAAAAAAGATTGAACACATAGCTCATGGGATGAATCTTAAAGATGTTTCTGTTACCCTTGTTGGCTCAGCTGCCAGAAATACGTGGATATCAGGTACACATGATCTTGACTTATTTATAATGTTTCCAAGCGAGACCAGTAACGAAGAACTTGAAAAAAATGGAATGGAAATTGCAAGAAAGATAGCAAAAGAAGCGGAAAGTTTCGAAGAGCGTTATGCAGAACACCCTTACATAAACATGATCTACAGAGGATTTGATGTGGACATTGTTCCTTGTTTCAGAGTGAAATCTGCTTCCTGCATCAGGTCTGCAGTTGACAGAACTCCCTTTCATAATGAATTTGTAAAAAAGAATATTTATGGACTTGAGTCGGAAGTTTTACTGTTGAAGCAGTTCATGAAAGGTATAGGTGTCTATGGATCAGAACTACGGACACAGGGATTTTCGGGATACCTGACAGAACTGCTAATAATAAAATACGGCTCCTTTGAAGAAGTAATCAACTCTGCCTGCGAATGGCAACCCGGCACATATATAGACCTTAAATCCCACGGAACTATACAGCATACAGATCCACTTGTTGTGATTGACCCAACTGATCCGAAACGTAATGTTGCAGCAGCCCTTTCACTCGATAAATTCTGCTTTTTTATTGATGCTTGCAGACAATTTAGGGTTTGTCCTACAATGGACTTCTTTTTCCCTAAACCTGTGACCCTAATGAGCGATACAGAATTGCTTCAGAAAATGAAATCTCGTGGAACTGCTTTTATTGCTATCCTATTCAACACTCCTGATGTCGTGGAAGATGTACTGTATCCACAGTTACACAAGATGGAACAGGCTGTTGTTTCATTACTTGAAACACACGAATTTAAGGTTCTCAATAAAGGATCATGGTCAGGGGAAAAAACAATAATATTATTGGAACTCATGTCTGCCACCCTGCCACAATTACGCAAACACAGGGGACCACCTGTATGGATTTACAAACATGCAGATAGCTTCAAAGCTAAATATGGGACTTCAAAGGACGTTTTTGCATTTTATATCGAAAATGGCACTTATATTGCAGAAGTTCCACGCAAATACTCTGAAGCATCTTCACTTTTAAAAGAAAAACTTAATTCATGCTCCATGGGTAAACATGTTAGTTGTGCTGTAAAAAAAGGATTTGAAGTATTAAAAGATGGGGAAATCTGCAGCATTTCCGAAAGAGACTTTAAATTATTCCTAATGAATTGGCCAAAGGTCTGATATATTTTAAAGATCCTAAATCGTTAAAGACATCTTGGTTGGAATGCCAAAGTGACCGAATGTCTCTTCATGGACTTACTTTTTTACCATACCCTTCTGAAATGCTGCATTGTGGTTAAGTTCAGGGTCGGAGCCATCAAACCCGAACAAACAGAGTCACCTATTATTAAAGCGATAGTTAAGAATGGGTTCTATATCTTTATCGATCCTTACATCGGTCAATATCTCTTAACTCCTAATGAACTCAAAATCAAATAGAAAAACTATTATAGGGGATTATACGAAAATTATTTTAATCTGTACTTTATTTGAAAAATTAATGGTAAATTATTGGCTGGACTTGTTCACAGGCACTACTTGGGATGAATTTAGAAATGCAGGTGCAAATGTTACTGGTTTTAGAGAGAGTAGAAAAAATACCGTGGCTAAAATAGCAAAAGGAGACATTCTCTTATGCTATATTACTGGCATCATGCATTGGGTAGGAGCACTCGAAGTAGTTGGACCTTCTAATGATGTTAGAAAAATATGGCAAGCGGATAATAGCTCAGAATCCCTTCAGTTTCCCATTCGGTTAGAAGTCAAACCTATAATTCTGCTAGATCCTGAATTTGGGGTTCAAATGAAAGACTTAGAGGGAAAAATTAGTTTCTACATGGAGCCTTCTGATAGACGTGGTTTTAAGGGGTTTTTAAGAGGCAGTCCCAATAAATTAAAAGAAGATGATGGAAAACTCATTTACGAATTTATACGTGAAGCTGAGAATAATCCCATTGCAAAAAAGATTGATCCTGGTAAATTAAAAAGAATTCCCCGTTATATGATAAAATCCGGTGGGAAAAAAAAGGCTGTTACTGTCCCAGGTGATGAAGGTGAAATAACAAGCGACGAAAACAAGAACAGCAAGAATATTGATTATACTGATCACACTAGAATACAGTATTATCTTTTGGATCTAGGCTCAAAGATGGGGCTTAACGTATGGGTGGCAAAAAACGACCGTTCTAAGTCCTTTCAGAACAATTCTTTTGAGTCTATACCAAGAATGATAAACGAACTGCCAACACAATTCAACGAGGCAACCCAAAAGACAATTGAATTGATAGATGTATTATGGCTTAAAGGAAATTCAATTATTGCCGCCTTTGAGATCGAATCCACAACCTCTATTTACTCTGGTCTTTTGAGAATGAGCGACTTAATAGCCCTTCAACCTAATCTCGAGATCAACCTTTATTTAGTGGCACCAGAACAGAGAAGTGACAAAGTTAAAAAAGAAATACTCAGGCCCACTTTTGAATGTTTAGCAAAACCCCTTTCAACTGTATGTGGATACATTTCTTTCTACGAGCTGGAAGATAAAGTATCAAAGATACAGGACTTGGGTATAGCCTCTTATTTAAATCCAAGTTTTTTAGATGAACTTGCAGAATACTTTAATGCAGCTGACGATTAATGAAAGTAGAGAGAATGCTTAAACACTCTCCCTCAATATCTTCGCGATCTCCGGCTCCTTCTCCTCAAAGACCAACATGCTCGGCTCCTACATCCTCTCTAAACTTGCAAAACGCAGCATGAACGCCTACCTTAACATGCAGTCCATGGACCTGCTTGACTCCCGGTTCAGGGACAGGATGCAGGCTATCCTCATCCCCCAAATCCAAAAACAAGACCTCTCCGGCAAACCCCTCTTTCTTGAAGTCCAGGCCATCACCAAGGATAAATGGGGCTTCTATAATTTCCTGCCCCAATCCTACTTCTTTGATGTCTCGCAGGTTCTGGACCTCTATGACACCTCCGAAGAACTCGACCCTTTAACCTGATTTACCGCTTCGCTCTTCATGGCAAGCTCAGCCTCCGTAGGCACAAGTTCCCCCGAAAATGCCTTTGCAAGAATGGACTGCCTCAATCTCTCCATCTTCTCCCTTGCCACCGCCACCTTCGCTTCAATGGAATCAGCAAAAGCAAAGAGCGCATCAACACGACGGACAATTTCTTGCTGTTCAGGGAGAAGAAGAAAAGGCAGAACTAATTCCTTCAATTTAGTGGCATTACATTTTGGTTGTGCTATTCCAGATACATTTTGAGATATCTGTGATCTGTAGTCTGGAGTATTGAAAAAGAAACTTAAAAATACAGGATTAATAAAAAGCCAACATGGGCAAATATATATCATCACTCTCATCTAAAGAAACTAATAATGAAAGAGGGGAGTTCTTTTAGTAAACGTTTTAACAGATAAATCAAATGTGTAAGAAGAAATAAAAAAATACACGAGGTCAAAATAAAGATAATAGGTTGCTGTTCAGTCTGAAAAAATTACAATGATGATATTTTTAGATACGCAATATAAATAGATATAAATAACAATATAATTTTTTTTTGAAAAAAAATCTAATACTAAATCCCATAAATCATAATTCTTTCTATGCATTAGAGCATCGCTCCACAATTTTATGAGAGTTTGAAGTGTATAAATTTTCCTTTTTAAAACAAAACCGCCCCTTTATTTTTGATGCTGCTAGCGGAGCCGGATTGTTCATGTTCACTTTTTGTTCTTTAGCTTTTCAAGTAAAGACGATACTCTTACTTTGGCCTGTTCCGTTTCCTGAATGTCTTTTGTAATATCGATGTTCAGGATATCTCCCTCCTTACTTCCTTCTGGCAACAAAGAAATAGGAATGCTGATATTAGTGGTTTCTTCAGGCCTTATAAGCAATACGGCTATATTATTTTCTAACCTGTCTAAGGTGGCTTTGAAGATCATACTCATCCCTTTAATGAACTAACAAGATTACCACTGCTATCATAGAGATAAGCTGTATCTCCGTCGTTGTTCCAGATATGATTACCACTACCCCAATAGAGTTCTGTTTCGGTGTTCGTTCCCTTTCCGGTGTATAGAGTCACTGTTGCACCCCCTTCCAGCTGGAATGAAGGGAAAGTATAAGTGTGTTTATCGCCTTCGTCTCTGATCTGCCAGCCCTTGAGATCCACGGAAGAAGAACCCAAATTTTTAATCTTGACCCATTCGTTCTTAAGGTCCAGGCCGGTGATATACACTCCTTCATCTGAAGTTGAAGTAGGCGTTGAATAATATGTGGTATTTTCACTTTCTGATGTGAACGCGGTTGCTGTGTAAGTACTTGATGCAGACATATCTGTTGTATACGCACTGTTTTTATTAGGAGTAATGTTTTCAGTTGTCACTGTATATGTTGATCCGTCTGTTGTGACGCTGATTGTACCGTGGTAATCAGTTCTATATAATGCTGATATACTTTGAAGCCTTTGGAGGATTTCTGTGTGGGGATGTCCATAGTTATTACCTGCGCCTACTTGTATAACACTAATATCCGGACTAACAGCTGAAATGAACTTTTGTCCTGAAGCTGATGTACTGCCGTGGTGACCTACTTTAAGGATGTCCGCATTCACATCGTAACCTTCGTTCATAATGCTTGTTTCTGCTTCAATACCTGCATCTCCCATTAGCAGGAACGACATATCTTCATATGTTATCTTGAGTACCACCGAATTTTCATTAAGATCATCTGACTGCTCTTTTCCTGGATTAAGTATATGGACAGTTACTCCCGGAGCAAAATTAATGTACTCTCCTCTTTGAGCTACGTGAAAGGGAATGTTCTTTGAGTCTATTATTGTCAGCATGTCTTCGTATGTCTGCGAGGTGTGTGGAACACCGGAATCGATGAAGTTGTTTACATTATATCCGTTCAGAATTGTTATAAGACCACCGATATGATCTGCGTGAGGATGGGTTGCAACCACATAATCAAGGCTGGATATTCCCTGTCTTTTGAGGTATGAAGAGACTGTGGACCCCATGTTCTTTTCACCTGCATCGATGAGCATGGTCTTTCCGGCATATTCAACAAGAATGGAATCTCCCTGGCCAACATCTATAAAGTGAACTGTAAGGTTACCGTTCTGATAGACTGAAGATGTTTGCTCAGTGGTAGTTTTTTCTGCAGCTGCGTGGTCTGTTTGAGTATTCTGCGATAGAGCTTGTTCAGGTAAAGAATATTTCTTATCGGAATAGTTCTCTTTTGCTGTTGTTACAGTTATCTGCTGAGCATCGTCATGTACAGTTGATTGTATTTGACTCGTAGAATCGTTTTGTTTCTCAGAAGGTTGTTCCGATTGGGGTGCAAGCATACCGATTAATATCAAAACCCCGAAACCTAACAGTATAATTTTCAATATTTTACCCAATTATTTCACCATCCACCAATATGTTTGTTTGTTCCACTCCTTATTTTTGTGAATATTGCATCAATAATGTAAATAGTTTAAAAAATGAGTGGTTTCAATATAAAGTTTGTGGATACTATAAATTATATTGTAAAGTAACAGTGACTAAAAATACATTTTTAGCTTATCAATTAAGAGTTACATATAATACCTTTAACAGTAACGAAGTCTCTCACACGTGGTCTACGATGATGATATCATTGGACACAGCAACCGGCGAGCCGGACTTAAGCTTCTCTTTCTGTTACCCAGCATACATATAATTGCACCTGCACCACCCAGGTTTACCCTTTTCGAGTTCATGGGTGCATTCTTTTCGGAGTATAGGCATTTCCTTGAGCGTCTGATTAACGGTGATGATCTTACCGCCATTGTTGCGGCACGCTTCGCATGAATAGTCGTGTGAGGGAATTTCCACCTTGGTGATTCCATGTTGCTAATGCTTCATTAGCATCATTCTATTTGATTCCTGAAGCATCTTAAAAAATGGCTTATTGTCTTCATACAAGAACATATCTTGACTAAAATACAATCCACTAAGTCTCCCGTAATCAATTCGGATGCCCTAATCATTTCAATGGCTAAATCGTTGAATATTCCCCATATCACATCTGGGTGGTCTGGCTCAGGCACTCACATCAGACAGACCTTCAGCATACAACACATTGATGAAGGCAAAAATAGTATACTTATTTTTTGTGAATAAGCTGCCTCAATTATCTTTTTTTCAGCAGCCGCGATGTTTCTCTTATAGTCATACAGTCCCATATCCAATACATCCTTTTTCCCTGCATATATTATGAAAATAAGCAGGGTGAAAGTGTTGGGCTTATGACTGTGATGGTCACGCCGAGGTTGGGATTCGAACCCAAGCACCCCTTCAGGGGCAACCGGTCTCGAGCCGATCGCATATAGACTCCTAGGCATTTACTCCGTTGGATTGGTCCGCTCTGCCACCTCGGCACTGATGCCAATTGAAGGCATTTATCTTTTATATAGATATCGTGGCTCTCAGAAGTCGAAGAGGGATTTCTGTTTATCTTTCTTATCCTGGTATTTTGTCCTGATCAATTGTGAAGAGGAACTTTCGTTTCGGTTTGAAGGCAATTCCAGCCAGCCATATTGTCCTCCGCCGCCGGGATGAATGATGATCTTTTCGTTCCTGAAAGCCATGATTGCATCAACTATTTTTTTGTCAACAAAATCCATATTTTCAGGAGGAACCTGCAGCAATACAGCCACTTCACTGCCAAACCTTTCTACCAGCGCTTCCCATACCGTTTGCACACCTTTAGTATGAATGCTGGAATGTCCCAAGGCCATCATTATCACTTCCGAAAGAGGGGCAAGATGAACATAAGGAGGTCGGTGTTCAGGATGGAAGGGTTTATCAAGGTCTGCAAGTTCTTTTACCCTGTCCTTGACACCCTTTTTTATCTGACCCCTGCATTTGCTGCATTTCCAATTAAGAATTATTGCTTCCTCCAAAGAGTAGTGAGTAAAGCATTTAATGCAGGCAGATTCGTTATATTTGCCTTCCTGAGGATAAAATCCCACATTTAGGGTCGGACTGTAACCATCTTTTCTCAGTATAGCCTTTTGAATCCCATCAAAACTAACTTCTGGTACTTCAAACTGTGTGAATTCTCTTGCAAGCTTATTGACAGTTGGTGAATGAGCATCAGAATTAGTAAGAAAGGTAAATCGATGCAGTTCACTAATAAGGTCTGCGTAGTCACTATCTGCACTTAACCCAAGTTCCACAAAAGATATGTATCCCGTCATATCCCCATAACATTGTTGAAGAGAATCATGCGCTGCATACAGTGATGTCCATGGTGTGAATGCATGGCAGGGACCTATCAATGCGCCGACGTCTTTTGCTATCTCAGCAATTTCGCAACCATTTAGCTGAACAGTGGGCCTACCATCACTTTTTAAATCCCCATGTTTTTCCATTTCAGAGGCAAGTTCTTCTGCTTTGGATATACAAGATAAAATAAGTAGATGGTGTACTCGAAATTTATCTTCTATTTCAGTAGTGAGTATAAAATCAGTTTCATTGATTCTGATGGTTTCATCATCAATGGCTATCCTTTTTATTTCTTCAAGCCATTTTGGATGAATACAATCGCCAGTAGCTATAAGATTTATTCCTTTTTTTGAAGCTTCTGTAGCCATAGTCGGCAGTTCCATCCGATCAGAACACGCCATTGAATATTTAGAGTGCAGATGCAGGTCTGCATTAATCTTCATGGGTTTACCCTATGTATCTTAAATCTTCTTCTCCAGATCCGATTTCCTGTATTACCTGTGTTTGTTGCTGCTGTTCGTATTCTTTCAGCCTGGCAACTATTTTTTCCATTTCCTTAGCTCTCTCCTCAAGTGGGCTTGCGTCTATCTCTACATTTAATATCTTACAAACAATTTTCAGCAATGACTGAGCACTTTTCGGATCGACGATATAACCTGAGGTCATACCCATCAAACATGCTGCATCAATACCTCTTAGTTTACACAGTCCCAGCATAAGGCCAGAGGCACCTACTATGCCTCCTCCAGGCTCATTGGATTTAAACTTGACACCAATTTCTTCAAGCTCAGTTTTTAATTCAAATTTGTTCACTGCACCGAGCACTTCATCAATGTGAGTTAGTTGGCCGGTTGGAAATCCGCCAAGAGTATATACCCTTTTCACACCAAATTCTTCAGCAAGATCAAGATACAGTCCACAGAGTTCATAATGTCCGTTTGTTGTATTACTTTGATGGTCGCCAATAAGCACAAGGAGATCATGAGTTCCTGCCTTACAAGCATGAATCTCATTATTTACCATTCTTGTCACACTGTTCTCATCAACGAGAACTTGAGGAGGAAAATGAGGAGAATATATCTCAATTATTTTTGTAGATTCAAGTTCTTCTACAAGATGTTCAGCAACAAGTTTTCCTACATGACCAACACCCGGAAGCCCTACAATTAGTATTGGGTCTTTTATCTTAATATTCTTTGCTGTATGAATTACCCTGTTCTCGCGCATTGGTATCCCTTGTCCTTGCAATCCTGCGATATTTTCCATATGGGTCAAGCGGTGAAAAACGTGGTGGTAAGGGGTTACCAGTTTTTCCTCCGCAATGGGTACATATTTCTTTTAAAGTGTACTGTCCACATCGGACGCATTTTTTTATCCTGGAACCCACCAGTATATCACGCCTTCATACTTTCATTATGACGATGATACACTCCCTGACCGCCCAGTTTGTGTATTGTGCTTATAACAGCATTAGAACAATTTTTCAGTACAGACTCTGCAGTTTTGTAGTCAGGTGCTATCACCTTTATTCTGTATCTCGGGGCGCCAGTATATGTAATCTCCACCTTCACTCCATCTTTCTTTATCTCATTAGCAGCCATCAACGCTTTTTTTATTACTTCCACTCCATCAGGCAGATAGCATGTCAGGTCAACAAAACCTGCAATATCAACAAACGGTAGTTTGATATTTTCCTGGGCTATCCTGATGATACTTTTTACTATATTCTTTTTAAGTTTGACTTCAACGAAAGCAGCTTCTCCATTGATTGCAGCTTCTTCAAAAGCTGCATGGAGACTTCCAAAACTTTCATGAAGTTTTACTTTGAGCTTATCAAATTCTTCATCTTTTATTTTAGTTTCCTCAGCTACAAACTGCAACCATTTGGAAGCCTTTTGCTCATTTTTCCAATCCTGAATCTTGGCGCGTTTCTGGTGCTCATTGACATCTTTTAGAGAAAGGTCAATATGTCTACGACTAGGATCGACTTTAAGGACTTTGCATACGATTTTCTGACCCTCACGTACATAGTCACGTACGTACTTTACCCAGCCAGCTTTGATTTCAGAAATATGAATAAATCCTTCTTTTCCACCATATTCCTCAAGTGTAGTATATGCACCAAAGTCCACTACTTCCTTTACTGTACATACTACAAAATCGCCGACATCTGGCCATTCATTGATATCCATCTGATCACTTTATGTATTTTTATTCTAGGACTTCCAAGATATGTGTCGTTATGTTAGATTTACCGCCTGTTGGCTCTGCGAGAGTTCTTCCACAGACCAGACACGTTACCTTAGTGCTTGAGCTACCGAAAATAACCTGTTCGTTCTCGCAATCATTACACTTTACACGCAAGAACCTGCTTTTTGGTTTCGTCATGTATTATCACTCCACAAATTCAAACTTTTTTGCCCCGAAGCAAGGTCTTTGATGTGATTTATTACACTCAGAACAGCGGTATCTGAGATATATCCTTTTTGTTGGTTTATCTCCACCAGGCACCTTGGAGAACTTTCCGCTATTTCCAATACCAATCTGACGTTTTTTCTGTCTCTCTATATGTGTTAATGTGGAAGCTTTTCCTTTCTTTACCCTCTCTGCAACATGTTCTGTGTGCTTTTTACAGAAAGGGCAGTGCGTTCTGAATCTTTTTGGAATCTTCATTATCTACACCTTTATTAATCTAAACCATATTTCGTGATGATATGTGCAACGTTGCGTTTTACAAGACCCTGCGCATTAAGGGTTGGCAAAACAACAACATCTTCTGCACTTAGTGTATAATTACGATTATCTAAAGCCTTAAAGGTAGGTATGTCCTTCAGTATTCGCACAACAACGAACTCTTCATTTATATTACTTTTGCCTCTCATTCCTAAAAAGTTTCCAGAGGAAATATTTTCCTCTTTTCCAGTTTCGGACCTGCCATGAACTTTTGGATTTTCTGAGGAATTTATGTTTTGATCATATTCCAGTAAATCGGCATTTTTCAAGACATCTTCTCCAGAATCTGTTATTTTCAGAAGAGGTGGAATTGATTCCGGATTTAAGATAGGTTCAAGTAGTTCTCCTCTTGCAGCGTTAATAGCAGATAATACAGAATCATAGATTTTTTTTTCAGCAGGTAATAATTTATCCATATCCTGATTCGGTGATTTCTTGGAAAAAGCGTTGGAAGTTGCCCGCGTAGTGATTTTTTTAATCCTGCGCAAAAATATTACTTCAACATCTGTAATAGCACTCTGAAGCTCGTCTTCAAGCATTCTGGATTCAACTGATCTAGGATTGTTAATTTGTCTGATTTCTTCTTCCAGTTCTCGTATATATTTTGCCACACTTTCGTAGAAATCATGACTCAAAGGCTTAAGAGAAGAACTGCTCTCACTTCGCAGAACATCTTTCAATTCTGTTCTATCCATATTCTGCAACCCCTCTACACATCAGATGTATTGCCACATGTTCAGGAAGTTCCTGCTCGCCAGCTTCCACATCAAAATCCTTTCCCTTCATCTGAACTGCAAAAGGCTTGTTAACTTTTAACCTTACCGCCCTTTCACTGAATACTACAGCATCTCTTAGAGGTTCGAATTTTTCAAGTTCATCAATACTTAAGGACATTACCTTCAGAGCAGAACCTCCATGCAGGGATCCGGGAAGCCTGATCAATCTTTTAATGTCACCTGTGACGGGTTCGTCAATAACTGCTGACATCTGTTTTATGCCTTCTTCTATAAGTTTATTAATCACTTTTTTGTTCACCTTTGACAAAACATCAATATTTCCTTTTTTAACTACATCTACTTGTGTTTTGTCTCTGAAAACCTCTACTATCTGCTGAGCAGTTTTTTTACCAACACTTTCAAATCCCATAAGAATTTTTTCGGCATCATCTCTGGCAACTATTTCCTGCAGATATGAAACAAAATATCTGTTTATTCTTCCTTTCCATCCACCTTCTTCTTCTGAAGGAAATAC
This sequence comes from Methanomethylovorans sp., assembly GCA_014361205.1. Classification (GTDB taxonomy): domain Archaea; phylum Halobacteriota; class Methanosarcinia; order Methanosarcinales; family Methanosarcinaceae; genus Methanomethylovorans. The sequence goes on along the minus strand of JACIVZ010000005.1, from coordinate 23,240 downwards.
CATGGTCTTTGCACTTTCTCTTCCGGCATCTCCAATTACTTCTTTTATGTCAAGTATTTTTTCGAGTTTGATTCCTTTGGCACTTACATAGTCAACTATTTCACGCCTTTGTGGACTCTCCAGCTGTAATACAGATGGATCTGTTATATGGCAGTGATAACCTCTTCCTCCTGAGAATACAATATGTATGTTCTTTTCATCGAATCCAAAATCATTAAGCAAGAAATCCATTAATTTAAAAGTCTCTTTTTTACCTTTTTCCAGCATATCAGCATAAGAAGTAACTTTTCCTGGTAAGTGGTCAGAGTCAATATCAAATATAAGATCTGCCTTTTGCCAGTTTTTCTCTTTCATCTTTGGTGCACTGGGATACTCATAGTATGCAACAGAGTAATAAGCATGAGCTGGAGCAATTCCTTTAAGATAGTCCAGTATTTCTCCTTTAGAGCCGAAGGAGATGTGTCTTTTCATGAAAGTTTCAGAGCTATCGCTAAAAGGAATAAATCCCCATTCACGAGAGGTATATTCAGGAGGAAGGCGTATTTCAGCTTGAGAGTAATAAGCTTGAAATTTGTTCACAAGAAAATTTCGTGTTCTCTCATTCATCTTTATATCGCATTGTTTCGTTTATTTGTTAGTTCAATTTCTCAATTACTAATAATAACTTTCTTGTCATAAACCTTATAGTCAACACCTGCATTATACTCGCTCTATGAAAGAGGAAATGACAAGTGCAGATGTTGCAGCACTAGTGGCAGAACTAAGTTGTGGAGAACTTTCCATAATTGATGCCAAAGTTGGGAAAATATATCAGCCACTTGAAGATGAAATACGTTTAAATCTCTTTGTCTTTGGTAAAGGTAGAATGGATTTTGTCATACAAGCTGGAAAGCGTGCCCATTTGAGTCAATATAAATCTCAGAACCCAAAAATACCGCAGTCATTTCCCATGTTACTGCGCAAACATATAATGAGTAGCAGAATAGTGTCTATCAAGCAATATGATTTTGACAGGATAATTGAGATTGGTTTTATAAGGGGTGGTGTGGAAACCGTCCTCGTGGCTGAGCTTTTTGCCAGAGGCAACATCGTGCTTATCGATAAACAGAGACGTATAATTCTACCCATGAACCCAGTTACATTCAAAGGGCGCAGGATAAGAAGTGGTGAAGTGTATAGTTATCCTGAAGCTCAGATAAGTCCTCTAGATGTAACTGAAGAACAAATGCTTTCTGTTTTCAAGTCATCTGATTCGGATGTAGTCCGTACAATTGCAACAAGATTCAATCTGGGTGGTCTTCTTTCAGAAGAAGTATGCTATAGAGCCGGAATAAACAAGAATTTACCGGTTTTTGAGGTAGGTTCGGAAGAAATAAGTTTGCTTCTTAGAGCTATGAAAGAGACTTTTCTTCCTTTGCGCACAGGAAAATTAGATCCATATATCATCAAAAAAACAGAGGGTGATTCATCCAAGTCAATAGATGTTGTTCCTATCGAAATGGAAGTTTATCGTGATTTTCCAAAAGTGCATTTCCCATCTTTTAACCAGGCTCTTGACGAATATTTCGGCAAGCGTGAAGCAGCAGCCATTAACGAACAGATAGGTGCGGTAAGAAAGGAAAAAGTGAACCTTTTGGAACGTAGGTTAAAGCAGCAGGAAGAGGCAGTGGATAAATATGGGAAGGAAGCTGCGAAACAAACTGCAATAGCAGAAACAATTTATGCAAATTATCAGATGATTGAAGATCTTCTGAAAATACTTTCCAGTGCAAGAGAGAAAGGTTATTCATGGGATCAAATAAAATCAATTATCAAGGCTGCAAAAGATTCTGTTCCGGCGGCTAAATCAATATTGGGCATAGATTCAGCTACTGGTATTTTGACTCTTGAACTGATGGGCATGAAAATAAATATTGATGTCACCAAAACAGTCCCACAAAATGCCCAGGTTTATTATGAAAAGTCCAAAAAACTAACAAAGAAACAGGAAGGAGCTCTAAGGTCCATAGAAGAGACAAAATTAGCGATGCAAAAAAAAGAAAAGCCTGTTGCTAAAAAGGGTGCTATTCGCATAAAAAAACACTGGTATGACAAGTTCAGATGGTTCGTGTCATCAGATGGTTTCCTGGTTATAGGTGGAAGGGATGCTGACACAAACGAGGAGATATTTGTGAAATATATGGAAAAGAGAGATATAGTTTTGCACACCCAAACACCAGGTGCGCCACTGACAGTAATCAAGACTGGTGGTGAAGAGGTACCACCAAATACTATTGAAGAGGCGGCGCGTTTTGTAGTATCCTATTCCAGTATCTGGAAATCGGGCCAGTTTAGTGCAGATTGTTACTGGGTTAATCCTGATCAGGTGTCGAAAACTCCTGAGTCAGGCGAATATATAAAGAAAGGATCTTTTATTATTAGGGGTGAAAGAAACTATCTAAGAGATGTACCAGTAGGAGTTGCAATTGGAATTGAGATGGGAGAAGAGACCAGAGTTATAGGGGGTCCTGTGTCTGCAATAAGTAAAACAGGCAGCTATGTTTTAGAGCTGGTGCCAGGTAAATTTAATCAGAATGATATTGCAAAAAAAATATACAGGAAGTATGTGGAGACAATAGGAGATCCTTCTCTTGTAAAACAAATAGCTTCTCCGGATAAAATAGCTATGATGCTACCTCCAGGTGAATCTGATTTAAAGACATGAAAATCTTTAGGAGCGTAGTACCACAATAATAAATATTATATCCTGACAATTAACTTTTTTATACAGGTGATAGGTAATGAGAGTTATAAAAAGGAGCCTTCGAGGGATGGAGGGAGAAATATCTTTATTAGCTGAAACGCTGGATGATCTATGGCATCTTAAATATATAATAGAAAAGGGTGACCTTGTTTTTACTGTGACCAAAAGAAAAGCTGATATTGCAACTGATAAATTAAGACCTGAAAAAGCAGAAAAGAAAACAGTTAGGTTAGGAGTACGTGTTGAAAATCTGGAATTTCACAAATTTTCCAATAGGCTTAGGGTACATGGTGTCATAGAGCATGGAATTGATGTTGGATATCATCATACTTTTAATATTGAGGAAGGGACTGAACTATCCATTATCAAATCATGGAAAAAAGACCAGCTTGAAAGGATAGAAGAGGCGGAAATTGCTTCTAAAAGACCCTCGGTTATTATTGTAGCAATGGAAGAGGGAGATGCAGATATCGGTCTTGTCAGACACTATGGCGTTGAGATTTACTCCCACATTACACAATCTTCTGGCAAAAGGGAAGGGAATTTAAGGAATATTTTTTTCCAAGAAGTTCTTGAGCAACTGATGCATGCAATTTCCGGTTCAGAGTCAATCGTTCTTTCAGGGCCTGGTTTTACAAAAGAGGATTTTTTTAAGTTTGTTCAGCAAAAAGAGCCGGATCTTGCTTCAAAAATAGTTTTTGAAGATACCGCATCCATAGGTATGTCCGGCTTTCAGGAAGTGTTGCGAAGGGGAGCTGTTGATCGGATTATGGAGCAATCGAGGATCGCACGTGAGGCTAAACTTATTGATGAGCTTTTAAAAGAGATAGCAATTGATGGTAAGGTGGCCTATGGTCTATCAGAAGTAAAAATGGCTCTTGATTATGGTGCAATAGAGATACTTTTGATCTGTGATGAGCTTTTAAGAGAAGAAAGAGAAAAAGGTGAAATTGACACTTTTTTGCAGGCAGTGGAACAGTCCCAAGGGTCTATAGTTGTATTCAGTACTGCTTTTGAGCCGGGACAGAAATTGCTGGCTCTTGGAGGAATTGCATCGCTTTTGAGATTTAAGATATAAAAGTGGTTTTACTTTTTTTCCGTAGAAAAAAACGTAAAATATTGTTTATTGTATTTAAAATTATCGCAATCACAATTACTAAAACATAGTATATATAATGAATATGTATTTTAATTTGGACTGACAGGTTATTTTTAATCTTTTTTAATGATAAAAATGCCATATATTGCATTTATTTACTAAAAAAAACAGATTAAATCTCTTGAATACATTACAAAGCTCTATAAAGCTGATATTAATTATGCTGTTTCTTTTAATCTTTTTACTCTTTTAAAAGAAACAAAAAGCATATATACTGCTATTAGAAAGTGTCTTTTGTAGGAGGTGTTTGGCTAAGTTTGGATACATTGGGATAGTTTACGGTGCATATATAACTTTGAATTAATCTTTATACAGGCCGGATTTTTTAAGGGCCGTACAAAATTAAATCGATATACAAAATTAAATCGGTATAATTTGTGATTGTAATAATCATTATATAAATTATGGGAAGTGACAAACTATGGAAGGAGAAGTAACAATTAAAGATACAACAGCCGGAAGCCCGGCGGCAGTAGGTTTCTATGGCCTTGGGTTTGCAGCTACATTCGCAGGACTTTTAAACATGGGAATCCTGCCAGACGCGCTTATGGTAATCGCAATGGCTATTATGCTTGGTGGCATTGCAGAAGTAATTGCTGGTTGGCAGTTATGGAAGAAAGGAGACACATTCGGTGCATCAGCATTCACCATATTTGGTCTGTGGTGGCTCGGTTTTTCATACATAAACCTCGCTCCACTTGGACTTTTCAATGCAACATGGGATGCAGCAAGTGCTACATCTATGGGATTTTTCACACTTGTATGGGGAATCATAGCAATTTTGCTCACACTGGGTACATTAAAAATCGGTCTAAAGATGCTAACCGTGGTCTTTATAGTGCTTGACCTAACTTTCCTCAGCCTTGCAGCTTTCTTCTTTGGAATACTGCCATTGGGAATCGCAGGAGCAACAACCCTTATCACCGGTCTTGCTGCACTTTACCTTGGCACTGCACTGGTCCTGAACGCAGTTGGAATGAAAATGCCGATGTAAACCAGATCCCAAAATATATGACCGGTTCTGACCGGTCTTCCTTTTTTAGTATTATCTTTTTATAGACTATTATGCAGGAATACACCTTTGTGGTTTATCGATGCAGATTAATTCTTTTCCATCTATATATATTCTAACCACTCCGCCAGATTCTGAAACCGTGAAAGCCACTGCAACAGTATCTCTTGTAATTGCCGCTGCTGACACATGTCTTCCGCCCAAACCCTTGTCAATATTGATACCTCTGGCATCCACATCAAGATATCTGCCAGCGGCATGTATCCGACCCTCCTCTGAAATAACGAATACTCCATCCAGTTGTGCAAGTTCTTTGACTGATTCCCAGTTATGCTCTTCAAGAATGTTGCTATCTTCAGGTGTCTGTCCAAGGTAAGGGTTAATTATCAAGGGGTGTGATCTTTGCATGACTTCATCAACATCACCTACAATAAGTGCTGTACCCACTTTTTTGCCTTCACGTCCTTTTGTAGCAACATCAAAGCAAATTGTCAGCACAGCACGTACAACCTCAGAAGATACACGTTCTTCACATTCTCGTATCTTTTTTACCATCTCATTTTCCTTTAGGTCATGAACAACTATGGCACAGGAGTCTATGCTACCAATAATTCCAACAACAGTTCCATCAGAAATATTTCCAAGAACATGTTCAATAGCAGCTATGTTTTCAAAATCTTCTAATTTGCGATAAGATTGGTTAATCATCTTATCAGTAAAATCGCGTATTCCTTTTCCACCATAGGAATATATAAGATGGTCAATGAGTTCTTTTTGATCGCTGAAGGCATGGTATACAGGAATATTTGTATTGACATCTTCAAAACAAAAATCTCCAGCCAGAATTATAGCGGAAGAGCCAAGTTCTTCGGCTAGCTTCACTGCAGTTTGGATAAAAATCTGGTTTTTTTCCACACAATTTTCTTTTTCACCTGCAGCCTCTGGTTCACTGTAAAAACCACCGATGATTCCCTTTTGCTCCATTTTTTCCCTCTTGGCTCGTGGTATTTATATATATACTAATCTTTATTAAAGGTACCTATGTAAGTTGCAGCGCCATTATTTTATGCTTTCAGTTACACTTCTATAAAGGTGTTTTTGTGACCAGGACATTTGTGGCAGTGGACCTGCCTGAAGAATTTCATGAAAAGATCTCTTCAATACAGTCAAAGTTAATGGGATCTGGATTAAGAGCTGTTGATCCACCTCTTGTACATATTACTCTGAAATTTTTGGGAGAAGTCAATGAAACACAAATAGCACAAATCACTCAAAATCTCGATAAGCTGAAATGCAAGTCATTTATTTCTAACATTTCAGGAGTAGGTGCTTTCCCATCTATGAAAAATCCAAGAATTGTATGGCTGGGTGCAGATGGTGACTTTTCGTATCTTCACAGGCAAGTCGAAGTATTATTGTCTGACCTGGGTTTCAAAAAAGAGCCACGAAAGTTCATTCCCCATGCAACTCTCGCAAGGATCACACATCTTTCTGGCTCCAGAAAGAAAGAACTCATCACTGCGTTGGAATCTCTCAAAGATTTTGAAGTGGGGAAAATGACTGTGGATACCATCAAATTTAAGAAAAGCACTCTTACTCCGCATGGTCCCATCTACGAAACTCTGCATGAGGTAAAACTCCTATAAACCAATGAGACTGTCTCTTTCAAGTTTAAACAGCCTCATATTTATGAAAACCGCTTGATTTCACTATCCTTTTGTCATTTGTTATCAGAAGACATTCCACACCTTCAATTTTTTCTATCAATTCAAGACCTTCCTTCTCTCCTAAAACAAATACAGAAGTTGATAAAGCATCTGAATCTATACCTGTAGGAGCAATGACTGTAGCACTGATCAGGTTCTGTGAAGGATATCCTGTACGAGGATCTACAATGTGTGAGACTTTCGCCTCTTCGCTAAAATATCTTTCATAATTTCCACTGGTAGCTACAGCCAAATCGGTAACCTCAATAATAGTTATTGCCTGTCCTTTCATGTCAGGATTCTGTAATCCTACTTTCCATGATGTACCATCAGGTTTGTGACCTATATAAAGTCCATTTCCGCCAGCATCCACAAAACCAGAGCTTATTCCATCTTTCCGAAGTGAATCTACGGCAAGGTCAAGAGCATATCCTTTAGCTATTCCTCCCAGTGTTATCTTCATTCCCTCTTGCATGGAGATATTATTTTCAACGATTGTTATATTGCTCGCATTTACAAGTTTTAGTGTCACAGCCAGTTCATCCTCTGTAGGCGGTTGCTGTGTGCCTCCTGGAGCAAACTTGCTCTTCCATAGCTCTAGCAGAGGTAAAACTGTGACATCAAAAGCCCCATCTGTGATATGGTGATAATATATAGATTTATTGATTACATACGTGAGATCATTGCTGGCATTCAAAAGTTGTGAATTACTGTTAAGTTTGCTTAATTCAGTGGTGTTATCAAAATAGTCCATTGTAGAATCAACGTAGTACACTTTTTCAAAAGCATTATTTATTGCTTTCATAGCATGTGTGCTGTTAGTGTCAATTACTTCAATTGTTACTATTGTATCCATTATTACTTGGCTGATGTTATATCTTTGAGGTATGATCTCCTGACTGGAGTTTTCTTTTTCAGTGCAATTCATCATGAATGATACTGATAAAATCAATATCAAGACAATGGTAACAGTTTTATACTCCATAGTTAATGGAATGACATAATCAATCTTAAACTTAATCAGAATGGCAATTGTTTTCTTATTAATTGCTAATGGCAATCATTGGTCGAAGGAAGTGTAATCATGAATGTTCACAGTAGAGCTTCATCTACAGGCTCCCATTCCAGTAAGGATAAATATCTTATGGTGGCAATCCATCAGATAATGGAAGAGTATGGATGGAGAGGAATCGAAAAACAATTTGGTGTTGTAAAACACCATATCATTTATGTTAAACCCGATTCCCCTCTTGAGAAAATAGAAATCAAGTCTAATATAGTCGGCAACCACATGGATGTTGATTTTTTTGGTATAACTCCTGAAAAAGGAATTCTTGATAAGGTTTTTGATTTCAATGTACGTGTAGTGCGCAAGACTTTTGAAATTGACAAATATGTCACAGATGACTTGAAAATTATCAACGAACAGAGCCTGAGAAACACTGTTATTATTGCCATAAAGCAACTTGAGGCTGTTGCTTCTAAAGTGCCTGAAGACGTTTCAGATAAAAAAGTGTGATAATTATGAAAGCTAATTTTCTTTTTGTTATTGCTATTTTAATGTTTTTTATATCAGGTGTTTATGCCTATATAGGATATAACGGAAATGAAATCCTTTCATCTCATTATATGACTGATCAAAAATGGTCCGATAGAGTCTGCTTGGGCTGTCACCTAAATACTCTGAGTGAAGTAACAGATTCCTTCCATGTGAATCAAGATCTTGCTGAATGGAGCGCACTTATGGAACATGGAATCCTCCTAAGTGGCATGGACAAAGACACTTGGTTAAATGTCTATGGTCCAATGCATCCTGGTGGAGGACAATTGGCTGAATATGGGGCAGATGTGGACTGCATGATATGTCATGAGCAGAACGGTTTATATGATTATCAGACGCGTGTTGCAAGTATCTCTTCCGGAAACATCACAGGTGCAAAAGAAGCTGCAATTGAAGAAGCAAAAATGAAGGCTCAAAAAGATCCATTATATGTAGCAAGTTATGCTTTGAATATTCTTACTCCTCTGCCAATTGTTACTGAAATTCATGATAAGGTTAATGGCGGTCCCAGAAAAGAACAATGTAGTAATACCTGTCATCAAAATGAAGTATCCACTGGTGCTGTAACATGGATGGCTTTCAACTTTTCTTCGCATTATGATGTTCATGCAAATGTAAATTGTATAGAATGTCATGAGACTGCTAAACATCAGATTGGCCGAAGAATTCCTCTTGATTCTGATAATTCTGATTATGTGGAAGTAAAAAGCTGTGATTCACAGGGTTGCCATGAAGGCATTTCTCATGGTGGCATTGTTGATGCTCACCTTCAGACCATCGAATGTCAAACATGTCACATACCCCTGTTACCAGGAGGCAATATTAAAGGTGTAACTCCTGTAAAAGGATTCAGCTGGGAGAATGGGGTTCTTGAAAAAACATATCATGAATCAAACTTCACACCCATTCTTGCTTGGTCAAAAGGTATATACAATAAAAAACTTCCGATGATGGCTGGCAAGGATGAAGAAGGTGTTAAACTCAATACATTCAGTTTAATAAAAGGTGTATGGTGGGATGAAGGTCTGGATAAAGAAGTCCTGAACAACCCCAATACAAGTTCATCACTGGGTAATCCAATTCCACCATCTGTGGTAAAGGCAGCAGATTCTGATGGTGATGGAAAAGTAACGTCTGCAGAAATGCGTTCTTATGACGGAAACTCTGACGGGATGCCTGATTATCCGAATGCCGTTCTAAGGAATGTTGACCTGCTCTATCAAGTAAGTCACAACATTGCAAGTATCAATGTTGGTATGGCTGATCCTCTAAAATGTAATGATTGCCATGGTGCATCAGCTTCAGAAGAACTTCAGAATATTCACTTTGCACAGGAACAAACAGATTGTATGCAGTGCCATAATATCACTCCAGCAATTAACTGGAAGTTGCTTGGTTATGATAAGGATCCGGCTGGGACAACTGTTCCTTCCCAACCGATTGAAGTGATTATACCAAGGCAAAAGCCTGTTGAAATAAAGAGAGAGCCGGCACTTTGAGGAGTGAATTATAATGGAAAGTAAGCGTTTAAGTAAATTACCTGAGAAAGTAATAATTCCTCTTAAGCAACACAAAGGAACTCCATGTGTTCCTCTTGTCAAAAAGGGAGATAAGGTGATCATTGGTCAAAAAATAGGAGATTGTAAGGATGATAACGACTCATCTGTTCATTCCAGTGTTTGTGGTGAGGTGCAATCCATAGAGATGGCTCCTCATCCTGATGGAAATAAAGTTCTGAGTGTTATCATTAAAACTAATGACAGCACTGAAACAGTACAATTCTCTCCTAAAAAGAATCCTTCTCAGCAGGAACTCATAGAAATTATAAAAAATTCAGGCATTGTAGAACATTATGGTGTTCCAACACAAAGTGTGCTTAAACCAGCGGGTAAAAAGATAGATATAGTACTGATAAATGCCACATCTTCTGAATGGGTTGGCGGGAAATTCAGTACACCAGAAGAATATGGCATGCAGATGATAGATGCACTTAAACTTCTGATGAAGGCAGCTGGAGCGTCTAAAGGCGCGATTGTTCTGAGGTCTGACGATGCAGAGTCCATATCAGCATTTGAAAGAGTGAAATTCGAAGGGAAACAACTCCAAGTATCTCCCCTTATAGGTAATCGTAAAATAGGCTATTATTTTAAGGATCAGAACTCAGATATCGTTGTAGTGTCCCAGAAAAGGATATATGGTAAAAGTATTCTGAACTTTTTCACCTATAATGTAACAGGTAGGAAAGTTCCTCCTGGTTGCGTTCCTGCAGATGTAGGAGTTGCAATATGCAGTGTGAAATCGGCAAAAGCTGTATATGATGCTGTAAATGAGGGAAAACCCTACTATGAAACAGTTATTTCACTGGAAGGTCTTGCAAACTGCCCTTCTCAGGTGCTTGTTAGAATAGGAACGCCATTTAAGGATGTTATCGAGGCATGTGGTGGTTATCCGGCTGAATCAGGTAAACTTATTGCCAATGGAATGAGAACAGGAGTTGCTCAGTATACCGATGAGGTTCCAGTAACAAAAACAACCACAAGAATATCTTTCCAAAAACCAGAAGATGTACAAAGGGATGAAGCGATTGCTTGTACGCATTGTGCAATGTGTGTAGATGCATGTCCAGTGGAATTGATTCCCAGTAGACTTGCAGTCCTTTCTGATCAGGGAAGGTTTGATGAATGCCGGAAAATGCATATAGATAATTGTATAGAATGTGGAGAATGTGCAGTAATATGTCCTTCAAAGATTCATATACTGCAATTAATCAGGTATGCTAAGAATGCCATTGAGAAGGCTTATGAGGATCTGCCCCAAAAAGAATCTTCTAATCTCAAGCTTGGATGTGCATGTGGAGGTGAATAAATGACATTTACTATATCTGCTCCTCCTCATAGAAAGTCTAGGATCAACTTCAGATATATTATGTGGAGCAAAATACTGGCTCTTCTGCCGGTTAGCCTTATATCCATATATTTCTTCGGTATCCCTGCCCTTAGCATAATACTTGCAGGTGTCCTATCTGCAGTTGCTACAGAGACTGCTATCCAGAAAATTTTCAATCATAAGCTTACTATAAAAGACGGACATGCAGTTCTGATAGGATTAATGCTTTCTCTGATAATGCCACCCGAAGCTCCTCTCTGGTTACCTGTAGTAGGTTCTTTCTTTGCTATTGCAATTGGCAAACATGCCTTTGGAGGTATTGGTTCTTATGTCTTTAATCCGGTACTTGCGGCCTGGATATTTATCAGTAGTGCATGGCCCAGGTTCATGACTCCGATTTCCATACCTCATGTGGGTCAACTATCTGACTTCTTACTAGAAAATGGTGCAGGTCTGCTTGTAGATGTATCTCCGCTGGCTCTTATAGGTGGCGTATACTTAATTTATAAGAAATATGTGGAATGGCGAGTTCCATTAGCATTTTTTATCACAATGGTTCTATTCCCGCAGACGTTAAATGTTGTTTTCGAAGCTGTTGGGCTTATAAGCTCAGGTGTTCTGAACCCATTAAAATATATGTCTTTAATATTTAAATTCCTGGAAATAAGTCCTGAATTACCTTATTCCATGATAGGAACAGTTTTCTTTGGAATCCTTTTCATTTCCACTGACAATCCAACATCACCTGTCACTAAAAAAGGTCGTCTTGTGTATGGTGTAATATGTGGCCTTTTAGTATCAATATACGGTTATTTTGGAAATTACGTGGCTGGAACATTCTATGGATTGTTCTTGGCAAACTGCCTCTCTTCATTTATTGAATCTAATACCCTTCCTGCTTCTTTTGGCAGTGAAGGTAAACTTGGAAAATTTTATAGGCGTTTCATAGAAAAATTTCCTTCCAGTGTAAAGAGGGAGGTGTTATTTGATGACCAATGGTAACAGAGATTTTCTTATTATTGTCGGAAAACTTGTAATAATATCTGCAGTCGCGGCAGCACTTCTTAGTATTACTTATATTCCCACTCAGGCTCAGCTTAAAGAAAATATTGCAAAGGCAAGAGAGGAAAAATTATTTGAAGTAATGCCACAGGCAACAAACTTTGAGCCGGTATATGGTGATAAAATAATCAATGAAGATGGTGATAAGGAAATACTTTATTATCTTGCAAAAGACGAATCAGGAAATGTTATTGGTTATGCATTCTTTAAACGACAGCCTGGTGCCCAGGATATTATTGAGGTTGCAGGTGGTGTTACTTCGGATTTTAGTAGGATAACAGGTATGAGTGTACTATCCCATTCTGAAACTCCTGGAATGGGAGCCAAAATAGTTGAACCGGCTTTTAAGGATCAATTCAAAGAACTTTCATTAAACGAACTTAAACTTTCAAGTTCAGGTGGTAAAGTAGATTCTATTACAGGTGCAACAATTTCCTCACAGGCAGTTGTAGATGCTTTGAGTTCAAAGGTAGAATCAATAAAACAGTTAGAAGGGGGTAGGTGAAAAAATGAACCCTTTAAGTGAATTTATAAGAGGTGTTACAAGGGATAACCCTATATTCGGTCTGGTACTGGGTCTATGTCCCACATTGGCAGTTACAACATCGGTAGAAAATGCGATAGGTATGTCCGCAGGCACTGCTTTTGTGTTATTTTTTTCTAATCTCTTTATATCTCTCTTGAGAAAACAGATTCCATCAACCGTAAGACTTCCAATATTCATCATAATTATAGCTACATTTGTGTCCATTGTGGATATGATTATGGAAGCTTATTCACCTTCTATGTATGCAGCTTTGGGAGTATTCATACCTCTTATTGTAGTGAATTGCATTATTATTGGTCGTGCAGAAGCTTATGCAAATAGAAATGGACCATTCTATTCAGTTATTGATGCACTTGGGATATCCACTGGTTTCTTGCTGGTTTTAATGCTCATAGGAGGAATAAGGGAGATCCTGGGAACAGGTCAGATAGTTACGTTTGGTCACACTTTGATCAGCCTGCCGGTAAATCCATCTGTTACTACAATGATACTTCCTCCAGGAGCTTTTCTTACTATAGGCATTTTGATGGCTGTAATAAATTACCAGAAAGAGAAAAAGCGCATGAGAGGTGAATAAAATGTCAGAAACATCTCTTTTCACTATTTTCATGGAAGGTGTGTTTATTAAGAACTTCCTTCTCATACAGTTCCTCGGTTTGTGCTCTTTCGTAGGTGTGACTAAAGATGTCAAAAGTGCTGCAGGTATGTCTGGTGCTGTCGTTTTTGTCATGACTATGGCATCTACGGCTTCTTATCTGCTATACACTTACATATTAGTCCCATTGAAAATGGAGTTTCTCTCTCTAATAAGTTTCATTGTAGTTATCGCAGCACTTGTTCAGCTTGTTGAGTTTGTTGTGAGAAAAAACGTTCCAGCCCTTTATCGTTCCCTTGGAATATACCTTCCGCTGATTACTACAAATTGTGCAGTGCTGGGTGCGGTCCTCTTGAATGTACGTTCAGATTATGGATTTGCACAAAGCGTGACGTTCGGTATCGCCGCTGGTATTGGGTACACTATCGTGATGTTGATGATGTCAGCTATCAGGGAAAGATCAACACTTGTAAGTATACCCTCTTCAATGAGGGGACTTCCACAGGCTTTTCTACTTGCTTTGATGCTATCCATGGCTTTTGTTAATTACTTTTGGGTGATTCCAATATGAATCCTACTACCTTAATCATACAATCCGTAGCTCTTCTGGGCGGACTGGGGATTGCCATAGGGACTATGCTGATAATAGCTTCCCGTAAGTTCAAAGTGGAAACCAATCCTTTAGTAGATGATATCTTGAATGTTCTTCCCGGAGCCAATTGTGGAGCATGTGGCTATGCCGGATGCTCTGACTTTGCACAGCGCGTAGTGAATGAAAATGCCCCCATCAATGGCTGTCCAGTAGGTGGATTTGATGTTGCAAAAAAGATAGGGGGTATTATGGGGCAGGAGGTCTCAGAAGGAGAAAAAGAATATCCAATTGTATTATGTAAGGGAGGTATAAACTGCATTAACAGATTCGACTATATAGGTATAGAGGACTGTAAAGCTGTAATGATGCTGTCGGATGGTGAAAAAGGATGCAATTTCGGTTGTATGGGTCGTGGTACATGTGTACGTGCCTGTCCTTTTGGTGCTATATCGATAGGCGAAGATAAACTTCCCCACATAAATAAAAATATATGTACAAGCTGTGGACTTTGCATATCATCATGTCCTAACGGTATTCTTGTCTTTGCAAAGGAATCTGAAAAGGTTCATGTAAAATGTCGTTCTCATGATAAAGGAAAAGATGTAAAAGCCGTATGTACTGTGGGATGCATAGCATGTAAAATATGTGAAAAGAACTGTCCTGTACAGGCAATAAAAGTCACTGATTTCTTGGCTGAAATTGATCAGAATAAATGTACTGCCTGTGGAATATGTGTTGAAAAATGTCCACAGCACACTATAGATTTAAGAGGTGTTGCAGTATGACATATAAAACATCTATCGGACTAAATGAGAACGCCGTTGCAGCATTATGTTATGTGGGATTCTGGTTCACAGGCATTTTTTTCCTCTTGATAGAGAGACATAATAAGTTTGTTCGTTTCCATGCTATGCAGTCGGTATTGGTTTTTATACCTTTAGCTCTCATTGTATTCTTAATAGGATGGATTCCATATTTTGGATGGCTGCTTGCAGACTTTGCAGGATTTTTATCTTTGTTTATGCTGTTGTTCTTTGTAATCATGGCATACAAAGGAGCAAAGTTTAAGGTACCTCTTGTAGGCAAATATGCCTATGAAGCTGTATATAACGAACAGTGAAAACATTTGCTGTAGTTATATCATTTACTTTTTTATTTTAGTCCTTTGTTTTCATTGCTTCGAAAGTTTAAATAATATATATTGCTATTTATGCACTACACATTTTCTTATAGGGAGGGTAGATCATTAAAGAAGAGATTTGGATTGAAAAATACAGGCCTATGAGACTTGATGATGTCGTCGGTCAAAAAGAGGCCATAGAAAGACTCAAATCCTATGTGAAGAGTCGAAACCTTCCACATTTACTTTTCTCAGGCCCTCCAGGCGTAGGAAAAACAGCTACAGCTGTATCAATTGCCAGGGAATTGTTTGGTGAATTATGGAAAGAAAACTTCACCGAGTTAAATGCTTCTGATGAAAGAGGAATTGATGTAGTACGTACAAAGATTAAGAACTTTGCAAAAACATCTCCAATCGGTGGTTCAGACTTCAAAATAATATTTCTTGATGAAGCCGACGCACTGACTTCAGATGCTCAGGCTGCTCTGCGAAGAACCATGGAACGTTATACAAACAACTGCCGTTTCATCCTTTCCTGCAATTATTCTTCAAAGATAATTGAACCCATACAGTCACGGTGTGCTGTTTATAGATTTCGTCCTCTTTCAGATGATGCAGTAACAGAACGCGTGCTTCATATTGCCAAAAATGAAGGGCTTGAAATTACAAAAGAAGGAATAGAAGCTATAAAATATGTAGCGCAGGGAGATATGCGTAAGGCTATTAATGCATTACAGGCAGCTTCTCTGGTTGATACAGTCGTACAGAAAGATACTGTATATAAGATTACTGCTACTGCACGTCCAGAGCAAATTACAGATCTCATAAACACAGCCCTTAGTGGTAATTTTATATCTGCACGTAAGTATCTGGACGAACTTCTCCTCGATCAGGGGCTTTCAGGAGAAGATATAGTTGGTCAGATATATAGAGCTATGTTTAATCTTTCTATACCTCAGGAAAAAATGGTAGAACTGATTGATATTATAGGGGAAGTAGATTACAGGATAGCAGAAGGTGCAAATGAAAGAATTCAACTTGAAGCATTGATTGCGCATTTCACACTGAGGGGAAGAAATTAAAATGGCAATTCTACAAATGTTGATAAGTTTTTTCAGTGACTTCCCTCACTGGCTGGCTACAATTCTGCTAAGTTCCATACCTGTATCAGAACTCAGAGGTGCAATACCCATTGCAATACTCCAATATCAAATGCATCCTGCACAAGCTTATATTCTGGCAGTTATAGGTAATATGATACCGGTAATACCTCTTCTGTTATATCTTGAGCCAGTGTCCAACTATTTGCGAAGGTTTAAGTTTTGGGATAAATTTTTCAATTGGTTATTTAATCGTACCCATCGTAACCATTCAGCAACTTTTGAAAAGTATGGTACTCTTGGCTTGGCAATTTTCGTTGCTATTCCACTCCCTGCAACAGGTGCCTGGTCAGGGTGTGCTGCAGCCTTTGTTTTTGGTATTGGCTTCAGACATGCACTTTTTGCCATTACCATAGGTGTGCTCATTGCAGGTTTGATTGTAACAACAGTCACGCTGGGTGGAATAAACCTCTTCAACCTATTTGTATGAAGAGCAATCTCTTATATGTTATTTCTTGGAAAGCATATCTTTTGCCAAGGCGATATCTTCAGATTTTACTGTTTTTCTTCCGGCATGTTCAGCCAGCTTTATTGCTTCTTTTGAAATATTTAGTCCATATTCTTCGAGTATTTCAGAAAGAGCAATTGCTGCAGACTCACTAACTCTTTGAGACCCGGCACTTCTTATCAGTCTTTCAATTGGTGCAAGTGGTATTATAGTCATTTTTATCCTCCTTAGCATATACGTATCTTAGCATATACTTATATAATTAGATTGGTATCAGTACTTAATTAGAAAAATAAATTATAAATAGTTATCTTCACGCATTATTACTGTTTTATTGTCTTTAAGTCTTAAACAAAGGAAAAATTTGGCAAATATAGTATAAATAGTCTTCTAAGATTGGTTTAATAAACCATATTTTGTTGTTCAAGAAATTAAATAATAAATTATGTTTTTTTAGTCATTTTTTTAATGTTTATGGCAATATCTTTCCCCAGACGCAGACATTCTTTTAAATCCTTTTCATTTGGGACATATTGTACCCTGAGGACAGGATCAATCACTTTCATCCCAGATTCACGCATTCTTTCTGCAATCATGATAGGTGCTTCACCACTCCATCCATAAGAACCAAATGCAGCACCTATTTTTCCTTCCACTCCTTCAGCTATCAGTTGATCAAGGAACTTGGATATAGGCTCAAGCATTTTATAATAGAAAGTAGACGAACCAACTGCTATGCCATCATAGGTGGCAGCATCTTTTGGGTCCCATTCGTAGAAATTATCTACTCTTACTTCTATATGTTTCTCCCTCGCCCCTTCAGCTATAGCTTCTGCCATCATCCGAGTACTTCCCTGGGTGCTAAGATAAACTACTGCAAGTTTTGACATTTTGATTATCCCCTGTTTTCTCATAAAGACTTATGATAGAAAACAACATCCACACAAGTCCTTTATTAAAATGGCTGTTATTATCTGATAAAACTTTCCAGCAGAATATAATCTGGATATGTTTATTGCCTATCAAGTGTATCATGCATCTTAAAGCCTCAGTGAAAGGAGATTATGGATGAATGATATATATGCGTCTTTTATCGAAGAAATGGCAAAGACGCTTGATGGAATAGATCAAGACGACATAAGAAATGAACTTGATAAACTTCTTAAGTTCCGTGTACCTCTTCAAGAAGCAAAGAGAATTGTTTTCAACAAATTTAATTCAAAAAAGGGTGTTGAAATTAAAATAAAGGACATTTCTCAAGCACCTAAATGTTTTATCTTGAAAGGCAGGGTTGTTTCAATAGAGGACAAAAACGTTGTTATTAAAGGTGAGAACTTTAACTTACACACAGGTAAAATCATAGACGAAACAGGTGTTTGTTTTTTTACTGCATGGCATGATTTTTGTTTAAAAGAAGGAGATATCATCAGGGTGCACAATGCCTTTACTAAAAGATGGAATAATCGTATAGAAATTAATTTTGGACAGCATTCATATGTGGAAAAGCTTCCTGAAGACTCATCTATTCCCAGAAATGAACAAGTTTTTACTCAATTTAAAAAGATTATCGAAATAAACTCTTCAGATATGCTTGTAAGCTCACAGGGTATAATAACTGAGATGTATCATAGAAATTTAAGTATCAAAGGCAAGGATACTATAATTGTCGAAGGAGTCATTGCAGATGAAACCGGTAAACTTCCTTTTACTTCCTGGATATCAATGGAAGGTGTGGATATTGGTACTGCAATTAGTTTCAAGGCTGCACATGTAAGACTCTTAAGAGGGATACCATCTTTGAATTTTTCTTATGATACATCATGGGAAATTATGGAAAATATTTTTGACATGGATCTTATACGCAATGAGCCAAGCATCATCCCTCTTTCCTCTGTTGTGAAGAAAGACGGCATCTTTGATGTGACAGTAACAGGAAATATCATTTCTGTGCGCCCAGGTTCGGGATTAATTGAGAGATGTCCGATATGTAGCCGTGTTATTCAGAATAGTGTTTGTAGAGCACATGGTACTGTATCGGGAATCAAGGATATGCGTATTAAAGCAATACTTGATGATGGTACAGGAGCTGTATATATAGTGTTGAACAGAGAACTCTCAGAGATAATCTTCGGGAAATCCATGGCTGAGGCTGAAGATATAATGAAAATATCTCTTTCAAAAGACGTAGTTTATGAAAGTATGAAGCGATCTCTTATAGGCACGTATCTAACTGTGAGAGGTAATGCATCAAAGAATGAATTTGGAACAACCATTGTTGCAAGGTCAGCCTGGATACCAGAAGATGATTCTTTTTCGCGCCTTGAAAGTCTATTATCAAAATTTACAGAGGAAGGTTGCAATAATGGCTGAGAGAGAAGTAGCCCAGAGGTTGTTCGCAAAAGAATTAAATGATTCTATATTGAGCTTTGCAACCGCTTCAAATGATGATGTTTCTGGCATCAATTATCCAAATCTGTTGATATCTCCAACTGGTTTGCGTATCAATAGGGTTTTTGTGACAGGCGTGATTACAGAAGTTGAGAATCTGATTTCAGAAGTTGGGAAAGAGCGTGAACTGTGGAAAGCTCGCATAGCCGACCCAACTGGTGTTTTTATAGTCTATGCAGGTCAATATCAGCCCGAAGCCTCTATATTTCTCTCAGCTATTGAAGTTCCATCTTATGTTGCTGTGGTGGGCAAAGTTAAGATATATGAACCTGAAAAAGGTTCGGGTTTTATCTCCATAAGACCGGAGGAGATAAACATCATCGATAGTACCATAAGGGATAGATGGGTAATTGATACAGCTGAATTTACACTGAAAAGACTTGATTTATTAAATGAATTCTTATCGATTGATAAATGTGGAAAAAATCTGATAGAATCAAGGGAAATAAAGGAAATTGATTCTAAGTTAAGGGAAGATGCTCTTAAAGCTATTGAATTCTATGGTACAGATCAAAAATACATTTCAGACTTTAAAAAAAGTATACATGAAAGTCTGCTTTCAATAAAAGAAAATTCATATAACAAAATTAAAAAAACGTCTGATGCTGAAAATGTAATTCTTCAAATTTTAGAAGAATTTGATAAGGGTAAAGGTGTACAGTACACTTTTTTGATTGAAGAAGCAAAATTAAGGGGTATACCGGAAGAGATATCAGACACTGGACTCAGATCTCTACTTGATAAAGGAGATTGCTATGAACCTAAAGTGGGCTTGTTAAAATTGATCAAATGATCATCCTTATTCAAACTCAATGCTGATACTGCCGGAACTCTTTGCAAGTGTTTTGGAAATAGTACCTATATCCATTCTACATACGTGCATTATACCACAGGGTACAAGACATGTAGAGCACCATTTTGCCTCCTTGATTTTATCAAATATTTGATTGTCATTATAAAAAGGTTCATAAAGCTCTTTTATAGGAATCTCCATGTGTGAAAGCAATGCAACTTTCTTGCATGGTGTATCAATATCTATTATAATGTTCTTGCCATCAAGCTTGCCACTGATTCTGTGGACAAAGCCACATATTCTTGAGTTTACTTTAACGTCGGTCATAATTATACCAGATATAATCTCGAATATCATCTTATATACCTTTTTACTGGTTTTCAAGTTGATATGAAATGAAATATTGCGGTATGCTTAAATAATGAAACATTGACATAACATTCATTGTAAGATGACAATTTTAAAAGGAGGTACTACGATGCAGCACGAAGAAATTATTGATAAGGTTCAACAGCGTCTCAAAGAAATAAAAGGGGTGGGAGAAACTTACGTACTTTGTGAAGAGGACAGGGAAATTATTAAGGAACTTGAAAAAAAAGCAGACGACATGACCCTTATGGGTCTTGGGCGTGGAGATAACCGGGGTATTAAAGAAGTACTCAAGAGAGATGTAGTGATCCCCTTTACAACTAATATGGAGTATGTATGGCCAAGTTGTCCCAATGTAGTGCTAATGCATCATGATCGTGTGGTTGGAGAAGATGTGGATGATGAATGTAAACTGAATGAGCTTAAAAGCTGCAAGGATAACCTGGTCATCGGTAACATTGTAATATATGACAAGGATCTTCTCAGGTCAATTGATCCTAAGAATGATCCCCTTATTGTGGTATTACCACCCAAACCTTGTGCTGAGGTAGAGGAATTGCCATATATATGTAATGTTGTTCTTGCATCGCCATCTCCTCCTACAGATGAATATCTTAAACAAAAGATGGGACAGCCTCAAACGCATGGCACAGGTACCTTCCTCTTAGGTTTTGACTTTGAGCATTAAAAAAACAGTGTGAAACTCAGCAAATTTTAGGGTTCACTAAAATAAAGGCTTAATTAAAGCCTTTATTCCCCTTTGTATATCTTAAAAGCTTCTTCTACAGTAGCATCCTCAATTGTGATGGCATAAATTGCGTTGCACATTCTAACAGCTTCATCAAGTGGTTTCTGATGGATATTTCGACCAGTAGCATTCCCCATAGCTCCACTTACATGTATTTGGTCGTGGAGTTTCTTCAGGAAAGTCTTTGGTTCATCACTTGATCCCCCGGCACATACTACTTTTGTCCTGCCGGCTGCCCGTACTGCTTCCTTGAATATCTCTGCAGAAAGACAACCTTCCTTCTTTGGATAATTAACCTTCACGAAATCAGCATTCAGGCAAGCACCCACACCAGTAGCCCCGGCAATAAGATGTGGATCCTTCTCATCAGTTACTGCGGCTCCTCTTGGGTATATCCAGAGTACAGTAATCATACCATATTGATGTGCATCGTAAACAACTTGCGCAGCCTGAGCAAGCATATCAGCTTCATATTCGCTACCCAAATAAATTGTATAACCAACTCCCAGTATCTTCAATTTGCTGTTATCCCTAAAATCTGCTACCTGAGATACTTCATACCACTGATTACTAAAGGGATCCATTTGTTTTGTAGGAATAAGATGGCTCTTTGAATTGATTTTCACGAGGTATGGTACGTCTGCATAGTCCATCCCATATCTTGCAATGAGACCCAACTGTGTGGCGAAAACCCCTATTTTTCCAAGTTTCGCTATTCTGAACAAATGTTCTGGATCATTATCATCTTCTGCAATTCCTTCCCCGAAAAAGTCATCATTGAGATGTTCTACTTTCTGGTCACCTGCAAAGAGCATAAGTCTACCAGTGTTTTTTGTAATTTCCATATAGTTCCTAATATACGTTTCATGAGCCTCAATGGGTACGTCTAACGGCACTTTAATATCAGAAGTTTTGATCAAAGTCATTTCCATCACCTTATTTATTTATCGTTGCTTAATTACTGTATGTACAATAATGAATATTTCTCTTAAATTTGTTTTTGCAGGTAGTATCCTTATTTTGCTGTAAATTTTCCTGTACCTCAGTTTATTCTTAATCTTCCATATTTAAATATCTGTTTCCAGTGATCCCACTCTTCACCGATATAGATCAGTATTTAGACCTAAAGCCTCAATATAGCTTCTTCAGTGGGAGATGTACTGAAATTATTAAATTTTCTTTCCTCATGAAATTCCACAACTTTTGATAATTGTAATGAACCCTCCATAGCTCCCTCAATCTTTTATGCCGCTTCCTTCTTGTATTTTTTGGCATTGTCTTCAACATAACTTTAATCAAACGTATATGACACATCTGCCATATAGATCCTCCAAATGAATAAAAGAAGACAGGATATTCACTAGGGAGTTAAATCTGCCATACTTCGGTCATGGTATCTTCTATTTTCAAAGTGTAAAACATCGAAACATTAAAATCTGATTGTTGCTTAAGTGCTAATAAATGACTACATGTGTCCCTGGACTATTTTATAATATGATTTGCAGATTTTCGGGCTCTGTAGAAATGCTCGTAAAATCACTATCATTCAGTTTAATTCCGCAAATACAACCAATTTATAGGAGTACATTTGAAAATATTCAGGGCATAGAAAATTGTATGGTTAATGAGGTTTTCTACAGAGCCGATTTTCGTATATCTTTAATATTTTTTCTCAAAACTAACTAATTTATAATAATTTGTTGGGGGATTATACTGACAAAGGCTACAATAGAAACAAAAGAGAGATTAGGACGTAGTCTGGGTTTTTTTTCAACTTTTGCAATTGGTGTAGGGACTATGATTGGAGCCGGCATATTTATTCTTCCCGGAATAGCTTACACAAATGCAGGATCAGGAGCAATATTCTCTTTTTTAATTGGAGGCATTATATCTATAGCTACAGCTATAAGTATGGCTGAACTGGCAACAGGTATGCCTATGGCGGGTGGAAGTTACTATTATATTAGCAGAACAATGGGTGCTGCTTTTGGATCTATTATTGGTCTTGGTTCATGGATTGCTTTGATATTCAAAGGATCATTTGCACTTATAGGTTTGGCAGAATATTTTCAACAATTATATCCAATATCAATCTATTTTATAGCTACAGTTTCAGGTTTATTACTTTTGACAGTTAATTATGGAGGAGCAAAGAGCAGTGGTTCACTCCAGAATATAATAATATTTCTTTTATTAACGATTTTAGCAATATTTTTAGCAGAAGTATTCTTCTTTATAGAAATAGACAATTTCAATCCAACAATTACTTCTGAATCAGGAGCAATACTTAC
>JACIVZ010000049.1 GCA_014361205.1 Methanomethylovorans sp. | reverse complement strand
CAATCATCCCCTCTGTGTTTTTGGTGGCAGAGAATACTCAGGGGATTTATCCTTTTTAAATTAATAGGTCAAAATAAAATTAAAAGTAGGTTTTCTACAAAGCCAATATTTGATTGTTATAAATAGATTAACAATTATAATTATACACTCTGTAAAGCTACACTCTGTAAAGCAGATTCAGTGTTCATGAAATTCATAGTTCATCAAGAAGTATTTTTCTTAGATATTATATATCTCCTGACCTTTCTTTACTTTCTCAATATCCCGGTCAATAATTGATAGCTTGTTCTTGTCCACTTTTATCCCCGCAAGGTTCTCAATGAACCAGATAGACTTCACATGATCATCAGGAGTGAGTTTCCAGTCGGGTTTCTCCATATAGAAATCAATGCCTTCTGCATATCTCATGAGTTCCATGCGCACTTCTTCTGTGATCCACCCCAGCTCCTCATAGTAAGAAAGAATATCAGGAAGATTATTCCGACCCACAAGTTCCATCAGGAACTCCAGCCATTCCATACACAGTTTCATACTTGTGGAATTTTTCATTATGTGGGCAAGCTGTATGCTCTGACCTGCCACCTTATATCCTCTTGCACCTATTTTTTTGAGCTCTTCCTCTGTATATCGGGAAAGTTCCTGCATCTGATCTTTTATCTCAGCCTGTGCAGCTGAAACATTTGAAATATCTTGCATAAGCTTTGAAACGTTGCCTTGCATATCCTGCACAGCTAAAGACATTTCTGCCCCTGATTTCTCCATATTTGCGATTCTTTGAACAAAGTTCTCCATTGAACCTACCCTACCTGAAAGAACAGATAAACGTTCATCAGTTTCCTGGGCATTTTCCTGCATTTTAGAAACAAGAGCCGTATAGGAGTCTACAAGTTCCGATATATGCTTTTCAATAATGTTAAGACTCGAAATGAAGCTGCTATTTTCAGACTGAACATGAGATACCTGTTGTTCTATCCCGGAAAGATGTGATTCCAGCTTAACTATACGCTCCTCAAGGTTATCAAATTTTAAACCTGTTGCTTTTACAATATTCTCAGAAGAACTTTGCAAGGATTGCACAGAATCCCCCATCGCAGACAATTTATCTGAAAGCTCCTCATACATCTCATAAACATGAGCAATGTTCGCTGCTGACAATTCCAGCTTCTCCCTAATATCATCCAGATCCTTGGAGCTGACCGAAGCACATTCAACGGAGCTTCTAATACCTGATGACAAAGAACCCTCTGTACGTTCATTATTGAATCTGCAATTTCCTGTATTGTTCGACCCGTTTTCAGTAACTTTCATCTTTTCATCAAATGCAGGAATTTTTGGCTGAGGAGCACTATCGACTTTAAGTGCCTCAGGAAAATCATATAATGGCTTCTCCACTGGAGTAACTTTTACAAAATCGTTTGTAAACTTACTGAAATCATCATCTTTGGTGATGTCAGGTCGTGATGATTGGAAAGCTGATAATGACGAAACATCTGCACTGCCATCTGGTACAAAAGGTGGTGCAAAAGCAGATCCTGCTTCAAAAGGAGAAGAATAAGAAACTTCAGATAAAGACTCTTTTGCTTTAATTCCGCTTTGATATGCTGAAGCTTGAGGTTCCTGAAAAGTATTGACTTTTTTGTAAACCTTGCCTTCCTTTATTTTTTCCATTTTTTCCAGCAGACTTTGACCTTTAGTAAGATGCCGGACATTTGAAAAAATAAAATTTGCCAGATCAGTTACGCCTGTTGCTAAGTTTTTGGAAATATCATCTATTTTGCTGATAATAACTGTTTTTTTCCCTTGCAAAGTATTCATCGAACCTGGAAAAAGATTCCCTGAAAATTGTGCATTAACTCCAGAAGGCTGGAATGGAACCGAACCAAATGGAGCAGAACCTCCAACATTGGGATTGGACAGAGATGCAAAGGGATCACATGAAGGAACATTATCTGCGAAGGGAGATTTATCAGAAACTGTATTAAATGGATCAGGAGAAACAGACAATTTAGCTTCTTGAGGAGAAAACCTTTCAGCACTGGAACTGTTAATTACAGAACTATCAGATTCCTTAAAAGAAGAGGGAAATCCTGGAAAAGGAGAGCCCGTGTTATTTTGTGGAATAGAATCGAATGGATTATCTAAACCTGTAATATTAGTTTGGTTTCCTGTGAGATTAGGTCGATTTGAAGGAATAGATGCCTGAAGTTGTGATAATTTTTTTTCTGCGCTTTCGGGCGGATTTGTATTATTTTCAGATGAAGCCATACTGTCAATGAAAGGAGATTCTTTAGGAAAAGAAGAAATAATGTTTTCAGAGGGTGCCGAAAAAGTAGGATCGGTAAAAGATTCTTGCTTTTTTGTATTTGTACCAGAAGATGAAAGTGTTAAAACATTTAAGCCATCATTGTTTCCTTTAATTGAAGAAAATATGGGATCATCACCACTTAAATCATTATCAGACGTTTCTATTTCAAAAACAGGTAATGGTTTTTTCTTAGGTGTGGTCACCTTCGGCTTATCTTTAATCTCAAGAGTAGAATCTGAAAGCAACATAGATGGTCCTTCAGATAAAAAGGGAGGTAATGACTCATTTTTTTCATTAATTGTTAAAGGCTTAATGGGAAGTGATGAACTATTTTTATCAGACTGCAGAGAATTAAGATCCAGTACACCCTCAGAAATTGGAGGGAAGGATTCAAAAGACGGGGGCTTAGAAGGCGGGGTTTCGGATGAAAGATGAGATACTGTGGTCTCTTGAATCAAGCCTTCTGAAAAAGCTTTCTGAAGAATATCAGGGACTGAAACCTCTGCAGCAAAAGGTGGTACATCTTGCCCAGTATTTATAGTAGTATGCGGGTCTTCCACTTTCTTTGAACCTGACTGCTCCCATGGAAATTTACTCATAAAGTCACAACTTCGGATGTCATTGGATAAAAGTTATAGTTTAAAATTATACATATCTTTATATAAAACTTATTGCCTAAATCATGCAACACATGGAAAAAAAGAGAACTAAGGATAATTTTTCAAAGCTTGAAATAAAAATTAGAAGCAGGCGCACATGAATTTTGAGGGAATGGACGAGAGATAAAGGATGAAATTTGTGCTAGAAATTCATGTTGTTGCTACTCTGTGCGCCTATTCTGTGCATATGTTATCAAAATATATAAGTGTTTTGTAATCGATTATAGTTAAATTCAAGATATCAGAAAGATAAAATCGGTTATCATCATTATAATAAGGATCAGAAAGACGAGAATGTAAAAAAGTAATAAAATATATAAGCAGTGTATCTGTTCAAAGATAAGATAGATTTTGCACAAATCATAGTTTGAATACTTTTGCTTGGGAAACAGAGGAGATTACGAGATCATCGATATCAATTTTTTTCTCTTCAGTCTGCAAAGAGTCGAATTCTGCATTTGTCAAGGGCTTTTCAGGAACAGCTGAACAACAGGTCGCCTGTCTTACAGAAACATCATATGAACCTATTTTCCTTGCAAGATTAATTATATCAGTCTTATCAAAAGCAATCAGAGGATGATATAGAGGTATAGCAAGCCCATACAGTTCTGCATACATATTATTAGCAGTCTGGGAAGCTACCTGTCCCAGAGAAGAACCTGTTATAACCCCCGCAGCACTTTCACGTTTCATAATTTCATAAGCAATTCTGTACATCGTTCTTTTGCAAAGCACACATGTTTTATTTCTGGAGCATTGCCGTACAATAGTTTTTAGTGAGTGCCCATGAGGAATCTCATATATTTTAAAAGGATGACCTGGAGCCCATTGCTGCAACACTTTTATACAATCCAGTGCACGCTGCCTCGTAGATTCATCTGCATATGGTTCATTATTGCAATATATGGGAATGATCTCAACACCTCTTTTCATCATTAACCAAGCAGCTACAGGAGAGTCTATACCACCTGAAACAAGAGCAACCATTTTTCCCTGAGTTCCCAAGGGAAGACCTCCTACACCTTTTAAATTTTCTGTGAACACATAAGCTTCTTTCTGACGTATTTCTACGAAAATTTCCTTATCTGGTGATGTAAGATCCACTACAGGTGTTTTGCCTTCCAGTATCAAACGTTCCCAGACTGCATCCCCACATCTGATTCCTATATCCTGAGAAGAAAATTCATGATTACCTGTTCTTCGGGCTCGTATAGCAAAAGATTCACCTTCCTCAATAAATTTAGCTCCAATATCCGCACATTTTTTAGATACTGCCTCAAGAGTGGCATCAACGCTGTCAGCAAAAGATGCGGACACTACACCAAAAACATTAGCTGCAGCATTTACAGCTCTTTCATCTGATGTATGAATAAAAACTCTTCCCCATTCCCGGGTCAGACCTGAATACACCACCCCACACTGATCCAGCATAGCTGAAATATTACGCATGAGAATCTTTTCATAATGGTTCCGTACACCAGGACTTTTCAATGCTAATTCACCGTATCTAACAATTACTACGTTGCTCATATCCCACAGTTCCCTGTTGAGTTGTTATTTTTTAGATATAAGGCATAATTTAATAAGCTGTTTGAAATATCATCTTTTTATAATAAAATCTGTAAATTTATCAGAAGATTTTTTCCATTCAATTTTGAGAGAATCTACACGTGCCATAGGAGGACCTAACCTCAGCCTCTCTATAAATACTTCGATAGAGTTCTTAGGTCCCTCCGCTACCACCTGGACACAGCCATCCGGCAGGTTGCGCACATAACCTACAATGCCAAGTTCCTGTGCAGTGGTTTTTGTGAACTGACGGAAAAAGACCCCCTGTACCCTTCCACATACATAAACTTCTGCAAACACACGTTCATTTTCCATGAAAGGGTATTCGGGAAATATCTTATATGAACTTTGGCCTTAGTGAAAGCATCTTTGCAAGCGGAATCGGTCTAAAAGGTAAACCTGCTGTCTGTGCCTGTATCCTGGAATCAAGTTCTTCTGGAGACATCTCCATTGTCTTTGGACGATTTGCCTGCGATTCCTCCCTGATGGTTACATTTATGCGACCTGTCTCTAATTCCTTATCCCCGATGACAACAA
Source organism: Methanomethylovorans sp. (assembly GCA_014361205.1). Taxonomy (GTDB): domain Archaea; phylum Halobacteriota; class Methanosarcinia; order Methanosarcinales; family Methanosarcinaceae; genus Methanomethylovorans. The sequence goes on along the minus strand of JACIVZ010000049.1, from coordinate 9,783 downwards.
CATAAGGAACCCATTCACGTCCTGCTTCACGAATACGTTTTCCCACAGTATCTTCCCTATCATCTATATCCACGCGGCAATGTAACTTATCAGCAATTTGCTTTGCAAACTCAAGATGTTTTTCAGATACCGGTAGAATTCTAACCTGAGTAGGAGAAAGCCATACAGGAAGCATGGGAACCTCACCACGTTCAGCTTTCATAGCTTCTTTTTCCAGCAAACTGTAGATACAGCGTTCTATAGCCCCACTTGGAGAGCAGTGCAGTATAATAGGACGCTTCTCTGCACCGGCAACATCAACGAATTTAATATCATAGCGTTCGGCATTTTCCACATCTATCTGGACTGTGGACAGGGCACTGGCCTTTGCCAGAGCATCTACGAAATTGAACTCAAATTTGAGCACGAAGTAGAAAAACCTCTTATCCCACATTTCCACAAGAACAGGTTTGTTTACAGTGCGGGCAAGGTTTGTGATGAAAGCTTTGTTTTCTTCATAAAAATCTCTGGTAAACCTTATGGCTACCTCGAAATCTTTCACCTCAATACCTATCTGATTTAGAATACGAATACACATATTGTATTGTTCATCAAACTGAGCAATAGCCTGCTCCATATCATAGCAGAGCGTATGCATATCAGGCATTGTGAAAGCTCTCAGACGGCGAAGACCCACAAGTTCCCCCCTTTGTTCCTTACGGAAACTATAGCGTGTAAGTTCAATCATTTTCAGTGGAAGGTTCTTGTAAGACATAGTCATATCATGGTTTATCAGGAACTGACCAAAACACGCAGCAAATCTCAGAAAAAGCTGCCTCTTATCTGATTCTATAGAATACTGTCTTGCAGGGAATCTGTCAAGATACTTCTTCAGGGTTGGATGATTCATATTATACATCAGAGGGGTTTCCACTTCCATAGCTCCAACTTTTATAGACTCGTCAACAACATAATTTTCCAGTAAAGACTTTATTAATCGACCTTTCGGATAAAAACGCATGTTTCCGGAATCAGAACCTGGCTCATAGTCAGCTATTTCAAGCCTGCGCATCAGCTCAACATGAGGAGGAGCACGCTCAACTTCCCTTTTCTTGGCAATCTCATAATCCACAAACTTTCTAAGGTTATCATAACCTTTGAAATCAAAATCCTCAATTTCATGAAGCTCCCCCTCGGGTGTGAGAATACGCCAGTAGGACTTAGCTGTGCTCTCAGCTTTGAGGGCTTCAGAAACCACTTCTGGTTTTTCTTCTGCAGAGCAGACAGTGGAAACACCTTCTTTGTTCTGCACAGATATTGATCTTGAAAGCTCGGAAAGTGGATGACCTTTACAACTGATCTTAAACGCTTTGTACCAGCCAAAAGGAGCTCTTTTTACAAAATACCTTTCAGAAAGTTCTTTTTCCATGGCTGTAAGTACCTGAACTGCAACTTTGGAAGAAGAAAGATTCGCACTTAAGTGAGCATAAGGGTAAAGCATGATATTGCTAGTTTTTACCTGCTCTGCAACCTTTTCTACCTCAGAAACACCTTTCTTAACAACTTCATGTGGATTTACTTCATCTTCCTTCTCCACGGCGATGAAAACTGTGAGTGCATCTTCCAGTCTTCCACACTTCATACTATCTTCAATCGCCTCTGCCACTTGAGTGCTTTTTTTCACTTCATATTCAATGTAATCAGAATGAATGAGCAATAACTGCATGATTTCACCTGGAAAATTACCTGAAATTACTTGTAGACTTAGATTTAACAATCCTTATAAACCTTTTTAAAGAAAAACCTATAAATCTATTTATACATTAATAGATTTATTTTAGACAGTAAGCTCTTCCTTCTTCTTTTCCTCGTATACTCGGGTTTCCATATGGACCCTGTAGGCAGCTATAAGACAGGCGAGAACTATAGGAGCCAAAAAGAAACCTGCTATACCTCCTACGAACGCACCCCCGAGAAAAGAAAGCATTATTAACATAGGATGGACTTTAGACTGCATGCTTGCCAGGTAAGGGCGCAGAATGAATTCTGGTGGCAGATAAATAATCGCGGAAGATACCACAAAGAAGATTAAAGCCGCTTCAAGACCCATCTGGAAATACCGCAGCACAGCAAGAGCAAGAAGTACCATATACCCCGCAAAAAGAGGAATGATCGATGCGATGAAAATGAGGGTTGCAAGTGCCAGGATGTGAGAGAAACCGAATACATAGAAAACAACCAGAGAAGTGATGCTAACAAATAAAGCAGCATATGCATTGCCAATGAAGATCCCTTTCAGTATGAGATCCAAATGATTTATGTACTGTGTTAGCCAGAATCGATTGTCTTCTGGCATTAATGTCATAAGGTTCTGATATATCTGATAACCATCCGCCAGAAGGAAATAACATATCAATACAGAAATCACCAAATTGAGAATAAACATTACAGTGGTCCTTGCATAAGATAATAAATCAAATCTGCTTAAAAGAGGAAGCAATGAAGTTGACATATTCCATATAATCTGGCGAATCTGTTGATTGTATTCCTGAGGTACATTTATGGATTTGACAAAATCGAACAGATGATTAATAAATACAGCCTGATTATCGAATATCCAACCAATAAATCTTAGAATTTCAAAAATGCCTGAACCCAGTATCAAAACTATCGGTATGACGATGACAAGAGTTGCTACGAGGGCACCGAACCTTTTATAACGATGCAGCTTGAGATATATGGGACGTGCTATATATGCTAAAACCAGACCCAGAACGATACCATCTGCAAGAGGAAGAAAAATAAACCCGAGAATCAATGAAAGCAATATGAGAATCAAAACAACACTTATCTTCATTCGGGAAGATATAAGGACAGAAATACCATCTAATTGACCTAATTGCATTTATACACATCATATAGTTTTTATTTTGTAAATGTTATATAATTAAAATAAAAGTATTAAAGCTTCACTCTTTTTGAATACTCTGCTGAATTCCCGGAAAATTACAAGGAGCATATTTGAGGATGACACACGATTTAATGCATTTTCCGCATTTTGTACAAGCATCGCTTATATAGAGCCCCCGCATATCATCAACTTCGATAGCATCCACCGGACAGACTCCCTGACAGATACCACATCTTGTGCACATGCTTACTCTTATAAACTCCAAAATAACATCTCGAAATACTGAACTAGCTTTTTCCTCCTTATCTGCAGTAACCAGCAAGTTACCTGAAGAGAAGAACTTAACAGTTGCATTAGAAGCCCTTACAAGCAGCATCCCCATGGGCTCTGAAATCTTTATCCTACCTATAATGTGCAGAACATCTGCCGCATCCTGGAGAGAAATACCCTTAACTTTAGCCTCGATTGTAAATCCCCCGTTAGTACAGGGTGAAACACCGCTGACAGACTCTACACTGAAATTTTCAGGTATTGAGGAAACATTACATTTTAAACCAAGCTCTTCTGCAAGCCTGAGCATTTTTGGAGGAAGTTCTTTCCAGCGCCAAAAACCATGATCCACAAATGATTTTGGAAGGCCTTTTTTGCCAGCCCATTCCATCAGGTATGTATGCCAGCGTGCATGAAGATCGGGATGCAGGCGGGAAAAAAGCTGATATTCAGCAGAAAGAGAAGCTGGGCACAAATAACAGCCTACTCTTTCAAACCCTTTATCATAAAGAGGATTATATTCAAGGTTTCTTCCATATATGTATAACCAGACCTCAATCGCCCTCCAATCACGGATTGGGAAAATGTTGAGCTGAGCAGGAACAAAAGGATTCGTCTCACTTGCAGAAATCGCAGCTCTTGAAAAAGATTCATATCTTCTTTTGCCATCAACAGTTAGGCACATCTGTCCCTTAAATGATGATTCTTCAATAAGTCTGTTTGCAGGAGCAAGCTTACAGACCTTGCAACACCAGCGCATATCCTTTGCAGGGGGACCAAACTTATCCAGATTTTCCCAGAAAGCATTCTGTGCACTTGCTTCTTGAAGTTTTATGCCATGAGTTGAACAAAAATTTCGTGCGAATTTCACTGTTTCAGGAAATTCAATACCTGTATTCACAAAAAAAGCTCTGATTTCCCTTCCTTTTAGAGCATTGAGAGTGAGATCAAGCGCAACTAAGCTATCCTTTCCGCCACTGAAAGAAACATGTACAGGCAGATCAATGTATTCCTTGCGGCTAACAACACCCTTAATCACGTTTTTTGCATCTCTTGATATTTTTTCCATGTGACTTGTATTTGCTTTTAGTACATCTTGTATCGAAGAGATACGTTTACTCAACAAAATTTTTTGCCCATCAAGCTTCTTGACGCGCAATACAGCATCCTTTGAACTTTTAAAGTCAATACTGTCATAATAAGCCACCCCAACTCCAATTAAACTGCCACATTTTATTATTATATTTTCTCCTTTTTTGATATCATCGCTAACTTTTAGAATCTGTTCTGCCTTTATTTTTTTACCACTTAGGTGACTGGAAACTTTTCTAATTTCAGCTGTCTTATTTTTGGTTTGCTCTGCAAAAACCTTTGCACCTTCAAGAGACAAATCAAAAACATATTCCAATAACTTCATATCAAAACGCAGTACACCTATATGCAAGCCATCAACAATCACTTCGTCTATTTTGTCATCACCTGTAGTTTTGTTCAGGAACACCAAACGATCTTCAAACGGATTACATCCAAAAGCTGATAACAAAAGATTATTGATTACTTCCTTTTCATAAGCTGAACAGAATCTTATGTCACCTGGAGGTGATAAATTAAGACAGCTGCCCTGTGAATGACATGTATCACAAGTAGACTTTAACAAAGGAACATTGCAATAATGACACCAGAAAATATGATGCTGCATCTTGGTACTATAAGTTTTCCAAGATTTTGGATATCTTGTTTGAACCTGTGATGGTATCTTCTTTAGTGCAGGTCTGCCTGTAAACCCCAAGTACTTGTTCCCGTGTATCATTGCAATCAGATCAAAAAAAGAAATTTAGATCATATGATGATATGAGCTCATTGTTCAGACAGATATTTGTTGATAGTCTGTGCTGCTAATTTTCCTGCACCCATAGCACTAATCACTGTTGCAGCACCTGTCACCACATCCCCCCCTGCATACACGCCTGAAAGTGAGCTCATACCAGAGTCATCGATTATAATTGTGCCTTTAGATGTTGATTTAAGACCTTTGGAACCTGTAAATATAATAGGGTTTGGAGACGTACCTATGGCTATTATCACCATATCTGCTTCTATCTCATGCTCTGAACCCTTCACAGATACAGGTTTTCTCCTTCCTGATTCGTCAGGCTCACCTAGTTCCATTTTAATGCACTCTACACCTCTTACATTCATTTTATCGTCGCCCAATATGCGAACAGGATTTGTGAGCAGCCTGAATATAATACCTTCTTCCTTAGCGTTTTCCACTTCTTCCCTGCGTGCAGGCAGTTCATCTTCTCCACGGCGATAGACAATGCTGACCTCATCCGCACCCAGCCTCAGTGCACATCTTGCAGCATCCATTGCTACATTTCCCCCACCTACAACTACGACCTTCTTACCTCGTTTGACAGGAGTATCATATTCTGGGAAACGGAAAGCTTTCATCAGATTTACACGGGTAAGGAATTCATTGGCAGAATAAACACCATTGAGATTTTCACCTTCTATACCCATAAAATTGGGAAGTCCTGCGCCTGTTCCTAAAAATACTGCATCAAATTCTTCCCTTAGTTCATCCAATGTCTTGATCCTTCCGATCACATAGTCTACTTTAATATCAACACCAAGCTTTTTTATATATTCAACTTCCTGCCGGACTATAGCCTTAGGGAGACGAAACTCAGGAATACCATAAGTTAGGACTCCACCGGGCTCGTGTAATGATTCGAAAATAGTCACAGCGTGTCCTGCCTTTGCAAGATCTGCAGCAGCTGTAAGCCCTGCCGGACCTGAACCTACCACAGCCACACGTTTACCTGTAGGTGTTGCTTTCTTTGGCGGTTCAATACCCATATTACTTTCATGGTCTGCAGCAAAACGTTCAAGGCGACCAATAGCTATAGGTTGCCCTTTTTTTGCAAGTACACAGTACTGTTCACATTGTACTTCCTGAGGGCATACACGCCCGCATACAGCCGGAAGAGCATTGGTAAGTTTTATAATCTTAATGGCTTTATCGAAATCCTTTTCAGCAATACTGGCAATGAAAGCTGGAATATCAATATTTACAGGACATCCCTTTACACATTTTGGATCCTTGCATTGCAGACAGCGTGAAGCTTCAGCAACTGCTTGTTCCTCTGAATAACCCAACGCTACTTCATTGAAATTTTTCCGCCTTTCTTCAGCATCTTGCAAGGGCATTGGCTGCCTTTCTGCCATCATTAATCACCTCTGCAAGTACATTCATGCTTCTTGAGAGAAATACTCTCTTCATTACGGTAAACTGCAAGGCGGTTCATGAGTAAATTGAAATCGACTTTATGAGCATCAAACTCTGGTCCATCCACACAAGCGAACTTGGTAATACCACCAACAGAAACACGGCAGCCACCGCACATACCCGTTCCATCGATCATTATAGGATTTAAACTTACAATGGTTTGAACATTAAAGGGCTTTGTTACACTTGCCACTGCCCGCATCATAATAGCAGGACCAATAGCAACTACCCTGTTCACATGTTCACCTCTTTCAAGCAGTTTCTGAAGCATCTCAGTTACAAAACCATGATGACCTTTTGTACCGTCATCAGTACATACAATCAATTCATCACTTATTGCCCTCATTTCATCTTCGAGGATCAGCAGATTCTCGCTCCTAGCACCTATGATAGCTATAACTTTATTGCCTGCCGCTTTGTAAGCTTTAGCTTGCGGATAGATTGGAGCTACACCTACTCCTCCTCCAACTAAGACAATTGTACCTAATTTTTCTATATCAGAAGGAGTGCCCAACGGACCAACGAAATCCTGAAGCTCTTTCCCTGCTTTAAGCGTGGCTAACTGCTTGGTTGTTTTACCCATCTCTTGAAAAATAATGGTCACAGAACCTTCTTCAACATTATAATCAGCGATTGTGAGAGGTATCCTTTCGCTTTGTTCATCAATTCTGATTATCACGAACTGCCCGGGTTTTGCAGCTCTTGCCACATCCGGCGCAAGCACCTTCATCAAGTGTACTTGGTGCACCATATCCCGTTTCTCAATTATCCTGTATGACATATGATCACATTTAGAAATGTATTGTGGATTATGGTGCATACGATAAAATTAATAGTACTTAAGAATTCAGTTATAATTATTCACTTTAAACATGGAATAAATATACTTTATGTTAGATTAACTGCTTACCCTGCAGCATAAGCCATCCTTATTAACTATACATAAATATTATTAACATATATAAATGAACCACAGAGGACTATGAGTGTATGTATCTATTGTGCTTCCCACATACAATGAAAAAGAAAACTTACCTGTGATGATACAAAAACTTTTAGATGTCTTTGACAATCATCATATGAAGGGGAATATTATAGTTGTGGATGATAATTCTCCAGACAACACAGGAAAAATCGCAGATCAAATTGCTGCGATGGAGCAAAGAGTGAAAGTCATACACAGAGAAGGAAAGATGGGACTTGGAACTGCATATATAGCAGGCTTTAGGCATGCGGTTGAAAACAATATGGTAGACCTTGTTTTTTCAATGGATTGTGATCAGTCACATGATCCTGCATATATTCCTGATTTTATTGATATGCATCTTAAAGGATATGATGTGGTGGTAGGCTCCAGATACATAGATGGAGGTGGAGTCGAGAACTGGGGGGTGCACAGACGTATCATGAGTAAAGGTGCAAACCTGCTGTCTAGCACTATATTAGGGATGAGAGTCAAAGACATGACAAGTGGTTACAGATGTTATACTGCTAAGGTACTCAGAGAGATTGAGATGGATTCAATTACATCCAATGGTTATTCATTCCTTGAGGAAATGCTTTTTCTTTGCAATAAAAAAGGTTTCACTATAGGGGAAACACCCATTGTGTTCATAGACAGGACTCTTGGAAGTTCTAAACTGTCTAAAAAAGAGATGTGGAAATTTTTCCTGACACTCATGAGATTAAAAATCAAAAGCTGATGTCAAAAACGAAGCCTTGACATCATATTTTTGGGTAAGTGAATATATAAATTCCAGTTACCTGATTCACAAAAGAAGTATTATTATCTAACCACTTCAACAGAGAACCATCAGGATTTGCTGCAGTTATATCCCATGTAACAAGGAACCAGCATCGTTGATACTGCTTACATAAAGAAGAGACCGAAGAAACATCATTACTATATCCTGTTGCCAGAATAGTATTGTCACTGGAGTTAGAATAATAGTAGACTAAAGGCTGACACATATAGTTGGGAAGAGGGACAATAGCATCTCCCTGCTGAGTCAGACTTGAAAGATAGACAGCCGTTGACCTCCAATCTTCTTTCTGTGCTGAAGTATAATAGTTAGATAGCAGTGGAATTGTAAGAATAAGCAGGAAAAACACAATAGAAACTATGATTAAGTTACTTGTTCCATTATCAACATAGGAACCCCTTATCTTCTTTGAAGGTGCCAGCCATCCGGCAATAGCCGTAACACCCCTAGCTACAAACATCAGATAGACTGGGAGGAGAAATAAAAGATATCTTGGACTGAAAGGCATACTCCCGGCAAGTATGTAGCTAATTAAGAGGGGTATGAAAAAATACAAACCCAGATATGCACATTGTTCTTTTTGATTAGTAGCCGAGACTACAAGACCAATAATGAACAAAATTATGAAGATTACTGATGATGATGGTACTCTGGTACTGAATTCCACAAGCATTATAGGTATAAAGCTTGCCGATTGTCCGACACCCCATGTAGGAGTACCAGAGGTTCTTGATATAGCCTGGCTTATGAATGGTATCAGCAATGGCAAAACACAGATAAAAAGAGCTATTATGGCTAACGAAAATTGTTTAAAGGCTGGAACATCCCACAAAGAAATAAATTTCTTTTTATATAGAGGAACAGCAACATGGAACAATAAATAGAAGACAACTTGAGGAAGGAATACAAACACTGCATAATAATGGGAATAGAAAGCCAGTGCTGAAAAAATTACATATAGTATCCAGCTATTTCTATTACCGTTAACTGCAACATAAAAGAAATATAGGGACAGAGAGGCAAATAAAAGCATTTGTGCATACATTCGGGCTTCCTGAGAATACCACAGATGCATCATGGAGATAGCAAGCAAAAAGGCACTAACAATACCTTCTTTTTTACCAAAGAGTGACTTGCCTGTGAAATATATAACAGGTATCGTAAGAGTCCCGAATATTGCAGAAGGGAGCCTCAAACTAAACTCACTGGAACTGAATAAGTTCATAAAATGCAGAATTATCATATGTAGGGGTGCCTGTTTGGCTTCTACGGCTTGTGTCCAGGTTCCTGCAAAGGTCTCTTTAATATAACCAAAACTTGCACCTTCATCCAACCAGATGGATTGATATCCAAGATTATATATACGCAGAATAGCACCGATTGCAGTTATAACAATAAGCAGCAGGAGATATTTATCATAAAAACTGAACTGTAATACAGATGATTTATTATCCTCATGATAATTAATTAAATCCTGAACCTTATGTTTAACTATTTTTTTTGCCATTATATAACCTGCCTAATCTAAATGATCTGCTCCAGATGTACAATTTCAGAGTAAAACGTAA
>JACIVZ010000048.1 GCA_014361205.1 Methanomethylovorans sp. | reverse complement strand
ATCAATTTTACCTTCTTTCATTAAGCATGAATCTACGTATTATATATAATATTATTTATCTTATTCCTAATTAGATTATAATTGTAGACAGAGTATTTAATACAAATAACTACGTTTACACTACAATATGTCACTATCTAAAAAACCTTTAGTACTCATAATTCTTGATGGATGGGGTTATAACCCAGATCCAGTTGGAAATGCAGTTCTAGCAGCCAAGACTCCAGTTCTTGATTCTCTTATAAAGAAATATCCTTCCACCTTTTTGGAAGCTTCAGGAGAAAGTGTTGGTCTTCCCACAGGCCAGATGGGTAATTCTGAAGTTGGTCACCTCAATATTGGTGCAGGAAGAATTGTGTACCAAGATCTAACGCGAATAAACAGGGCAATTGAAAGTGGAGCTATTTATGAAAATTCCGTACTTAAAGAAGCAATAAATAATGTTAAAGTACATAATTCTAACCTTCATTTAATGGGTCTTTTCTCATATGGAGGCGTGCACAGTCACATGAACCATTTGAAAGGGTTGATAGATTTTACTGAAAAAATGGGTATTTCAAAGGTCTATGTTCACGCTTTTCTCGATGGAAGGGATGTTCCACCCAGACAGGCTTTAGACGATATGGAAAAATTTCAGGAGAATTATTCCAAGAAAGGAAATGTTATATTTGCTACCATCTCTGGAAGATACTATGCCATGGATAGAGATAAACGCTGGGATAGGACTAAACTCGCTTATAATGCATTAGTCTTAGGTGAGGGTATAAAGTCTAAAGATCCCATTTTGGCTATAAAAGATGCATATAAAAGGGGTGAGACTGATGAATTTGTGCAACCCACGGTAATCATCAATGAATATGGACAACCAGTTGCAACGGTTAAAGACAATGATTCAGTAATATTTTTTAACTTTAGACCAGATAGAGCACGTCAGTTGACTTACTCGTTTGTAAATGAATTTTTTGAGGGTTTTGAAAGAAAGCTTCATCCACATGTCCATTATGTGTGTATGTCAGAATATGATGAAAAATTAGATTTACCTCTTGTTTTTCCCCCAGAATGCATTAAGAATACTCTTGGTGAGGTTCTCAGCAAACATGGTCTTAAGCAATTAAGAATAGCTGAGACAGAAAAATATGCACATGTTACTTTTTTCCTCAACGGCGGAGTAGAGCAGCAGAATGCTGGTGAAGACCGCTTATTAATACCGTCTCCTAAAATTAGTACTTATGACCTCAAACCTCAAATGAGTGCTTATGAGATAACTGATGAGCTTGTAGAACGACTCAAATCAGGGTTCTATGATGTCATAATAGTGAATTATGCTAATATGGATATGGTGGGACATACAGGTTTGTTTGATGCAACTGTAGAGGCGGTACAAACTGTTGATACCTGTGTAGGTAAAGTGGTGAATGCTGTGTTAGAAGAAGATGGTTCTGTTATTATTACTGCCGATCATGGAAATGCTGAGAAGATGATAGATCCGGTTTCAGGTGCTCCGCATACAGCTCATACATCTAATCCAGTACGTTGTATCTATGTCTCTAATGAGCCAGATTTACAAATTCACAAGGGAAAATTATCAGATATTGCACCCACAATGCTTGAGATCCTAGAGATTCCAAAACCAGTGGAGATGACAGGAATGTCACTCCTTAAAAGATCATTTTAAAACCATTGATCTAATGTTCTTTGTCCAAGCTTATTAATAGTTACCAGTTTCTCACAGGCTTTTATCACTCTATCTTTTGAAAAATCATGTTCTTCACAAAGGAATGAGATAATTGAATCAATGTCAGGTCTTTTCCATTCCAGAGAATAGTTATCTGTTACAGTGGGATTTAGGAAAATTTTCTTGATTTCCTGTAATTGATCTATATTTTGTCCGATAGCCTTCAATAAATTTTCAATGTTTTCGTACTCTTTTATAAGTTTTAATGCTTTTTTAGGTCCTATCTTTTCAAGGCCTTGGTTGTAATCGGTTCCTACACATAATGCTATATCTACAAGTTGTGATTGATTGATCTTCAATTCTTCCAGGTTTTCATAAAGTTTAATTACTTCTGGCTTGACATCCACGAAAATGTTTTTCTTTGGTAGTTTACGTTTACCTGTAATTGCAAGATTTCTTACAACAAGAGGTGCCCCAAATAATAATGAATCGTAGTCCTGTGATGCAACGTAATCTGCATCACCTTTGATCACCATATGTGCAGCCTGGGCTTCTCCCTCCGATGGAGCATCCACCCAAGGAATACCCATAGTTATAAGAAGTTTTTTTGAATCATCAATTATTTCCTGAGTGATCCTCGAAGATGCTTGAGCATACATATAAGCATCTTCCGGCAATCCTTTTTCTTTTGCTTCTTCCCATTTTAGAGCAGCTATCTCTCTGGCGGATATCCTCTTTTCTATAGTTTGATTTTTTAAAGGGGAGGGTTTTCCATCAAAAACAAAAACAGGCTTGATTCCATTTTCAATAAGAGAACTCATACGATAAAGAATACCTGAAAGGTGAGATGTAGTTTGTCCTCTGGAATTTTTAAGTGGTGTACCATCCCTCTGTCTTATTATACTTAGGAATTGGTATAGAGTGTTGTACGCATCAATAGCAACAACTTTATGAGACAATTCGGATATCTCTACCGATTGTTTTTTTAAAAGTTCGCCAATGTCTGTTCCCATGAAAGTATACAGTTATCAGATATTCTTACTTGTTTCGCTGGTATCCAGTCTTACATCAATGACTGAATCATCAGCAGCATCTATCTTTCCTATCTTTAGGATATTTCCTACTCTTTCTACAAGATCTGCTTTTGTTATTTGTACTTGATGTCCATCTTCATCAGAACTTCTGTTCTTATGTACAATAAGTAATTTCTGCCCGCTGATTTCGTTGCCTATTTTTGATATGACATTTTTGACAACTTGCTCGAAATCAGAATAAATCATTATCTCTGAGTATTTTCCAGCTTTTTTAATGATACCAATAGGTTCCAGATGAATGCGCATATACGCACCTCTTTGAAAAGAATTAGACTTTAGAATAACTGATGATAGGTGAGCACATGTTTATATCATTTTCGCATCACTTAAGAAATAAGTAATACAGACGTGTAACAATCTTTTACTCAATCTCATCGATATTTTTTAGTATTCAGGGTTTCCAAAGCATCATCCACTCTGCCAATTACTTCATTCATTTTTCTGTCCATGTTACTTTCTATGCTTTGTATATTAATCTTTAAGGATCTTTCCTTTACCTCGATCATGTTTTCTAATTTACGCAGACGAATGTCTACGGAAAGAATCATAGCTGCAAGAGCACCTACCATTACTATTGCTGCAAGTATTATAAGGGAATTCGCAGGGTCATAACTGAATCTTCCAAGCCACTCATAAGTCAGTACGAATGATGATACAACCATTACTATGGAAAAAACAATATCTCTTGTTTCCATTATTGTCCCTCATAAAATAGAATTTGGGTCATGTTATTATAAATTTTGTTTAAAGAATATAAAACCACTATATAGACTTTGTAGAAAGCCTTTTCAGTCATGTTGAGGTCGCCAATTTTTATTTTTTGTTAAATATTTTTGATTCTTTTTTAATCTTCATTCTGTTCACATATTACTTTCTTTATATATAAACTATTACTAACATTACAAGATGGAAACGAGACCACCTAATTAGCTCCAAATATTCCTATTCTATAGTTAATTACCTGATTTTCTTAACTTTTATCTTTCAAGAACTTTTCTACCTAACTTTTTGCAAAGCTGAGTTATGCTGCACACATCATGAATGTTTCTGATATCATATTTTCATATAGACAATATCTTTCACGAAATTGAAAGAAATCAGTATTTTAATATTATTGTATGCTCTGAAAAATTGAGTGTATTTTTCGTTCGATGTGATCTGAGTAGATTATTTATCCAGAAAAACGATCACATTATCATTGTTCTTTGAGGTATGTTTTTTTTCAAATGACATATCATATGTTCTCAAAAAAACAATAGAAAGAGAAAAACTAAGAAATTCCTGAAAATAAGCTCACTGCCAGCAGAAAATGAATTTCAAATTACTTTAAGTCAATATTACTGTTCTTTGGCTGCACTTTTATCGGGGATGACCATTAACCTTGGTATTACTGAAAATAAGGCTTTAAAAGCCTTCGCTGAATGAGGATACTAGAAGAAACCTATATCCCTAATTCACAGTTACATTAAGTTCATTGCGGGTTACATGCAGATATGTAATGATACCACTGCCGGAATCATAGTTCAGTGTAAGAGTAGACTTACCAAGATCTACATGCTTGTACTGTCCTCCCAGATGGAACACAAACGGTCCATTCAGTGCCAAAAGTTTCATATAATGCTGGGTCAGGTTGTTAACAGATTGGATCTCACCTTTTGAAATTGTTAAATTTGGAGTCATGGTAGTAGGGCTGACCTCATCCCATGAAAACTCAGTGTCGCTTTTTTTGTCATATTCCAATTTGTAGGTGTTACTTACAAGATCAACTGTAGTGTTTGCTTTCTTCTTATGTGCACCTTTGGTAACCACAATTTCATCTACACCTGTCCATATCTCTTTCTTGCCTATTGATGTATCTTCGTAAGTCGCAGTTATGTACAGCTTACTACTCTTTTTTAGTTCGTACTGGAAGATCTTTGTACCTGATGTTGCAGTATAGGTCATTCCTACCGGATTGAAGTTAGCAGCATCTTTTTCAGTGGCTTCCAGGAAAAATTCGAAATCGTAGACAGGTTCGGGGTTGGATTGGTTTAGTTTTCCTACTTTAAACGAAGAAGGTAACTGGAACGTACCCATCTGGGGCTTTGTATCAAGTTCTATAATAGCTGTCTTGTTCCTGTGATCCAAAATCACATTGGTAGATGTGAGTGTTTGAGCATACTGTCCCCAACCTTCATAAAAATCACTGTTAATGTATATGATCAATTTGTCGCAATTAACTGGGTTGATGAAATTGCTGTTTATGCTGGTATTAGGGTACAGGATACCCGGAATGTTAGATGACCGTATGTTAATGTTAGCATCCGTTCTACCTGAAAGAGCAGTATTTCCATTGATCTTCATTATTGGAAGGGTAAGAGTTTCTCCGTTATAATTGAATTCAGGAGGTGAAACCATTGTAGTCCCTCCTCTGGGATACTTGGCCCACACACCTCCTCCCTCATACGCTATCGATCTATCTCCGGAATTGTATTGCACTTTTCCCATTGGTGTCATAAAACCTGCAAAGTCAGGTTCTTGTTGGTAGTTTTTCCATGCATTCCAGACCCCCCGGCGTTGATAAAAACTATCATACCATGAGGAACTCTCAGACAAGCTTATGATCATGATCCTGCTATCATTATAAGAGCCAACATCTCCTAAAACTCTCAAATTGCCCCCCATCATGGAAAATTTCGTATTTTGTGTAGGTGATTCACCCAAAGCTGCCTTACTGGTCCTCGAGTCTAATACAGTAAATGCTTGTTCCACCTTCTGGGACTTTGCCATATCTTGCATATCGGTAATTGCGGGACTCATGTATAGTAACATTATTCCAATGGATACCAGAGTGATGGTAAGCAATATTGCAACATCAACAACCGATGAAACAGCTGTTCCACCTTCTATCATATTATTTTTCATGTGCCACTTCCTCTTCCTTAATCAATCCTTACATCTAGGGGTGAATCGAGTATGAAGACATCTATATTTTTTTGATAATTCTTGTATGCATGCACACTGTTGTTGGAAGTATCAACACTTTCTATCTGCATGTGTAAAGTTTCATTCAGGTACCTTTCCCATGCTTTGTAGAAGCCGCTGGTTAGAGTTACATTCACTTGGGAAACATTCTGATAATTATAGATGGTTTTCTTTCCACCGTCTGCAGTAATATGTGCAATTCCTTTTCCTGATGTTGAACTACTTCCAAATATAGTTGAAACTGGTATAATAAGCACATTATTCTCGAAAATAAAAAATGGATGAGACACCATTACAACATTTTCTCCATGATATTTTGCCCAAACTCCAGTATTTTCATAAGAAATTACTGAATCCCCTAGGGAGTATTCTATTGTCCTCATTTGTTTCTCAAAATACCGAGGCTCATAAGCAGGAGGTGTTGCTGAAGAATTCCATTCCTTAAAAGTTAATTTAATACTGCTGTCCCCGGTAACAGATAGAGAACCACCATACATTTTCAGTTCAACAGATTGAGAAGGAGCCGAATCCATCACAACTTTATTTACATTTAAGGCAAGTATTTCAAAACCTTGCCTTATATTCTTGGTATGCTGTGTTTCCTGCATGTGCTCAAGAAGTGGAACCGCACCTACAATGACGATTGTCATTGCAAGAATTATGAGACTTAAAATAATGCCGAAGTCCACCATTTCAGATACTGCATCATCGGATCTTACCAAGTTTTCTTTCATTTTTCTAAGCCTTCCTTAATCAATCTATTCGTATAATATTCGATTCTCCATCATAGCAAAGCCTGAAATTATCTGAACTGCTATACACTATTCCAGAAGCAACATTGGTATTCAATGCAACATAATGTACCTTCACTCTTGTCTTGTACCTGCCTTCGGATTCAAAAATGATCTCAGATGTTTGATTTGATATTTCGACAGAATATTGTTTATCAGCAATTTTATCAGGCATGATTAACTTATAAACGATGAATCTACTTTGCCCTCCAGATGTTTGCATTATATGGACCATTGTATCCATGTTTGCTATCTGTAATGCTATCTCATTTCCATGGATCTCAAATTCGTCTCTTATAGCAGTTTGTTCTGCTCTGTTAAGCATTGTGAAAAAAGAACCTATCAGAACGCTCATACAGATAATTGTTACAGTGAAGGTCAATATGAATCCAACAGACATGGATACTGCCGTTTCATCATGAATTAATCCCCGCATTATATATGACCTCCCGGTAAGATAATTGGAATTGTTACATTTGTTTCCACATGTCCTCTCTTATTCATCACCACTGTGCAATTCATGACCTTAAGTCTCTCGATCTCGAAGGCATCTCCAGATATCAGATCTCCTGAAATAAGAAAAGTGCCAGCTGCACTGCTTCCGTTTATAAATTTAATCATGTATCTTTTTCCGGATGTCTGACTGTTGAAATGGAAATCAAAAAAAGTGTTACCTATTTTGTTATCTGTAATGTTCAGTTCAGCTGTTGAACTAATTTTTGAATCGAGTATTTCTGTACTGTTTTCAATAGTAACATTTATCTGGTTATTAGAGTTGAATAATTTTGCTGACCATAATATATTATTAGATTGATCAATAACCTGAATTACAAATTTATTGGATTCATCAGCCACTTTTGACATATTCAGCGACATCAAGAACGTATCAGTACTGTTGACCCATCTAACAACGGTCCATTCATCATCTCCTTCTTTTAGGCCGTTATGACTAAAATACGCTTCATCAAAAGAGCCATCATTCAGAGAAAATATTGTGCCTGTAAGTGCATAGCTTCTTGCCATCATTGAAGAATAATTTAACATATAAGCATCAAATTTATCTTCATCAAAATTTTGTCCTCTGCCTGCGCCATCATATGCTTTTTGATATGCTTCCACTGTTGTCTTCAATATGTTGGATGAATCGAATACATTTGTCTCAATACCAGATTCAGACGCAGTATTACTTGCAAAGATGATATTGTTAAGCATGATACTAATGACAAGAAAACTAATACTTATCACAAAAGCAGATATTAATATCATCTGGCCCGAATCATTGAGTTTTTCCATATTGTGGCAAGCCACTTTCCTTACATACGCCATAGAGTGAGCCTCACATTGACAAGGTTATAGAAATCAGTAGAGGGGTCAGCATCCCAGATACCTGTGTTATATGCAAATGCTGCAGACTCTATGTCCTGGTCTGATAACAAAACTCTTTTAGAGATAGTAACAGCATTGTCCGAAGGGTTTCCGTTGTAGATATAGGGCATTGTGATAATGGTACCATCATTGTTCATCCATTCCATCTCTACATTATGAGCCATACCCCTAGGGACCGCAACAAAATTAAGTATTTCAGCAATAGAACTATTTGTCAGTTCTTTATGTGTACTTGAAATGTATCTCTCAGAATTCCAGTTATAACATGTTCCATCCCAGCTAAGGATATCCTTTTTGAGCTCTGACTTTTGCCCATATGGTGAATAATCAAGAGATGTGAGAATATCCTGTCCCATTGTCTGCAATTGTGATTCAATATGGGCATTTGCAGTTGATGATGTAAGAGGGGTAAGTGAGGTTGCCTGAACAGAAAAAATGACCACACCTGTGATCAGTACAAGGGATATGAGTGCTTCCAGTGTATGCATCTGGCCAAGTTCTGCTTTATAAAGATTGTAAATACTATTGTTACTACACATCTCACCACACCCTTACGGAGAGAATAGCACTTTGCACGTTTCCACTATTTTCATCCCGTAAAAGAACAACTCTTTTTGTCTGGCCAATGTTTTCTCTCATTGGTAACTTCTTACCAGCTGCATAAATTGTCCCATCACTTTTTTCCATAGTGACATTAAGATCATAACGAAGGTATGTTCCATTTAATCCAAAATGATCTATCATGTATTCATAATCCGCATTGAATCCCGAAAAAAAGTCTATAGTTCTGCTATCGTTCAGAATATTATAAGTCCCGGGTTCCTGTGCACTGAGGGTCTGTTCCACTATATTTATAGATATCCGGTCAGCAAGCAGGGTAACTTCATCCGAATTGGATCTGAATGGAGTGAAAATTCCTGTGGTATAGGAAAAGACAAAAATGATACTAACAAGGAATATAGCAATACCCAACAGATAGTCTACATGCATTTGCCCATTATCATTCATGATCCTCAAGATATAAATTCATTTTATTATATAAATAAATAACTATATTTTTAGCTTTTTATAGTTAGGCTTCAAATCGGGATTTAAAAGTTAGAATTTATAGGAACTATATAAGTACCCAGTGAATAGCATCCGAATATCGATAGGTTTTTATCTGAGTTGGCTTATCGTATATTCGCTAATTGCTACATATAGCGACAAATATCATAAAAGCATGGAGAGAAAAATAATGGTTGCAGTAATCAATGTTAATGAATGCGTAGGCTGTGGAACATGTGTTGATGAGTGCCCCTCAGAGGCAATCTCACTGAATGGCGACAATATTGCAGTTGTAGATGCTAATGAGTGTCTGGATTGTGGTGCATGTGTTGATGTGTGCCCAACCAGCGCAATCTCAATGGAATAAATTGTATTCATCTTTCCCTATTTTTTAGTCGGTGCTTTTCTTAGAGGTTACAATATGGCAGAGCCAATAAGAGCCGGAATATTAGGTGCTACGGGAGCTGTAGGACAGAGGTTCATACAAGTACTTGCCAACCATCCATGGTTTGAGATTACATCTTTGGCTGCTTCAGAAAAAAGTGTAGGAAAGAAATATAAAAATGCTGCCAACTGGAGGTTGGATGAAAAACTTCCAGATAATATTGCAGATATGGAAATAGTACCGGTTGATCCTGCCAAGGTAGATGCAGATGTTGTATTTTCTGCATTGCCTGCAAGCCTTGCAAAGAATGTTGAAGCAGATTTCGCAAAAGAGGGCTTTGCTGTAGCAAGTAATGCTTCTGCAAATCGTATGGAGAAAGACATACCTCTTGTTGTACCAGAAGTAAATGCTGATCACCTTGGACTTATAGAAGTTCAGCAGGATAATAGAGGTTGGGATGGTTATATTATTACTAATCCTAATTGTTCTACAATCATGCTGGTAGCTACACTAAAACCGCTCATGAAATTTGGCATTCAGAATGTAAATGTAGCTACTATGCAGGCCATATCTGGCGCTGGGTATGAAGGGGTACCATCAATGGCTATCCTTGATAATATTATACCCTACATTGGCAATGAAGAGGAAAAAATGGAAACTGAACCCCTCAAGCTGTTAGGTGAATTCAATGGTTCAGAGATAATAAATGCAGATTTTAAATTAAGTGCTGCCTGTAACAGAGTACCTGTAATGGACGGACATACTGAAACTGTATGGGTAACCATGAGGGATAATCCCACGCCTGCACAAGTAAGAGATGAATTCCTTAATTTCAATCCCCATTTAGGTGATTTACCATCCGAGCCTGAGAAGGTGCTTATAGTAAGGGATGAACCTGACAGACCACAGCCTCGACTTGATCGTAACATGGGTAATGGGATGAGCATCAGCGTAGGACGTATACGAGAAGGAATACGTTATGTCCTGATGGGGCATAATACAATTCGTGGGGCAGCCGGTGCCAGTGTGCTTAATGCTGAACTCCTGCACAAGCAGGGTAAATTATGAAAGTATAAAATCCAAAGAGAGAACATAATGTATCGCCTGATAAAATTCCTTTTAATCAGTTTGCTTCTGATGGGAGGAATATCAGGCGATGCTGCAGCTGATGTAAACAGTATTTTTGAACTTGAGATCGTGCCTCTGTCAGAAATAGCAAAAAATCCGAGCGCATATGATAGTACTATGGCTTATCGCAAGATAAGCGTCATTGGAAATGTTTCTGAAATCAATAAAAGTTTTGTAAGTATTGTGCAGGATGGTTATGAACTGAAAGTGGACTGTACTAACGATAAGTTGTTTGCCGGTTTTAATGTGGGAGATGGAATCAAACTCACCGGACAATTCATATATGATTCCATGGGAACAAGTATATTTTATCCTAAATATGTTCTACATTATCCTATCCAACGTATTGATGATGTAAATATAACTGATATTATTTCCAACCCAAATATGTTCAATGGGAAATATGTAAGAGTTACAGGAAACATAACTGAGATAAAGCCGACTATGGGAGAATATATTGTTGAATTGTCAAATGGGGAAAATCAACAAAGTCTACGTGTCTTTTATTACGGGGCTACTGAAGTGAAAGCTGGAGACCTGGTGACTGTAACTGGTCTTATTAATGGTGGCAATCTCTACAGTGAACAAATGGGTAAAAAACGCCCTCCCTTATCCCTAAGTACTTTTATACCAGGTTTTACATGTTTCTGGACAATTTTTATTTTTGGATTATTAGTTATATATATGAAGCATGAATGACTTACATCCTCAGGATCATCATGTTAATTGCATTATCAGTTGGTGGGTCCATTCTTGCAAAGGACCTTAGCCCTAAAAATTTCCGTGCCTATGCGGATGTGCTAAAAGAATTGGCCAAAGAACATCAGTTGGTAGTTGTTACAGGAGGAGGGATTGCCGCCAGAAACTATATTATGACTGCAAGGAGTTTGGGAGCAAATGAAGTCGAATCTGATTATATTGGAATTTCGCTTACCCGTTTAAATGCACAGCTGCTTATTACCGCACTGGGTGATAAAGCCTATCCTGAACCTCCCAGTGATTACAAAGAAGCAGGGAAGGCACTTTCCTCAGGCAAGATCGTAGTTATGGGAGGGGTTATCCCAGGACAAACAACAGATGCTGTAACTGCTATAGTTGCTGAATACCTTAAAGCTGACCTTATTGTTATTGCGACATCTGTTGACGGAGTATATTCCGCAGATCCAAAGAAATATCCTAACGCAGTAAAATATGGAACTCTGACTCCCAAAGAGCTTGTAAAAATAGTGATATCTACTGAGATGAAAGCTGGTTCTCAGTCACCCATTGATCCTTTGGCAGCTAAAATAATAGAAAGGTGCAACATAAATACTATAATCATGGATGGAACCGATCCAAAGAATGTTGAGGATGTAATTAAAAAAGAAACCACAAATTGTGAATTTAATAAAGAAATTCATCTTGGCACGCGTATTAAAGGATAGGAAATCCATGGTCAATACGAGATTCAGAGTATTTATTACCTTTTTATGTCTTTTCACAACACTGATAGTTCCCGCAGCAGCTGCTGAACAAGCTCATATTACAGAAATATATGCAAATGGAGATATATGTGAGGTAAATATTGAATTTTTTGAAGATTCACACAATGTAACCTTAAGATATGACCTTATGTATAGGGATCAATTAATTGATTCTAAAGTGGTTAAATTAGGCAATGTGACCACTGGAAATATTACAAAGATAACTTTATGGAACAATAATTTGAAAAAACAAATTTATACTTTTAAAGTAACTGTATTTGTAGATAGAGAGCTTGCTGACAGTAGACAGACCTTATTCGTTTATGGTAATGAAGCATTAATGGATTTCAAAGTTGCAGGTTTTAGATCTAACAATAAAGGATCGATGGTGGTACTCAGCCCTACTAATATATATCATCCTTCAGTAGTGGACCTTTCATTTGAGATCTTCAAAGAGGATGAATTATTGTATTCTGAAACTTTAGAAGATGTTTCTGTTGTTCAATCTTTGGAAAAAACCATAAAATGGCCCATTTTATTAGATAAAGGAAAGAAGTACATCACAGTACTGAAAATATACTCTCATGTATCTAATTTAACATCAGCCTATGTTTCTATCTTTAAAGCAGAAGAAGATGTAAAAATAATGCCTGATGACTTAGAAATCGATGAATATGGTGCTAGTGTAACACTTAGGGGTATGTCTCAGGTGCCTTTTGAGGGTAAAGTAAGTATAGCTCTTATTAATGATGCAAGATATATTTATTTTGAAGAAGAATGTGACTTACTCACACTCAATAAAGAGGATACAATTGGTTTTCTATGGGAGAGTATCCCTCCAGGAGAATATATCGTAGAAATAAGCGCAATAAACAATGAAGGTAAAACTATTGATAGTTATCAGACAGCTGTGAGAATTCGAGAAATTGCTACTTTTCAGCAAGAACAAACAAAAGAGTTACCGGGATTAAATATTGTCAGCAATATTATAGTTTTTATGACTGTTTTCCTGCTAATAAGGATTAACAGAGGAATAGATGATTGACCTTATCATCAAGAACGCTACCCAACGCAAAGTAAGAACTATATTGACCATCTGCGGTATAGCCTTGGGCATATTTGCCTTAGTAGTGATGGGAGCCATGTCTGAAAACTTCGGACAAACTTTTGAAAAATCTATGAGCTTAACGAGTGACAAAATCAGGGTTTTTGCACAAAGCGGTATTTTTGGTAGCGGGCTTAGCGAAAAGAAAGTTTCTGATGTCAGACATGTTGCAGGAGTTGAGGATGCATATGGAGTTTTTGTCACTTTGTTTGATGAAGATCAATTTGGAATGAGTGGTAAACAGGTATTGGGTGTACCACCCAGAAAATCCAGAAATGTGCTGGAACCTGTGGAACTGAAAGCTGGGAGATTCCTTACTGCAGGTGATACTTATGGGGTTGTAGTAGGGAAGAACATTGCAGGAGAATATGGCCTGGATGTAGGAAATACTTTGGAATTAAACAAAAAAAAGTTTACAGTAGTGGGTATATTGGAATACACAGGTTCTATTTTTGACAGCTATGCTATTATTCCCCTTGACACAGCTCAAAAAGTATACAATGCCAATAACTCCATTACATATATCTTCGTCCAACCAGCTCCCGGCGTAGATGCTGAACTTCTGGCCAGGCGGATTGAACTGAGTGTGAAAGGGGTCAATACAATATCTCCAAATGAATTGAAGGAACAGGCAAGTGAATCACTACTTATCTTCAGCGTCGTGACTATAAGTTCTGCTATACTTGCAGCTATTATAGGAGGCTTAAGTGTAATGAACACTATGCTGATGTCCGTTGCAGAAAGGACACGGGAGTTTGGCATCCTGAAAGCAATGGGAGCTGAGAATAAAGACATAATACTTCTCACTTTGGGAGAAGCCGCTCTTCTGGGTGCAATCGGAGGAATTCTTGGGATTATTACGGGAAGTACAGCTACATACGTTTTGAATACGTGGCTTGCCTCCAAAGGAATGGTACTGTTTATAATAACTGACAGATTGCTTATCATTGCCATGCTGTTTGCTATATTCATAGGTATGGTCTCCGGAACATATCCTGCTTACAGAGCAGCTAAGATGAGCCCCATGGAGGCTTTAAGGCATGGCTGAACAGATACTAAAGGTAAAGGATCTCTCCAAGACATATATGCAAGGAAAGATTCCTGTCAATGCAGTTCGTAATGTTACATTCACTGTCAACCAAGGAGAACTTATTGCAATCATGGGTCCCAGCGGGTCAGGAAAATCTACATTAATGGCTCTTATAGGTTGCCTTGAAAAACCTACACATGGCAAAATTCTAATAAAAGATGTTGAAGTAACTGCTGTATCTGATAGAGAATTACCGAGAATCAGACGGGAAATGATAGGTTTTGTATTCCAGCACTATAATCTGTTACCTTCGTTATCTGCTCTTGGTAATGTGGAACTTGCTATGAGGTTTGCAGGTATTAATAAAAAAGAGAGACTTAAAAAAGCAGAATATTTGTTACAAAGATTGGGACTTGGGGAACGCCTACATCATAGACCAAATGAACTCTCTGGTGGCGAACAACAAAGAGTATCAATTGCAAGGGCTATTGCAAATAATCCTTCGATAATTCTTGCTGATGAACCGACCGGTGAGGTAGACAGCGTTACAAGAGATAAAATTGTAAATATATTTGAAGAATTACGACTCCATGGACAGACAATTATAATAGTCACACACGACCCTGAAGTTGCAAAACATTGTGACAGAGTGATTCGAATAAAAGACGGAACCCTATCACATGAATAGAGAAAAATTAATCAGGAATAAGCTACAAGATAAGTGGTATCTTCTGTATTCTTGTCTTTTTCCATTGTATTGATTGGATTCATTTTAGCTTTTGATTCTTTCAGGGCTTCCAGGTTCATTTCTAATTTTTGGATCTGTATCTTTGCTTTTTCTACTTTCTCA
>JACIVZ010000047.1 GCA_014361205.1 Methanomethylovorans sp. | reverse complement strand
AAATGATCCTTGAAGAAAACAGAACAAAATAATTTGTCATAGGTGTAATTGCCATACACCTAATTATGTTGTTAACAAGATTTAATCAGTCCATATTATCTGATTATAGATCCTGGTTGCATTTCCTTATCAGGAGTCAAAAGGGATACACGTTTGCCAGCATCTGCTGCCAATAGCATACCCTGCGATTCCACACCACATAGTTTTGCAGGCTGAAGATTTACAATTACATTGACAATTTTCCCCACAAGTTCTTCAGGTTGATAGTATTCTGCAAGACCAGCTACAATCTGCCGTGGTTTAGACTCACCGACATCCACCATAAGTTTGAGCAGTTTCTTGGATTTCTTTATTTTCTCTGCACTGATGATTTTACCTACGCGTATATCCAGCTTTGCGAAATCCTCATATGTAATTTCATCCTTTGGAGGTACTGCAACAACAGTTCCTTCCGGTATGCCCGCTTCCTTTGCCATCGCTTTTCGTATTCTCTCATTGGAAATAAGAGTCATTTCGTCTATCTTCGAATCCTCTATCTTATCAAAGAGGATAGTGGGGTTAGAAAGTTTTGTACCGGCTTTTATTGGAATTAGAGCTTCTTCATATTTCACAGCATGTACATTTGAGTCCATACCTATCTGTTTCCATGCAATCTCCATTTTATCAGGAAGGGTAGGTTCGAACAGCAGTATCAATGCTTTTGCAATCTGCATGCAATTTGCAAGTACATTGGCACATGCTTCCTTGTTTTCTTTAATAAGTTTCCATGGTTCATTGGATTGGAAATAGGAATTTCCAAAAGAGGCCAGAGCCATAGCAGTATCAATGGCCTTCTTAAATTCAAATTGTTCCATTGCAACGATGACTTCATCAATCGTAGTTTTTATTTTTTCCATGATATCAGGCGAGATTTTATCTGATGGTATCTGCCCAAAGTTCTTAAAATTAAAGAGAAGACTGCGATAAAGGAAATTTCCGAGGACAGCCACAAGTTCACTGTTGATCCGTTCCTGAAATACTTTCCATGAAAAATTAACTTCTTTGGTATGAGATGTGTAGCTTATAAGATAATATCTGAGCAAGTCAGGATGAAAATTATGGTCCAGATAATCTTCTTGCACCCATACTACATAGCCCCGACTTTTGGAAAATTTTTTATCCTCTATCTTTACCATTCCTGATGAAACAACTGCCCAAGGTTGGCTATAATCAGCACCTTTAAGCATAGCAGGCCAGAATATGCAGTGGTGATAAATTATATCTCCACCTATAAAATGAATTATAGGACAATCACCTTTCCAGAACTTTTCCCAGCTATCATTTTTAGCTTTAGCCCATTGTTCTGTAAAGGCAATATAACCAATAGGCGCATCTACCCATACATAGACGACAAGATTTTCATGAGCTGGGAATTTCACCCCCCATTCTAGAGTTCTTGTGATACACCAATCGGTAAGTTCCTGTTTGACCCAACCAAGAGCATAGTTTTTTGCATTAGATGTACCCTCCAAATGTTCCAGATATTCAAGGAGGAATTCCTTAAATTCAGATAACTTAAAGAAGAAGTGCTCTTGCTCCTTATATTGTGCCGGCCCCCGACAAATGGTACATGTTGGATCCTTTAACTCTCCTGGTTCCAGGTGTTTACCACATCCTTGATCGCATTCGTCACCTCTTGCATTTTGACCACAGTAAGGACAGACACCCGCAACATATCTGTCAGGCAGGAAACGGTCACATGAAGGACAATATGCTATCTCGATAATTTTTGGATAGACATAACCTTTTTCTATGAGCTTGTTAACGATATCTAAGGTACGGTTGTGATTTTCTGGATCATCTGTTGTTCCAAAGGCATCGAATATGACACCCATTGACTTGAAAACCTCATAGAAATGCTGATGATACATTTCCACCAGTTCTTTAGGTGTAATTTTCAATTCTTCTGCATTGACAACTATAGGGGTCCCATGGGTATCCGAACCACAAATGAAAGTGACTTCTTTGCCTATTTTTTTCAGAGATCTTACAAAGATGTCCGCAGGAATGTACGTCCGCAAATGACCCACATGAGCTTTTCCATTAGCATAAGGAAGTCCGCATGTGACAAGAATAGGTTTATCTTCTGGTAGTTTTGACATGTATTATCTCCAAAGGATAGTGATGTGCTATTTATGATGGAATAAATTTGAGTGATGAGGATAGCGTGCAATATAAAATATATTACGCTTGTATTAAGCCAAGATAAGTATTTTAATGTTTATGTGCATTCTTCTCTCAAGAAGGTATAATCCAGATGAATCCTGAAGATATGGACAACAACTCCAATCCGAATAATGATGAAGAAAAGTCTTCTATAAAATTTGGAGGGGAACTCCCGGCAAGAGGACCATCGACCTATAATCGGAATACATCATCAACGATAGCTCCACATAAAAACAGGTGGATAATGTACCTGTTAATAGTAGGTTTTCTTGTCATACTTATTGGTGCAAGCCTTGCAGCTATCATGGGCACTTTCAATGGAAAGTTGTATTCCACGGGTGATAAGATAGCAGTTATATACGTGGAAGGAACAATTGTTTCCGGCAGCATATACAATGGGTTAGGATATGCCACTCCTGAAGGAATAAATGAGAATATTCGCAAAGCTCTGGAGGATACAAGCGTAAAAGCTATTGTATTAAGGGTCGATAGTCCAGGTGGCTCTTCCACTGCTGGAGAGGAAATATACAAAGAAGTGAAAAGAGCCCATGACAAAGGTATGCCTATAGTTGTATCTATGGGCAATGTAGCTGCCAGTGCGGCTTATCATCTATCTGTGCCAGCTGATGTAATTGTTGCTAATCCTTCTACGATGACGGGTAGTATAGGGGTTATCTGGACATTTGAGAACATGTCTGCTTACTATGACAAGGAAGGAATTGAATTCCATGTAGCTAAATCCGGAGAATTCAAAGATATGGGAGGCTCTTGGAGAGGTCTTTCAGATGAGGAAAAGGAATATGCAGACAATGTTATAATGGAAGTATATGAGACTTTTGTGACAGATGTTGCTGAAGGCCGTAACATGTCTGTAAGTGAAGTAAAAGACCTTGCAGATGGCAGGATATACACTGGTAAAAAGGCAAAAGAACTGGGACTTGTGGACGAACTTGGGAATTTCTATGATGCCATTGACATAGCTACAAAGCTTTCAGGCATTGAAGGAAAACCTACTGTAGTATATATGAATAAACCTTCTCTTTCAAGGCTGCTGTTCGGCTCAGAATCAGATAGTTACAGTATCTCTATAAAAGAGATATTAAAACAGTATGAAGAGAGGCCGTATGGATATTTGTCCTGATGTGATTAATCATACATACATCATACATCAGGCATGTTTAATTATCTGCGTGTTGTTTTTCCAGCTTCAGAAGATGTTCTTTTATCTGTAACCCCCATCGGTACCCTCCCATTTTTCCGTTTGAAGTAATTACGCGGTGACAGGGGATAAATATAGGAGTAGGATTATGATTGTTTGCAATTCCAACGGCTCTTGAAGCTTTTTGATTGCCTATACTTTGCGCAATTTCCTTATAGCTACGTGTTTCCCCATAAGGTATGGAGCGTAAAGCTTCCCAGACATGCAGCATGAACTTCGTTCCGGCAGGAGCAAGAGGGAGCATGAAATCTTTTCTTGTTCCCGCGAGATATTCCTGTAATTGTCTGTATGCTTCTTTTAGCAGCTTCGTTTCATTTACCAGGGCATCCTCAGAGAAGTTCTCCCCAGGAAATAATACATTTGTAATGGCATTATTGCTTTCAACAATTCCGATTTGTCCAATTTCGGTTTTATAGAAGAATATATTTTTCATGGGCCATCAGTCACATATATTCTTTTATGATGATATTTTGATCGCTTCCACAGAGGTTCATTTTCACGATTTTTATTATAAATATTATATTTTATTATACAAAAAAACATTTAAAAGATCCCTTGCCATCTGTCTTATAGCATCCTGTTCTCAATAGTTTCAAATAGGTTCAATCTATTCAGTAAATACATTCTGGGTTCGATAGGCGATGAGATTAAACCTTATACAATTTCTGTCCAATTCTTCTCTTATGATGTCCGGCGTTTTCATACCTGTTTTTGCAAAATCTCTTGGAGCATCATATTTTGAGGTAGGTCTGATAAGTGCTTTCTTTTCTGCAGCATCTTTCTTCTCTTCATTTATATTCGGTAAGGCGGCTGATATCAATCGTCTTCGCCCAATTATCTTGGTGGGTCTTGCAGTTTCTGCAGTATCTTTCTTTCTGCAAATATTTGCTTATAACGCCGCATCACTTGCTACAATTCGGGCAATGGCAGGTTTCAGTGTAGGTGTATATCCCGCAGCGCTGATAGTAACTGTTTATTATCAAAAAGAAAGTATCGGTAAATTCAGTTCTTTTGGCTCTCTGGGATGGATGGTGGGTTACATGATTGCGGGGTTCATAGGGAACATAGAGTATCTTTTCATTATATCATCCCTTTTTTTCACTATCGCTTTTTTTGTAGCTTTAGAGATCACTGATATACAGAAACCCTCTGTTTGCGTGAGATATTTTTCGTTAGACGTTTTCAGAAAAAACCTTGACGTCTATACCTCGATGTTCCTTCGGCATACGGGAGCAGTAGCAGTGTGGGTCATTCTGCCTCTTTATATGGTTTTCCTGGGAGCATCTAATTTCTGGATCGGGTTCATATATGCCATCAATCCTTTCATACAATTTCTGATTATGCGCAGGCTGGATAAGTTCAGGAACGAATGGCTCATTAAATGGGGTATAATAACTTCTGGATTAGCTTTTCTAAGTTATTCTATTGCACAGGATTTCTATTCTATCATCCCAGGAATGATTTTGGTTGCTTTTGGATGGGCTTTCTTATATGTAGGTGCAAATCAGCTGGTAGTGGAAAGGAGCATAGAAAAAGCAAGTTCTGCAGGTATTTTGAATTCTACAATATCAGCAGCAGAAATTGCGGGATCTATAATCGGAGGAATAATCATGGAATACTTTGGATTCAGGCAAACAATGGTTTTTGCTGTACTATGTGGAATACTGGCTTTGATGGTCTTTAACTGGCTGAACAAATCATCAAACAATTTTTTAATCAAGTAAAGCTTATTTCTATCAGAACTTTCAGATTAGTACCAGAGGGAACAATTTAATGATGAAATATGTAAGTATTTTTCAAAAATCAATTATCTTAGTAATTATTCTGATGATGATAGTTGTTATTCTCAGCTCAACTCTGGAAATAGGATGGATAATCTTTAGTGATTTGATAGAACCTCCACTGGTTTTCCTAAGCGTAGAAAAAGTACTTGATATATTCGGCCTTTTCTTCCTTATCCTTATCGGCATTGAATTGCTGGAAACCATTAAGATGATAATTAATGAATCGACATTGAACGTCGATGTGATCATACTTGTAGGCATCACTGCAATTGTAAGAAAAGTTATGATTATCGATCTGAAAACCACTCCACCATTGTTCCTGGTAGGAATGGGTGTACTGGTGTTCGCTCTGGGAGGCACATATTATCTGATAAATAAGTCAGGCAAAGAGTTTAGATGTGAACTTAAATGAAATTCAACTGAAGAATGCCTATAACTCTTTAGCCTTACGTGTGGTTTTACTTCGAACTGATCCTTACTCATGAAAAAGTAGAGTTATATGGAATGTATCTTTATTTCACTAGTTCCCCATATGCTTTTTTCAGTTCGTCCTTTAGATTTCTGTCGGCTCTTAAGTTCAATTTCTGTGAATGTGCCTCGATAGTTACTGTCCATTCTGACCTTATTGCACTGTCTTTGTTTCCTGTTTCTCTGTAGCCGATTTTTACTGAGTCTATAATGGAATTCAGAATGGCGAAATTTGCAGGGTTTTCTTTTAGTATTTCCTCAGGGGTCATACTCACATACCTCTGTGTGTAGTTAATTCCTCCTTCCAGCTGGCTGCTCCATTGCCCAAAAAACCCCTTTCCTTCTTGTTTGGCATGTAGTCTTGCGTCCTCTATCACCTTTTTAATTATATCTGGTGTTACTTTGGCAAAAATACTCTGGTCTTTTGTTACTATAAGCGTATAGCTATCATTGGAGAGGCCCATTAGTTTTGGTTTATATAGAGGACCTATTATTGAAACTATGTTTCCATTTTCTGGCATAATAACACTTCAATATTATATTATTTTACATTATAGTTATACAACTATTTTAAACTATGGACATGTGAAACAGGACAAAAGAAATCTTGTTTCCGCTTTTCCAGGGAAACTTCAGCAAGTTAGAGCTCAATATCAGAAAACGGTCTGTGAATACATTTCAACTTGGACTTCCAGTCATGCAGCATCAATTAAAACAGTACTCACAGTCTATATTGCAGATGACATGTTTTGACATAAAAAGGGCAAGAATATTTGTATATTCACTATTAAATAAAATAATAATCATGTATTTTTATTTATGTAAATTTGATCTTTATTCTAAGGGCAATTTTAATATCTCAGGGATTCAATATTTTCTCAGAAGTTATTGAAAAGCTATCAATATAAAACTATAGGAATTTTCTATATGGATTTGTTCGATCTTTATCTTGAAGAAGACTGTCCCTATGAAGATGAGACTACCGAATTACTCGGAATAAAAGGTAATGGCAGATTGCGCATTATGTCAAGAGAGCACGGTGTAGCTGCTTGTATGGAGGAACTTGCAGTATTCTATAGAAAAAAAGGTCTTGAAATAACATCTCATGTACGTGATGGAAATGAATTCAATCCTCACGATGTCATCTTTGAGGCAAGGGGTGATCTTCGCCAGCTTTTCAAACTCTGGCGTATATCACAGACTTTTCTTTCCATAGTCTGCTCGATTGCTGCAACTACTCGTTTGTACGTGGAAACTGCAAGAAAAGTTAATAAGGATGTGATAATTGCTACCAGTAGGAAAACCCATCCCGGTATGCGTAAATTTGAATTAAAAGCAGTAAGAGCAGGGGGAGGCGATCACCATCGAAATTCTCTCAGTGATTCAATTCTTATCACCCAGAATCATCTGGGTATTGTTGAAGATTTAAATTCAATCAAAGCTGTACGTAGGATAGAAATAGAGCCCAGAAATGAGGAAGAAGCATTAAAGTATGCAAAAATAGCAGATTTAATGTTGCTGGATCATTTATCTGCTGAGAACCTTCAAAGAATTATACCTGTTCTTAGGGAAAAGAATCCTTCTATCCGGATAGCTGTTGGTGGTATCTCTGTCCAGGATATTCCATCGTATGCTGCATTGGTCGATATTATTGTGATATCTGCTCCTTATTATGCTCCTCCTCTTGATCTCACTGCAAGAATCTCCCGTACTTGATAGTTATCCAGATATGAAATGAAAAATAATTGTAATTATCTACGAAAGGTATTTATGGAAAGCAAACAATGGTTTTGCAGGGGTTCTACAATACCGTAGAAGGATGGTCTTATGCGCCAGTAGACTCCTCCAAAAAGGGAAATTATGCCCATCAAATGAATTCGAAAAAGCTTGTGCTTTGCTTTGTATATGAGGTGATTAAGTTGAGCAAACCAGTATTAATTGATTTTAGTGCTACATGGTGTGGACCCTGCAGAATGCAGAAACCTATTCTTGAACAGGTTGAAAAAGAGTTCAAAGATCAGGTAGATTTTAAGATAATAGATGTCGATCAGAACAGAGATCTGGCAAGAAGGTATGGGATACAGGCAGTACCTACCCTTGTGATCGAAAAAGATGGTAAGGTTCTGAAGCGGTTCACAGGTGTCACGTCTGCAGATGTGCTAAGTTCTGAGCTGAGAAAAGCACTTTGATTTATGTGTAGACATTGAATATTAATTGAAATATTTAAACACATCAAATCATGGTTTTTATGTTCCAGAAGCTTATTGACATGGGAGTATTAGCTTTTCGGCAAATCAATTCAAGAGGGGGTTTCAAACCCCATCTATCTCTTAGATTTATGTCAGATGAAGGTAAACCTACAACTTTTTCCATTGACACAACACGCAGTCAGAACAAATGCTTTCAGCCCGATGCATATCTCATAACGCACGCTCATTCTGATCACAACGGAAAATCTGCAATGCTTTCAGAACGCGCGCTCTGTTCGATCAAGACTGCAAAAGCTCTCGAAATACGTTATGGGAAAAAATATAAAGGAAAAACCATGGAAATATGCGATTCTTTTGAGGTTGCAGGTGTTAAAATACGAACATTTCCAACAAATCACACTCCAGGTTCAACGGCATTCTATTGGGAGAACGAAGTTGGTACCCGTATTCTTGTTACAGGAGATGTTAAAGATTACTCTATGCTTCCAAAATGTGATGTGCTCATAACCGAAGCAAATTATGGAGACCCCGCAGATACAACGTGTTATTTTGATGATGATATAGAGGGGTTTGGACAATTGCTCAAAGAAAATTCTTCTATGGCTCTTGGTGCATATGCATTCGGTAAGGCTCAGAGAATTGTCGAATTGGCAAGGTCTTTAGGATATTGTGAAGCTATAGAGATGGAGTCACAGTCTCTGGAACTGACTCGTTGTATGCTGGATAATGCAGGTGATATTGTAGGTATAGGAGAGGCAGGTAATAATGCTTTATGTGTTGTCCCTCCTTGGGATTTAGAAAGTTTACCTAAACACAGATCAAAATATGTAATAAGTGGCAGATCAGATTTTAAATTTCCTTCTATCCAGATCAGTGACCATCTTGATGTCAGAGGGCTCACCAACATGGTTTGCCAAATAGATCCCGAGTTTACGGTAGTCTACCATCCAGGCGGACAACGACCGGCAAGATTTGCTTCTCACTTAAATTGTCTGGGACTTGATGCTATCTCCATCGACAGGATTAACAATGTGCTAAGCAATGACTTTATTTAGCATTGTTCATAGTGGCACATATAAAGATTTATATAACTAACATTCTTCTATAGTAACCATTCTATTGATATTTTGGGGAGATTAAGCCATTGAAAAAAGAAGCCAGGCAATCATCCAGTAAAAATACGCAACCAAGTACACAAGAATCATCTGAGGCACAGCAGAAGAAAGCTGCAAAAGGGACATTTGCAGTAAAGCAAAGAACCCCTGAGGAAAAAAGGAAAGCACATATTCATGGTATAATTAAAACAGCAGTTGCCTCTCTTTTAGGTATAGTTGCCGGTGTACTTGCCAATATGCAGTATGGAATGGGGACTGAAACTAAATGGTATGCAGTGATCACCATAGTTGCCATTTTGGCATATTATGCCCAGAGGATTATCTATCCTGCTGTAAAGATCAGTACTAAAGAATTTGGTTTTAAAGACTGGTTCTATGTAGAGTTCCTTGTAGTGGACTTCTGCCTGGTGACTTGGACTCTTCTACTGAACTGATATTTCTATCTTTATCTTTTCTTAACCAGTGATAAAAATGCGAATAGCTATACTTAACAAGGACAGGTGTCAGCCACGAAGGTGCAGTCACGAATGTGAAAAATACTGCCCCAGAGTAAGAACAGGTGATGAAACTATTATTTTTGCAGAAGATGGTAAGCCGGTAATTTCAGAAGAATTGTGTGTTGGTTGTGGAATCTGTATTAATAGATGTCCTTTTGATGCTATTATGATAATTGGTCTTCCAGAAGCCCTTAGATATCCAACACATCGATATGGCCCAAATGGTTTTGCTCTATATGGTTTGCCAGTTCCTCAAAAAGGAAGAGTCACTGGTATCCTGGGGCCAAATGGTATAGGTAAAAGTACTGCGGTGCAGATTCTTTCGGGTAGACTGGTTCCTAATTTCGGAGAGGCAGGAGGCACTTGGGAAAAAGTACTGGAACACTATGCAGGAACAGCTCTTTATGAATACTTCAAAGCAATTGCCAACAATAGTCTCAAGATTTCCCAGAAACCTCAGTATGTGGACCTTATCCCCAAGGCTTTCAAGGGAAAAACTTCTGATCTTCTTGCCAGAACCGATGAGAGAGGAGTGATGGATGAATTAGTGGAGCGACTGGATCTTTCATACACAATTAACCGCAATATCACAGAATTAAGTGGCGGAGAGTTACAGAGAATTGCTATTGCTG
Source organism: Methanomethylovorans sp. (assembly GCA_014361205.1). Classification (GTDB taxonomy): domain Archaea; phylum Halobacteriota; class Methanosarcinia; order Methanosarcinales; family Methanosarcinaceae; genus Methanomethylovorans. Next base: position 5,163 of record JACIVZ010000047.1, on the reverse strand, counting down.
CATGCGCAGCTAAAGATGCAGATTTCTATTTTTTTGATGAGATCAGTCCCTATTTGGATATATATCAGCGTATAAACTCTGCAAAACTTATACAGGAAATAGCAAAAGAAAAAGCTGTATTAGTTGTGGAACATGACCTTGCTATTCTGGACATGCTGGCTGATATGGTTCATGTGGCTTATGGTGAACCGGGTGGCTATGGTGTTATCACGCTTCCAAAAGGAGTACGTGTAGGTATCAACCAATATCTTAAAGGTTATCTTCCAGAAGAGAATGTACGTATACGTCCCGAAGCGATCTCTTTTGAAGTCCATCCGCCAAGGAATGAAACTGAGATCGATACCTTGGTGGATTATAGTAGTTTTTTAAAGAAATACAAGGAAGGATTTACTCTGGAAACTGAGGGAGGTTCTATCAAACAGGGCGAAGTGCTGGGCATAGTCGGACCGAATGGTATTGGTAAATCCACATTCATGAAAGTTCTTGCAGGAGAAGTCGAACCTGATGAAGGCAAGCTTGATATGAATATCAGTATTTCATACAAACCCCAGTATATCAAAGCAGACACCCATATACAGGTGCAGTTCTTCCTGAGGAATATATCCCGAAAGTTCGATACCAGCTATTTCCAGACAGAAGTAGTAAAGCCATTGGGTCTTGAAAAGCTGTATGAGCGCTCCTTGCCGGAACTTAGTGGTGGTGAGTTGCAGAGAGTAGCCATAGCAGCTTGTCTGTGTCGTGATGCTGACATGTATCTACTGGATGAACCAAGTGCTCACCTTGATGTAGAGCAGCGTTCAATGGTGACTAAAGTCATAAAACGCTTTGCTGAGAATAACAGCAAGACTGCTATGGTTGTAGATCATGATATCTATATGATAGATATGCTGAGTGAAAGGCTGATTGTTTTTGAGGGTAAGCCGGCAGTTTATGGTAAGGCTAATGCGCCTTTGAGTATGCACGATGGCATGAACAAATTCCTTTCAAACCTCAATATCACATTCCGTCGTGATGAAGATACTCGAAGGCCCAGAGTTAATAAACCCGATTCCCGCCTTGATCGTGAGCAAAAATCCAAAGGAGAATACTACTATAATATACTGGAATGATTATTCAGACTAATGATAACTATTCCAGTTATATTCGAGTTATTTATTTGATGATTATTTGATTTATCTCTTTTGTTATCTAAAGCGATGAGAGTGAAACCATCCCCGCAGAAAAGATCTTGTCAAGCGACAGGTATGGTAGTTTAACTGGTGGTAAGGTAGTTATATCAAATTTCATCTAACTGCGGGGATGATAAATTTTAGACGATCAAATGCCTCACAGAACCCACACACATTCTTATCAGGAACATGTTCGAAATTTATTATCTGGTAATCAGCCAGATATTGTGAAGAAATATCTATTCCTCGTATATACTTCCATCGCTTGACAACTTGGAGCTACTTTAATTATCGTGCACAAATTTAAAAAACATTGTGTATAATCTCGCCAGTTCTTTGAGATGTAAATAAACCAGACGGTAACTTTGCAGAGAAATCTTTGGACATTAAAACGTAAAGTAGATTCTTTATCTGTGGGATGTCCATTATATCTTTATTTATGAGAAAATCAAAGTCTTCTATAGCAAGTGGTATAAACTTAAGCCCCATCGTTTCTGCAAATGGTCTGATCCCAAACCCTACATCTGCTTTCCCGCTTTTTACAGCCTCGCAAACAGATCTGTGCGTTTTTAATCCAGAGTTGTAACCTGGAATCATTTTTACAAGGTCTGCTTTTGTCATACCTTTCATAGAAGCGAGTTCATCCAACAATTTGTCAAGCAAAGCTCTGGTTCCCGAACCCCTATTGCGGTTAACCAATTTTTTTCCTGCCAGATCTTCAAGGTTTTTTATATTACTATCCTGCCGCACTATAAGTCCCTGTTCTCTTTGGTAGCCCTTTACAAGAACAGCATTAATGATACCTATTTTTCTTATGGATTCCAGATTGTAATCGCAGGTTCCCGCCAGGTTGATGCCTGCGACATCAGCAATACCACTTGCCATAGCACTTAAGCCACGGCTAGAACCCATGTTTATTACCCTGAAATGCATTCCAGTTAGATCTTCCAGCAAATCTATACCAGGACATTGACCGCCTACAAACATAAGGTCTACAGGACTCACATTTCCAAAAAGTGTAACCTCTACTATCTTACCGGCTTCAATATACTCTGTCTCTTCACTAATCTCGATTATCCCATCTGCTTCTGCAAGTGTCGTGATAGCTCCTGAGGTTTTATCCGCTGGATACACTCTTTCTCTGACAAGTCCCACAGGAAACAGCTCCTTCCTACCTTCAGAACGTATGCCAGTTCCCATCACAGCACATATTTTTGTTTTAAAAGGTGGAGTGATTTCAAGAGAATCGTATATAAGAGGTGCTACAAACTCATTAAATATAGAGAGTGCAGAAGTAGGATTTCCTGGAAGTCCTATAAGAGGTACATCTCCAACAATACCAATAACTACTGGTTTTCCAGGTTTTATAGATATGCCGTGTAACAGTGTTTTTCCCTTCTGATCTATGATTTTATACATTACGTCGCCCACGCCGGCAGATGTACTGCCAGAAGTAAGGACAATATTACATTCCTTTAATGCACGATCGATGACTTCGGACATTGCACATTCTTCATCTTTTACAATCCCGTAGATAAGGGGTTTTGCACCGCACTCTTCTACACTTGCAGCTATTGCATAGGAATTAGCATCATATATTTTACCGGCATATAATTCATTTCCCGGCTGTACAAGTTCATTACCTGTGGAAATGATTCCTATTGTAAGTTCTTTTACTGGTACTTTGGCTATACCAATAGAGGCAAGGACTCCTATTTCCCGCGGACCAATGCGGGTATTTTTCCTAAGAACACGTTCGCCTTTCATTATGTCAGCACCAGTGCGCATAATGTTCTCATTGATATGCACTGGCCGGCGTACAAGTATTTTTGTATCCTCACGAGTTGTGTGTTCCACCATAACGACCGCGTCTGTGCCTTCGGGTATCGGTGCACCAGTGGCAATTTCTATAGTCTCACCTATTCCAATGGATACATCAGGAACAAAACCAGCTTCAATAGACCCGATGTTAATTAGGGATACAGGTTCTATTTCTGTAGCCTTGTAAGTATCCTCTGCTCTTACTGCAAAACCGTCTTTAATAGATCTGTCAAATGCAGGAACATCAATACATGAATAAATATCTTCAGCTAGAATCTGATTATTTGCTTGTTCCAGAGCTAACTTCCTGATACTTGGTTTTACCTTAATAGTCTTAATTATATCACGTGCTTCTTGTGGGGACTTGAGTTCTCTGAATTCTTTTTGCTGTCTTTCCAACAAGTTCACTCCTTCAAGTGTTCTAATATCCTGCCATTGAGTTTAAAAACCCTCGAAGCTACATACCACAACCCTAATATGTAAACTGACCAAGTCGCAATGGAAAGCCATTTAAGGGATTCAGTTGAGTCAAGAGCCTCAAAGGCAATAACTAATGTCACTGGCATCAAAAGCAATATAGCAATCACAGAGTCATTCAGGTACTTTAAATTTTCGAGTATCACTTTTTCTTTTTCTGAAATCGATTCAATACTAGCCATGTTAACACCATATACTAATAAACTCTTCATAATATATATAAAATTAAATATAAATAGTCTGTTCTTTAATAAGAACTCAATTTTTGTAAAAAAAGAGGAAAAATGTCAATCGTTATATATAGGTGTGCCCGCTTTCTGGGTGACCAATTCAAAAGCTTTTATCATCTTTTTTGTGATGGGGCCCGGCTTGCCGGTACCTATTTCACGGCCATCAACTTTAACAAGTGGAGCAGCCTCTGCAGCTGTACCTGTAACAAATATTTCATCAGCTGTATATAAATCGAACATACCAAGATTTTCTATGTGGACAGGTATATTCATTTCTTCCAGTAGCTCTATTGCAGTTGCCCGGGTTATCCCTTTCAGGTTATTGATAGTGGGTGGCGTGTAAACGTGTCCGTTCTTTATTATAAAAATATTGTCACCTGAACCTTCAGAGAGATAACCATTGCTATCAAAAAATATGGCTTCATCGCCACCTTTAGCATTAGCTTCAATTTTTGCAAGGATATTGTTAAGATAATTGAGAGATTTGATATTTGGTGACAATGCGTCAGCTGCATTGCGGCGAACTGAAACAGTTACGCCGGTAAGTCCGATCTCATATAGATCCCCATACATGGCACCCCAGTACTGTGCAATTATAAAGACGCCTGGTATTGGGCACTTGCGCGGATCAAGTCCGAGGTCACCAATTCCTCTGGTAACAATAGGTCTAATATAAGCATCTCTTAGATTGTTTTTCCGAAGGGTTTCCAGAACTGCTTCAGTCATTTCTTCTTTTGACATCGGAATTTCGAGATCAATTGCTTTCGCAGAATCATAAAGCCTGTCCAGATGTTCCTTTAATTTGAAAACACGCCCATTATAGGCTCTGATTCCCTCAAAAACACCATCACCATACAGAAAACCATGATCAAAGATAGAAACTTTAGCCTGGGATTTAGGGACGTACTCACCGTTGCAATAGATTAACAGTTCGCTCATTATAGTACCTCTTATGAGTCAATGTAGTCATTGATGTCAATCTATCATATATTTGCATTTCGATTCCTTTCATCGAAATGTATGGTATCTTCAAAGTAATGTATTGTATTCAAAACTTTAGATTTGAGTTAATTTTTCATGCGTTTGTATTTTATATAATTTTCCCAGCAAAATGGCATATGTTTGCAGGGACTCGTAGTTTTTAAAATTTATACAGATGTGCTTACAAAAAGTTTTTATCTAAAAACATCTATCAACTACCCCTACAGGTCCCGTGGCTTAGCCAGGATATAGCATCGGGCTTCTAACCCGAGGGTCGGGGGTTCGAATCCCTCCGGGATCGTCTTTTATTTTTTAACAGGTTTATATTGTTGTCTATAAAAAGTTGTTAAGTTATATGTTTGAAACACTTTTAATGACTCTTTTTTGTAAAATCACCCAGCAAGCCAGAGCAAGCATTCCGCAGATCAATGCAAATGCACCCAACATCTGTGTGCTATTAGTTCAATTTAATGATACTATTCAGT
>JACIVZ010000046.1 GCA_014361205.1 Methanomethylovorans sp. | reverse complement strand
TTAATATCCATACAGTTGTTGTCAATAATAGATTTAATTAAGTATTATTTAAAGTTATTTAAAAAAATATGTCCATCCATAGTATATTTTTGATTAGTATCCATTTTTTTAATCTTATTTTTGAATAAATAAGATCTTATGTATACTTTGCATGAAAGAACTGACTTAATATATGAATAAATGCAGATAGTATCGCAAATAGGTAATTAAATATAAAAATTTTAATACTTTTGTTAACTAAAAAATATATGCTTCCAAATAAAATTTTATCAACTTTATCTGGCTTGACTTATTCTCATACCTGAAGTTTTATGAACAATACCAACTCAGACTCGAAAAACGTTGCAACGCAGAGTAAAGCATGTTCTGTAAATAGATAAATCCCTGTACTTAATGTACAGGGTAAGGCGAATCGCACGCAATTATTTTTTCTTCATATAAATGTATCCCACTATAAGCAGTCCGATTACGAGTACAGCCAGCAGTGTTACCCATAAATTAGACTTTTCAGGCTGTGTTTGACCCGAATTAATATCTGTTGGGACAATGTCTGTTTGAAAACCTGATTTCGCAGACTGCAATGGTATATCTGTACTATTTACAGGAGCTTCAAACCTTTTATCTGCAGTTATTGCAAATGGAGAGAAACCTGGGGTTTGAGCCTCGAAAATGAAATAGTTGGTATTGTTACCCATTAATTGAGTGGGTAATATTTCCCATACAGCTCCATTGTATCGCTGTAACCTTACACCAGATGGATTTACACCTATCTGCTCAAGCCATGAACTGTTTAACTTAAATTGCACATGTGCTTCTTTAATATTGGATTCAGTGGCAAAGCCAGATTTACCTACCCAAATATTCACATATTTATAAACAAGTCCTTCTGGATCTGTACTTACTAATTTTGACCTGTTATGCAGGACTTCTATAGTAGTTGTTATCTCACCTGAGTTCTTAAGAGAATAAAAGCTAACTGATTGAATGGGATTGCCTTCTTTCGTAAACTTATAGGAAACATTAGCGTTCAGGCCAAGATATTTACTGTCAACCTCCTTTAACTCAATATTTGAGAAATCTTCTGTACTGCCTGCACCAGCGCCTCCACCACCACTACTGCTGGTTTTTGTACCACTGCTGCTGCTGCTTCCAGTGCTTCCTCCTTCACCAATATCAGTATTTTCATTGTTAGAGGAAGAGGAAGTTGTTAAAGTAATACTTGTAATATTTCCTTTGGTTCCACTACTCAGATATGGCAACAGGGAATATGTATAACTTGTATCATTGACCAGACCTTGATCTGTATATGTTGATACAGATGCCGAAATGTTTTCAATAAAGATATCATTACGATGCAGTTCAACAAAAGCCACATCTGGAGAATTCGTCCATGTCAACGTAACAGAACTTGAACTAATATTCTCTGCTGAAAGGTTAGAAATTTGAGGTTCTGAAGATGGAACAGTCGATGGTAACACAACGATAGTTATAGTTTCTGAATCTATTTGACCATTAGATTCTGCTAAAAATGTTACAACATAACTTCCTTCAGTATCTGGTGTCCATCTGAAAATACCAGTGTTCTCATCAATTGTAGCCCCCTCTGGCAGGCCCTGAGCGGAATAAACAATTACATCACCTTCATCATCGATTGCTGAAACTCTGAATGTCAGCAATTCATTTACACGGACAGATTTGTCACCTATACCTGAAATTACAGGTGGTTTATCAGTTTCATTCCCAGTTGAATTATCATCTGAACCTGGTGCTGAAGAGTCGATAATTTTAACCACCAGAAGACCATTTATGGAATCAGCTACATAGACATAATCTCCTGCAACATCAACAGCATAGGCATATGTACCATCGTAACTTCCTATGTATTTTGGAGATGATGGTGTACTGACATCGAAAATGACAAGACCATTTCCATCAGCAAGATAAGCAAGATTATCTGAAACTGCAATACCGTTTGAGTCACCGGATGTGGTATAACTGCTTTCCATTATTGGTAGAGAGAGATCACTGATATTTAGAATTACAAGACCCTCACTTGTAGCAAGGTATGCATAATTACCAGATATGGCAGAAGCATATGTATAGGCATTATCATATATACTTACAAGAGTGGGAGAAGCAGGGTTTGAAATGTCTATAATTACAAGACCATTGCTACCATCAAAAATACCTTTACCGTCATCAGCTACGTAAGCATAGTTGTCTGAAACGGTAACACAATTTGCAAAACCTGTGGTATCATATGTTCCTACAAGACTTGGTGAAGAAGGAACGCTGACATCTACAATAACAAGGCCACTGACATCTGCTACATAGGTATAATTGCCAGATACTGCAATGTCACGTGCAAAACCGTCGGTATCAAAATTTCCCAAAATAATTGGAGAAGCTGGATTACTGATGTCTGCAATAGTTATGCCCTCATCACCATTCGCTATGAAAGCATAATCATCTGCAATTGCAATAGCATATACTTCTGAGGGAGTCGTTACCCTTCCGGTTTCTGATGGATTGGAAACATCATTAATGTCAAGTATTACTAAATCTTGACCCACCCCTGCATATGCATAATTATCTGCTACAGTAACTGTTAATACATCGCCACTAAATTGACCAATTATCTCTACATTGACAAAATCTGCATAACAGATTCCAGTAGTTAACATCAATAATAATATTAATATTCCACTTCTTATGTACATACTTTCCTTGATTTGCACTTTTTCACCTCTCCCCAAAATAAAGGGATTTTATTAAGTTAGCAAATTATAAATACTTTTTATTTGAGTTTTTTACGATCTCTCTATTTTTCCTTAAATCTTCTTTATATATATAGTTTTATTTTACCGTTTCTTCACATAATTATATCCAACAACAAGCAACGATATCACCACTATGGAGATTAAGATTGACCATATGTTAGACTTTGGTTGGCTTTCTTTGATATCAGCTTTTTCTGCCGGAATGGGCTCCAGTTCTGAATCCATACTTGAGGGAGAAGCTAATACCTTTTCAGCAGTTATTGCAAATGGAGAAAATCCTGTTGAAGTAGACCTGAATATTGAATATTCTGATGTGCTGCTTTCCACGTCGGTGGATAAAATTTCCCATGCATCTCCATTGTATCTCTGTAATCGTATATCTTCAGCATCTACACCCATATCCTGCATCCAGGAGTTGTCAACTTTAAACTTAATACTTATATCTTTAATATTTGATGATGTGGCAAAACCAGACTTACCTACCCATATATTCACATATTTATATATATATCCATCTGCCTCGGAGCTGACTAATTTTGATCTGTTATTCAGCACCTCTACAGTAGATGTAATCTCACCAGAATTCTTGAGAGAATAAAAGCTAACTGTTTGTATAGGGTTACCTTCCCTTGAAAACTCATAGGTGATGTTATTACCTGAAGTGATATACACAGTGTTAACGTCTTTCAATAATATATTTGAAAAGTCTTCAGATGTACCTCCGCCAGTACCTCCTCCACCACTACTTTTCCTTGAACTGGCAATTGTACTGCTTCCTCCACCCCCAGCATTACTTGAGGAGGGAGAAGAAGTAACAAGAGTAATATTTATTCCATTACCTTGTATACCGTTTGCATCATATGGCAACAATGAATACTCATAGCTTGTATTACTATCCAGGTTACTGTCAGTGTATTCAGATATTGTTCCTGTTACATTTGCAATCAGAGTGCCATTTCTGTAGATTTCAATATATGCCACATTAGGAGAATTGGTCCACATTAATGTGACAGAACCAGAAGTAATAATTTTTTCAGTAAGATCGGAAATAAATGGTGCTGAATCAAACACATCAATCATTATGGTTAGGGAATCATTCAAATCATTGGACTGGGCTATGAACGTAACTGTATAATTTCCTGCTTGAACAGGAATCCAGTTAAAATCACCTGTTATGGGATTTAACTCAGCACCTGCAGGAAGTGATAATGCAGAATATCTTACAATATCTCCATCCGGATCTGTAGCTGATATATTGAAGCTCAAAAGATGATTCACCTGTGCTATCTGATCATTAATTTCAGCAAATTTCGGTGCCCTGTCAACATTATTTACAGTTATTAATATTTTTTCTGATTTTATCAATCCGTTTGAATTTGCTATAAATTCTACATAATATTCGCCCGAATCACTGTAAGTGGGAGTCCAATTAAACTCACCAGTTACATTGTTAAGAGAAGCTCCATTAGGAAGATTTACTGCAAGATATGTAATTGGATCCATATCCGGATCAGTAGCTGTAATAATGAAACTTAGAGATTCATTTTCATTAACCACTTTGTCGCCAATGGGGCTTAGTTCCGGTCCTCTGTCAACATTGTTGACAGTTATTGTAACATTCTCGGAATCTGTAAAACCACCTGCTTCAGCAACAAAAATTACCTTATATACTCCCGAATCATTATAATCCGGTCTCCAACTAAATAATCTTCTTGTACCATCAAATGTAGCTCCCTCCGGTAGGCCGATTGCAGAATATGTTATTATATCCCCTTCTGGATCATTGGCCAGCACAGTAAACTCAAGTAATTCATTTTCATTTACACTTTTATCGCCTATTGTATTGAATGAGGGTGCTCTGCGCATTGCACCAACAGTAATTGTGATTGTCTTTGAGTCACTTAGACCGTTAGCCTCTGCTGTAAATTTTATCTGATGGTTACCTACAGCGTCTGCAGAAGGTGTCCATCTGAAAATTCCTGTATTAACATCAAATGTGGCACCAACTGGTAGATTATCAACAGAATATGTTATTATATCCCCATCAGGATCATTTGCCGAAACTATAAATTCAAGTAGGCTATTTTCTTTAATTTCCTTGTTACCAATAAATTCAATGACAGGTGCCCTATCAACATTATTTACGGTGATAGTTACAGTTCTTGAATGTTTATCTTTTCCATCGGTAACCGAAAATTCAATAGTATAGATACCTGCATCATCATAAGTAGGGGTCCATGAAAACACGTTTCCGTTAAGAGAACCAAAGGAAGCATTTGTAGAATATCTTAATGGATCACCGTCTATATCTGTAGCTATGAGTGTAATTACTAAATTTTCTGTCTCATTGATTTCCCTGTCAGGAATAGCTTCCAGAATAGGTGCTCTATTTAATTTCATAAAGTAATTCAATGCATCTGCTCTTCCATATCCAGATAGATAGTCAAAACCACGGGATTCTATATCCACTGCACTTTCATAAAGTATATTCTTCACATCAGAAGCTGACATATTCTTATCTGATCCCCATATCTGTGCAGCCACCGCTGCTATATGAGGAGCTGAAGCACTGGTTCCCGAGAATATTGTACCAAAATTTCCTGCACCACTTACAGCAACACGGTTGATTCCTGCAAGATCTGGTTTTTCTCTGATAGCCGGAGTTGGATAAGTGATTGTAACAGGACCTCTTGATGAAAATGATTCTATATTATCATGATTTATATCATTAGCAGATATAGCGCTTACAGCAATAACGCCTGGAACTGCAGGATGCCCGAAGATAGAATCTTCAGGTGTGAGATTTGCTTCATTTAAGATCATGCCCGAATTTGGATATATGAACATTTCAAGAGTAAACGGCTGAGCTGTACCATCTCGGTTTTTAATTTTAATGTAAGCTGGTTCTGCAAGAGAAGGAGTTGTGGTCCACTCTAAAGGATCACCATTACCTGTTTGCCTGTTGGTAGAAAATGCAATTGTCTTCCCTGACTTATCTATGACATAAAGATCATAATCATTTGCAGATGAGCCAAATTTGTCATTCCATTGAAGGAACACCCGATATGATGTCCCTTTAGGCAAAGAGAATATTTTATTATGATAGCCAGTACCATCATCTACAAAAAGTCCTTGGTAATGTCTCATCCCAGAATTACCTGCTGATGAGATATACAGGACATTGTTTTTAGAAATTATGTCAGCCACATGCTTTGCTATAACTCCATCTTCAAAGAACGGTTCATCAGGCCAAGTTATATCATCTACTATAATATTGCATCCTCTTGCCACCAGCGCATCAATGGCATCATTGAATTCATAAACGCTATTTCCATGGTCATGGAAGTATAATTTTGCACCTGGCACCATGTCATGGATTATTTCCATCATGGCAATGCCTTCATTACCACCTACTTTATTTCTCACAACAGTGACATCCAGGGGCAGATCTCCGGAAGCCTGGGCTTTGGAAATTGCATCGACACCATTGGAAATCACACCTATTTTTATACCAGTGCCATTCTGAGCGTATCCAGATCTCACAACATCAGTTCTGTGGATGGCATCACCTGCGGTGTTAACAGAACCTGTATTGACAACAGGGTTTACAACTGTCCTTATATTACGAACCTCTTCAAGAGATGCAATTTCTTTTAATCTGTCCACATCTACCCAGGCTGCAGCAATTGAATTATCTTCATCCCTGCTGGTTATGTTCCATACATATGGATCAATAACAGATGTTTGTTCACCTTTAACCAAACCCACATATACAAATACTAAATCCTTTTCAGATTTAGTAGCTGGTGTACTCATTGAATCCTGAAAAGCATTAGTATAAGGTGCTGCACTCAGTTCCTCAGATTTCACAATCATCTCTAGAAGATCGCTACTTAATTTTTGAAGATCTTCACTGAAAGCGGGATCATCAATAATAGACGTATTTTCTATCATGTCCGGATCCGAAAGTTCATTTGAACTTGCCAAAGGCAAAAAACAAGAAGTTATTATGCCTAAAAACAGTAGAATATTTAAGCAAACTACTTGCAGAATCTGTTTTTTCTTATTCATTCAAATACCCCTAAAATTGATATATATCCCTCTCAAGAAGATTACTTAGTTACTAATATGGATTGGGTATGTCATTTTAGTTTAAGTAGATAATCTCAAATTATATTTTAGTTGAAATAATATATTTAAAAAACGTTTCTTTTTTTCCTGATTATTCTATTCACTATTTGATGTATAAGCTAATCTATTCAACTTTTCATTGCATCAAAGCTCTGTGCAGTCTTGACTAAAAATAAACTGTCTCTATAACTGGCGGTATAAATAAGGCTAAAAGAATTTTTTATATATTCAATAACCCTTAATAAACAATTAAGTAATCTGATTAGTATGAATTAATGGGGAGATTAACATAGCAAAAATTATTTGTATTAATATGAATCCTACTATTGACAAAAGCACTGCAACACAGCATGTGATAGCTGAACGTAAACTTTACTGTAGCTCTCCCATCTATGAACCAGGTGGTGGCGGTGTTAATGTCTCCAGAGCCATAAAGAAACTTGGAGGCGAATCACTGCTTGTATATCCGGCAGGTGGCATGTCTGGTAAGATGCTCACAGAACTTCTGGAACTGGAAGAAATAAAACAAATGCCTGTACCCATAAAAGGAATCACAAGGGAAAATCTCATAGTCTTGGAGGAGTCTACAGGAAGACAGTTCCGTTTTGGTATGCCGGGACCTTGGCTTGAAATTGAAGAATGGGAACAGTATCTTATAGAAATCTCGAAGTTAAACCCATTTCCAGATTATCTTGTACTTAGCGGAAGTCTTCCTTTAGGTGTACCATCAGACTTCTATGCCCGTGTTGCACGCATCGGAAAGAAAATGGGATGCAAAGTCATAGTTGACACTGCCGGTGAGGCACTCGCACGTGCACTCCAGGAAGGAGTGTATCTTATTAAACCCAATATCCGTGAATTCAGGGAACTTGCAGGTAACAACATAAAAGAAGAGTCACAGATATCAGAAGCTGCTAAGGAAATTATCAGATCCGGGCAGTGTGAGGTCATAGTAATATCGCTTGGTGCAGCAGGCGCTCTGCTGGTATATGAGAATAATGTGGAACATATAGTTTCCCCGACAGTGCCCATAAGCAGCAAGGTTGGAGCCGGAGACAGCATGGTTGCAGGTATTGTCCTAAGCCTTTCAAGAGGAAAAAAACTTCGGGAAGCAGTTTTATTTGGAATAGCTGCAGGCTCCGCTGCAGTAATGACACCTGGAACAGAGCTCTGCAGAAGAGAAGATACTGAACGCCTCTATGCAAGAATGATAGCTTCCAACTGAAATTGTATAAAATATATAAAAAATCAATCATCAATTAAAAAATCACAGCAGAACACCCTTGGACCATTTGAAACTGTCCAAAAGGTGTTCTGTCTTTCGGCTTATCTATCCATTCTTTAGTTCATTGCAAAAAGATAAAGAAACAAGATGCATGCTTCATACTTTCCCCCTTCTCCTAAATCCAAGGAAGACTGCACCTGCCGCACCGATTACCAGTAAAAAGGCAATAATATCAGAACCGGAGAATGCAGGAGTGCTGCTTTCAGGTGGTGCAATGGTTTCCTTTGTCATCTCATAGCCTTCCACATAGTTCTCAGGAGTAGACTTAGGAGCTTCTGGAGCTGGCTGGCTAAGATCCGTACCTGCTCCCACCAGAGACTCGAATGTCTGGTTAGTTGATCCTGAAGTAACTGTCTGATTTGTAATTTCCGGTTTCGGACCTCTGGAACTGCTTCTACTGCTGCTTGATATGCTTTCCTTTACTGGCTCAGTGGTAGCCTCCAGCATGAGTTTTTTGTACTCGGATGCAGTTTGTTCATTCACCAGGCCAGGAACAGACATTACACCCTGTATGAACTCGTTCAGTGAAGGATTGCCACATGTGTGATGACAACAGGTAACACCATTTTCAACCACAGATTCCACATATTCTTTCACCAGATTCTGCACCACTTCATCAGAGGCATCCCACGAATCCTTCCTTATGGTTTCAAGCATCCTTGCGGTGATTGACTGATATTGATATGGATTTTTCTTCAGGAATTCATCCAGTCCAAGATTTTGTGAATCCAGTATATATGTCTCATACATTTTGTTCCAGTCAGAGTCTGTTACCAATTCAGAAGTAGTGGCTTCCCATCCCCACATATATTCAGTGACTTTCATCATTTCCCTCGCTCCGGCATAATCATACTCCATCATGCCGGTTATCCAGTTGGGATTGAGGTACCTTGCAGTTAGCTCAGTACTGAAAGCCTTGCGGAGTGTGATTATTTCAGGGTTATCCACTCTTTTCAGATCAGCGATATACATTGAAGGAGAAACACCTGCAATTGACTTAACAGCAAGGCCAAGTGCTCCGAAATATGAATAATAGTCGTCATTGTCTATAAGACCGTAAAGGTTCGATGTATCACTATGTATGGCTGCATTAACGTCTCCAAGATTAAGTTTGAAAACATCCTCATAATTTACACCCCATACGTTTTTTCCATAGACATTGGACATCCTCGAGATGTACAGGTCAGCAACTTCTGAAACATTTTCCCACGTATTGCTTGCTTCTACTGCTTCGGATACACCGGTACCGTAGGTACCCGTAGCCTCACTGAACAACCTGCACATAGAAACATTGTGTGCAGTGCTTTCATTGTATCCGCTTTGCAGCATTGCATCTTTTATAGACAGTGAATTCCATCTTACATAGTTAGTTTCATTTGTTTCATTAAGCTCAGCAACCATACGAACTGCTGTGTCAATCAGTTCAATCTGGTATGGGAAAGTGTCACGGTAAAGTCCAGATGTCGTTATCAGCACATCTATCCTTGGATGAGTCATCTCTTCCTGAGGTATCACTTTAAATCCTGTTATCCTTCCGCTGGTTCTTTCAAGTTCCACACCCAAAAGGGCATAGATCTGTGCTTCCATAAGACCTTTATGGCGCATTGTTTCCACAGACCACATCACAAAAGCTACTTTATTGGGATATGTGCCATTTGCAGCATAGTAGTTTTCAAGCCAAGCATCTATAATAGCAGATCCCATGGCTTCAGTCTCTTCATCTGGTATGGTCCTCTGGTCAAAACTGTAGAAGTTCTTACCTGTAGGCAATGCACCTGGATTGCGGATCGGATCATTACCTGTACCAGGTTCGATATATTCTGCATTCAGTGCCTTTAATGTCTGGTCTATTTCACGCGTAGTCTGAACCAACTTATCGGCATACTGAACAGCAAGCTCAAGATCGGCTGTGATACTGGCATTTGTAAGACCGAGTATTTCAAGCTGAGCAGTTGATACATTCGTGCCATTAAGGATTGTAGCATTCAAAAGTAGCATTGCATCAGAATCTGCTTTAATGTTCCAGTCTTCTTCGGTTCCATTGTCTTTAGCCAGCACATCATATATATGCGATATGAAATCTTTTCCAAGCATGGATTTTACCATACAGACGAGTTTTTCTTCTTGTGGTGCCACACCAAATACATGAAGTCCGTAAGGCATGAGTTCTGATTTCAATTCATGAAGGTAATCATGCAGCACATTGTCCAAGAAGTTATCGAACTCATCAACCGTCATATTATACAACTCATCAGTTGAAACTCCCAGATTCTCTTCAAGGCTGAGATTGCCATAAAGTTGTATGGTACTGTTACGATAAAGTGTCATCATTGCACTTTCGTTATCCATCTTTGCTTTCTCATAGTTATGGATCTTATCGTGCATTGTGGCAAGATCACCATAAAGACCAGCCTCTATTATCGGTGGTGTAAGATGATCTATTATAACTGCATTACCTCTGCGTTTGGCCTGGGTTCCTTCTCCTACATTATCCATGATATATGGATAGATAACCGGCGTTTCTGCCACCATTATAGAAGGATAGTCATATCTCCATAACCCAACTTCATTGCCCGGAAGCCATTCCTGAGTACCGTGTGTACCAAAGTGGACTATAGCATCAGCATCATAAATGTTGTTGATCCAGAAGTATGTTGCAAGATACTGATGAGTAGGCGGTATCGAGGAATTATGATATATCAAAGACTCATCAGAAAGAGCTGCTCTTGTTGGCTGAGGTATGAAATTAACATTACCAAGCTGTATAGTTGGTATTACAAAATACTCTCCACTTGAATTCTTATATGTCATGACATTGCCTGGTACTTTTCCCCATGTATCTTCAACTTCATCCCTGACACTCTTTGGCAATGTATTATACCATTCAAGATACTTCTCCACTGGCAGAAGGGTTACATAGCCTGACTGAACCACTTTCTCAAGTTCACCAGGTGCCCATGTACCGACATTCCTGCTTTCGATGAAAAGGTCAATGAACTCACTTCCATTCGGAATTGTACCATTACCTATGTTATAGCCTGCGGATTTCATATTATCCAAAAGCAGCGTGAAACTTGAACCGATGTCTAAATAACTTGCTCCAATATTATTTTTGCCTCCATCATGGTTGTAATAGATGATGGTAACCTTCTTTTCAGCATTTTTCTTCCTGCCAAGCTCTGCCCATGCGATAGCTCTGTCACAAATCCATTCGATCTGGCATGCTAAAGGTTCGTAGTAATACTGTTGTGTTTCAGGATCCTGTACTCTTCCAGCTACCCAGATATAGTCTGTAAGTCCATCTATTTCAGGCTGTGTAACTTGATATGCGATGGAGGAACTGCTTAATCCTTGTACACTTGCATTAAATTCTGCAGGAGTTTGGTAATAATCCTGTATACCTTTAATTACAGGTACATTATACTTTTGCAGGTATTCTATTCCCTTTTCATGATCATTATAGTTAAGGTAGAACCCTTTGAGTGAAATGATTGAATCAACAAGCACTTCACCATCCTTGGTGAAATAATCCACATCATCAGTACATACAGCATAGGTGGTGTAAATCACATTACACCCTCTGGATTCAAGTTCTCTGATTATAGCATTTTCTGAATTGTACTCTACAGGTGTCTTACCCAGTTTATTACCGATTATTCCTATGGTAGGGGCCGATGCGTTATAACCGTGGTTTGCATACCACTCCAGATATTCTTTGCTGTCTGCAAAAATTCGGGGAAATGCATCTGGATGGTATATTCCGTCATCAGGAATTTCAGGTGCCTGTGCAACAGCATATTCAATATAGAGGTTTTTAAGAGTAGCTCCTATGCAACGGATCCAGTTCTCCATATTGTTGAATCCATCATTGTACAGATATTGTGTCATTGCGTCATGAGGTGGATTAGCCATGTCAAATGTTGCTATGCCATACACATCTGCAAGCATGCCGAACATTCCTATCTGTGCACCATTATTCCTGGCAGCAAGAAGGTCATCCTTTAGCTCAGGGAGTTCATTAGCTCCAACCATATACAAAATTATCACATCTTCTTTAGTAAAGTCAACAGAACTCTTCATTGCCTCAGTACCTGTCATTACATTGACGTTAAAGCGATCGGTGATCACTGCTCTTTCAGCAAGCACCTGTTTCAGATAATAGATACTGGTGTCAGAATTTATGATATAGGTAATATTCAGTTTCTCCTGCAAGATCTCTGGTTGTACTATTGTTTGTCCTGCAAAGGCACCGGTGAACTTCTGGCCCATAAATTTTAGCATGTTACCCATATTGTTTTCTCCGCCCTGTATCCAGTATCGTTCGATATCTGTGTAATTGCCGGAATATAGATCCACATTTGGTAGGGTGATATTTTCGGAAAGATTATAACCTATAACCTTTGCACCATTCTCTTTGGCGGCATTTATGCTGCCAATCCAGCTATTTACATCAACCTCGTCCCAGGATTCTATGAATATCAAGGAATATTCAGAGAAGTTAAAATTCCGAGGAACAGTTTCATTCTTCAGGATGATTGTTGTGCTTAATTCTGAAGAGATATCAGATTCTGCTGCAGCACTGGCAAGAGCAAGAGAGTTAATATCTGTACCCAGTAAAAAAAGGAATTTTGTATCTCCGTTTCCTATAGAAATACTGCCGGTTGTACTGTTGTCATCAGAACCAGCATCATTGGAGTTTTGATCTCTATCAATGATTTCAGAAAGGTTGCTGTATTCTGTTGCCAGATATATCAGCAAATTCTCTGCATTTCTAAGGCCTTCGCCTGTGGTACCCATATTACTGTAATATGTGTCAATTGGTGCTGTTGATGAGCCATCAGATATATAGTCAAAATATTCAGGTGTCCCAAGAGATCTTATGTCTACGAGAGATATTCCATTGTCCTTTGCAGCTTTGAAAGATGAGTTCATGGGTTCAAATACAGCACTTGATAACATATCAGTAAAAATAACATCCTGTTCCATCAATAACCCTGAACTTGCTGCTGAGAGCAATTCATCGCTTGGAGAAGCCCACGTGGTCGTGTTGAACGATGGTACATAAGTAAATACTATATCTGAACTGTATGGCATGGACTTACTTGCAGCTTCAAGAGCTGGGCTGGGAGTCCAGCCAATATACATTATATTTATTTTGTTTTCATCTGCCGATACTACTGTTGTTAACGATGCCAACAACAATACACTTAATACTAATGGCAATACATATTTTCGTTGCATGTTATCCCCCGATAACGTGTGCTGAGGCACTTTGGAGACATTGATTGGAAACTATACCGAAGTGCCTGCTCTCTTTTAATATTTTTTCATTTCAGTATTTTTATCGATCAGCTAGTAGTCTCATTTTTACTTTCTGGCACATATACCACTCTTCCATCAGCTAACTTATATGCAGTGCCAAGCACATCACCTGTTCCTCCTCCGATCTGATCTGTGAGGTTCATCACTTCGATAGGCTGTCCTTTCTCTTTTACAATTATTTTCATGTCCTCCCTGCCAGGATTTTTTACAATTGTTATATCATCTGTATTGCTTAAAAGTTCAGGTAACTGATAAGACATCACCAGTGCTATCAGCAAGGCCACAGAAAATACCATGGCGATATCAAAAAGATTTGCAACTCCTGTAAGGGGATTCGTTTCATCTGCATCATAGAGCAGTCCCGTTCTCCTGAAACGTTTCTGTTTCATTCCTTTGCCTCCAGGCTATCAAGAATGTAATCAATATCCGCCATATCCTGCCAGTACCATCTCTTCCTTACCTGAGTAAGTACATAAGAAATACTTCCTGCAAAAAGGCCTACCACTGTAGTTGCAAAAGCTATCATCAGATTATTGGCAAGCTGCACGATATCGCCCTGAGATAAGCCAATAAGAGCTGGTCCCAGTGGTATTAGTGTCCCCATTAATCCTAACATCGGAGCAACTGTTGAAATAATACGGGTCTGTTCAAGCCTCTTTGCCATGGTAATTTCATATTCTTCGGAAAGCCATTCAATTGCAGGTACTCTATTTTTTTCAAGATGATCAGCAGCTGCTCGTGCAAAAGATGTTACTATGTAGTTCTGTTTTATTTTTCTCAGAGCTTCTGCTGCAGAATTGAAATCAGATTGTTTGATACTATTTTGCACTTCAAGACATGTATTTTCTAGATTAGCGATGTTTCTGTTCCTTTTGGCATATTCTGAAAGGAACTCTCCAATCATTATCAGAGATAGCAAAGCCATCAGTATCAATATGATTACTACAGGATACAGCAAAGAGGATGAGAAGGTATAGAGTATAGAAAATATGGAGGAAGTAACAGTCATGTTATACACTTCTCCGGTTGCCTATAACATATCCGCATATAATTAATCCGCATAGCACAAGCAAAGGGACAATATCCACCTCTCCTCCTGTTGACACCATGCTAAGCTGTTTTGCTTTTATGTAAGCTGGTACAAGCATTGAACCCAGCAAATAGAAGATTCCCAAAAACATCATCACTGCTCCAAGATCTTCTGGTGTTCTGTGCATTTTCCGGAATATCCATGTGGAACATAAGACCATAATAAAGAAAATGGAACCTACAAAGATACCTATTTTAATTCCACTCCATCCGAGAGTAGATGCCAATATCATACATGATACAAAAAGAGCTGTTAAGCATACTGGACATGGCACTGAGATGAAAAGGAAAGTGCGTCTGGAAACGTCATGTCCGCATGACCACTTCTTTTGGGTATATATACCAGCACCAATAAGCAGCATGGCTACAACCACATGCAGAGTCATACCCATGCTCATTATAATATCAAGATTAGACTGACCCACTAATCCTATAAGACCACCAATTATTATAGATATGATAAAGTAACTTCCAGCAATAATTAGTACATCTCTTCTGCGGATGTTAGAAAAACCACAACCTATACCCGTCTTAAAGGCAAATATCATAATTCCTAACAAAATACCAACAACGATAGCATAAACAGAATTCATTTTCTCTACCCTTTTTTGCAATATATTTTGTTATTTTCGATTATCTATGTTATATATAAAGCAACTTACAATGTTTATTACCCAGAGATATGAAAATTACTAATTGATGTTTATTTGAAATTCATTTTCATATGCCCTATTTAAATTTAGATACATTTCCTTTTTAGATAATATTTGGCACTACTTAAGCCTTCTTATATTTTTCGGCATGC
>JACIVZ010000045.1 GCA_014361205.1 Methanomethylovorans sp. | reverse complement strand
GCTGCACTTTAAATAAGCATGATCAGAATAATTTTATAAAATAAATTAATATACTTTAATCGCAAATTGATTTTTATAATATTCGGTACGCATAATCCTATATAATACATATTTATCCTATAGATTTAATGTAAATATATATATTCTTTGTGCAATATTCATATAAGTTAGCTTCCTTCTACAGCTTGAGCGATAAAACCACAGAGAAGTGATTTGGTATCGCTCAGGTGAATTAGATGATCAGAGAAATGACAAAGAAATTATTCAACGATGAAGCTGGTGTTTCACCCATCGTTGCAACCCTCGTCCTTATAGTGGTTGCAATAGCTGGTGCAGCAGCAGTTGGTATGATTATGGGAACATTTTCAAGCAATGTATCTGACAATGCAAACACTGGAGACACCAAAAGTGCAGCATCCTCTGAGATCATTGTTGCAGGTTCTACAACCGTGCAGCCAGTATCCGAAATCCTGGCAAAGGCATATATGAAAAAGAACCCCGGTGTTAAGATCACAGTTCAGGGCGGCGGCTCTGGTGCAGGTATTGCATCCGCAGCTACCGGTATTGTAGACATCGGTGCAGCATCCAAATACCTTACCAACGATGACAAGGCCAAATATCCTGAACTTAATGAGCACGTGATAGGTGGTTCTGCTGTTGTAGTCATTGGAAAGAACTTGCCAGCAACCACAGTCACAAAACAGGAACTTCAGATGATGTACAATGCAACACCTGGTGACCAAGTAACCATCGGCGGAGAAAATGTAGATGGAACCCTCGCAGTATGGCAGAGAACCGAAGCATCGGGTACAGAAGAAACTTTTGCGGAATTCCTCGGATTTGGTAAAAACGTTGATAAGGCAGTAGACGATGGAAACACTCAACAGAGAAATGCAATTGGTAATGATGGTGTTCTTAAGGCAATAAAGGAATCCACCGGTCCAGCAATTGGTTTTGTAGACTATGGCTTTGCAAAGGAAGCAGGTAGTGCAATCACAATATTGAAAGTCGATATTGATGGCACAACAACTGGCTACACCCCTGTTGATGTAACTGACTCAAACGTAAAAACTGCTATAAAGGCAAGACTTGCAGGCACTGAGCAGACTACTGATGCTTCTACCACATATCCAGTAGAACTCTGCCGCCCACTCAACTACCTTACCAATGGAGAACCAAGCTCATTAGTAAACAACTTCATACAGTTTGCAATGTCTCCCGGTTCCATTGAGTACTTCCATCAGGCAGGCTACTACGGTATAAGTGAACTATTATAAGTAAACGCTATAAACAAACTCAGGTACGGTATAACAAATACCGTTCCTTCAATTCTTTTTACCATGAAACGAAAACAAGTATTATCTGAATTGTCGGGTATTTCTTTCAGTGCATGTGCAATATTCACAGCAGTCATAACCATATTCTTTGTCGGCTTTATCTTTTACATGGCTTATCCTGCTTTTCAGAGCCAGGGCTTATACTTCCTTTATGGCAATGTTTGGGATTATTCTGAAAACATATACGGGATTCGTATCTTCATTGCAGGTACTTTTGCCATGACCTTTACCACGCTTCTTATAGCTTTGCCCGTAAGTTTTTTCACCGCAATCTTCCTTGCGGAATATGCACCCAGGCAAATAGTATCCATTTTACGCCCTATGATAGAATTGCTTGTAGGCATACCTTCAGTTGTCTACGGTATTTTCGGTTTGTTTCTGCTCAAAGACGTATTCGAACACACAATAAACCCTTTCCTGAGTACTTATCTGGGATTTATTCCGTTTTTTGTGGACTATGGTTACCAAGGACAAGGTGTGCTGCTTGCATCCGTTATCCTTGCAATAATGATCCTGCCCACAGTAACAACCATTGCTGAGGATTCCATCCGTTCTGTTCCATTCAGCTACAGGGAAGCCTCCTATGCTCTTGGGGCAAATCACTGGCAGACAATCAAAAAAGTAGTCCTGCGCACAGCTTCCAAAGGCATGCTTCTGGGAGCAGTGTTGGGTATGATGCGGGCAATGGGAGAGACAATGGCAATTGTAATGCTTCTGGGGAACATCATGCAAGTTCCACGATCTTTGCTTGATACAGGCTATGCCATGACCTCAAAGATTCTTAATGATATTACCTATCACCTCATAGAGGACGAACCCAGAAGTGCATTATTCGGTATTGCGGCGGTCTTGTTCCTGCTGGAGATAATCTTTGTGGGAATAGCCAGGAAAATAGGAGGCAGAAACTCTTGAAAAAGCTAAAATGGACAAAAGTGGAGAGTTCTATATTTAAAATAATTTCTTATATTGCTGCTGCAACTACAGCATTGACCCTGATATATATTCTTGGAAATATTACTGTCCAGGCTATGCCAAGCCTGACCTGGGAGTACGTTCTCACGTCCGAATCAGACCACATGGAACTGGGAGCAGGTATCGCTAATGCCATAGTTGGATCTCTTTTGCTTTCTTTGGGATCCACCATACTTGCTGCACCTCTTGCAGTGGGTACTGCAATCTATGTTAAGAGGTATTCCCGCGGGGGAAAGATCATAGATGGTTTCAGTTTCTTCATTGATGTACTCTCTGGAACCCCATCTATCGTACTTGGGATTTTTGGGCTGTACATTCTGGTTTTTCTTATGCGTGGCATTACTGGAGGTTTTTCACTTATTTCCGGTACTATTGCACTGGCAATCCTTATCCTGCCGGTTATAGAAAGAGCAACTGAGAACGCCATAGATGCTGTACCTGCAGAGCTTGAGGAGGCAAGTTATGCTTTGGGAGCCTCTAAAATGGAAACATTGTTCAAAATAACCCTTCCCTGCGCAATTTCAGGAATACTCACAGGAATTGTTATTGGAGTAGGCAGAGCAGCGGAAGAATCTGCAGTAGTGGTATTAACTGCAGGTTATTCACAGTTCATGCCTGAATTGAAAATTGGATCTAATCCTTCTAACGTTTTCGGACTCAAGATATATCCGCTACAGGATCTTGTGGGCACTTTACCAATCTGTGTGTACAGGTCTTTTGAATTTCCAAATATGGTGTCTCCCTCCCAGGGTTTTGCTGCCGCTTTTGTCCTTATCCTTATTGTAATTACCATTAATTCAATCGCTCGTTTCATCGCATGGAGGCGCAGAATTGGCTAAAGTACGTGTGAAATTGAAAGAAAAGGGTGCTCTTGATCTGGAAAAAGACTCCGAGATGGAGGAATATCTTGCAGAAATGGAGGAATTTGCCAGGACACACCGCCCTGTCTGGGAAACAGAGGAGGAGGTAAAGCCTCAAGGTGATTTGATTTTATCAGATAGTGATTCGGAGCCTCTTATACTGGACAATTCATGTACTGAAGTACCACCGTCAGTTAAGGAGCCAGAGAAGAAAAAGAGCCTTCTGGATAAGATATTCGGGAGGAAGAAAAAAGAGGAGACAGAAAAAAAAGCTTCAAGGGAAGAAGAAAGAAAAAAGAGAAGAGAAGAAAGAAGGGAAAAAAAGCGAAAAAAGGAAAAAAAAGACAAAGAGCTCCATGAAACAACAGATTTTACCGGGGGTAATATAAATGATGGTCTCATTGTTCCTGAAAAACCCGGAAAAAAGCCAGAATCAAAGAAAAAAGAAAAAACTAATAAAATAAAAAGGAAGGACAGAAATCAATCAAAACCCCTTCAGATTATTGAAAAGATAAAAAAAGCCTTTTCTCCTGAAATCGATTATGTGGAAGAGCTCCCCTTTGAAGTTGGCGAGGTTCAGGTCCCCATTCCAGGAGTGCCACAGCGCAAGGTGAAAATCACATACCTTGTGAAAGAGCCTTTCCAGTATGCACATGTAGAGTACATAGCTGACGACCTGCTCTATACATGTATTGAACCACCTCTAAGCGATGGTGAGCAACAGAACCTCATGATCGTGGAAAATGCCTTTGATAAGATGGCTCACGCAGAGATTTTGCTCGTGGCAGAGGAAGACCGTACATCAGCTCTCAGAGATCGTTTTAACCTGATCCTTGAAATATATAAAATGAGACTTACAGATTTCCAGAAAGAAAAATTCTTCTACTACCTCTTCAAAAAATACATGGGTTTCGGGAAAATTGACATTCTCATGAACGATCCATATATTGAGGATATTACCTGTAACGGTCCGAACGCTCCAATCTATGTAAATCACAGGATATATGGTTCCGTGGCTACTGACATAGTTTTTGAAGAGATTGAGCTTAATAACTTCGTGATGAGAATGGCACAGGCTGCAGGCAGGCATATATCTGTGCTTCAACCCATAAGAGACGCCACTCTTACAGACGGCAGCCGTGCCAATCTTACATTGGGTAAGGAAGTCACTAAAAAAGGGTCCACATTTACCATCAGACGTTTCAGGTCTAATCCAGTGTCATGCATTGACCTTTTAAGATACAATACCTTCGATGCTACTGTACTGGCATATTTCTGGCTTATGGTAGAGTACAAGCGCTCTATCCTGGCAGCAGGAGGTACAGCCTCTGGTAAGACTACCACCTTAAATGCACTGGGTGTTTTCATCCCTCCTGAGTACAAGATAGTATCCATCGAGGATACTGCAGAAATGAACCTGATGCATCCCAACTGGACCCAGTCTATTACAAGGACAGGTTTTGGCAGCGGGGGAGAGGGTAACATCGAGCTCTACGACCTGCTCAAAGCCGCTTTAAGACAGCGTCCGGAATATATAGTCGTGGGTGAAGTAAGAGGTGCTGAGGCAGGTACGCTCTTCCAGGCCATTTCCGTCGGTCATCCATGTCTGGGCACGATTCACGCAGGTTCCATACATGAACTTGTATCAAGGGTGGAATCAGAACCCATGAATGTACCTCGCAATCTCTTTGCAAGTCTTGATCTGGTCATATTCAACGCGATGATTAAAGTAGGTGAACATTTCATCAGAAGAGCTCTCAGGATCGTAGAAATAGTGGAACTTGACCCTGAAAGGGGAGATCTGATCACTAATCCGGTTTTCAAATGGAATCCTGTAAGCGATACTTATGAGTTCAGCGGCAACAGCTCCATGTTTGAGGATATAAGCGAAGAGTTCGGTATTGATCCCGACAGCCTCATGCGAGAGATGCACCAGAGGGCAGAGTTCCTTGAAGCACTTGCAAGGAATGGTATAACAGATTACAAAGAGGTAGCAAGAGCCATCAGACGCTATTCCAAAGACAAGGATGCACAGGTGGAGGAAGCATACACATGAGTCCAAAAGCTATAGGTCCAAAAGTAATTGGAAAGCTGCAACATAATGCTTCTAATAAACATGTGGAAAAGTACAAAATGTTCTGTTACAGTTTCGGGAAATACATAGATCGCAAGCCACAGCCAGATATTGCTAAATCCCTTTACCAGGCTGATATGGTGATGACGCCCGGTATGTTCATATCTCTTGCCCTTGTCACAGCTGTCATCGCTTCATTTGTGGTTTTTGTGATATCATTGATATTTTTCAGGAATTCCTCTTCACCGTTAGTATATATAAGCGTGCTCACATTTCTCACATTCGGCTTAACTGTAAGTGGTTTCCCATTTATTCTGTATAATCAGATATCTAACAAAAACATGAACATTCAGCAGGAACTGCCTTTTGCCCTGGGTTACATGTCTATCCTTGCAAGTGCAGGTTCCTCTCCCATGGACGTGATACGCACTGTTGCAATTGAGGATTACGGGGATATTTCCACAGAGTTTGGAAAGGTCATGTACCGTGTGGATGTGCTGGGAGAAGATGGTGTCTCTGCTATGAATCACCTTACACGCAACACATCTTCTGAGTTGTTCAGAAGTATTTGTATTGATATTGCCAATTCCATGCAATCCGGAGGAGGTTTGAGGACATATCTGGAAATGAAAACAAAGGAACTCATGGAAATGCGCTGGAGAACACAGAAAGAGTTTGTCGATTCCCTGGCAGTATATGGTGAAGGTTATCTTAGCGGAGTGGTCATGAGCGTTGTTCTGGTAGTCCTGCTTATTGTGGTAGGAAGCGCTTTGGGTATAGATCTTGGTATAGCTACCCCCCGCCAGATGTTCAACATGTTTGTCTATTTCCTTCTTCCTTTCATAAACATATTTTTCCTGGTTCTACTCACAATGAAATATTCAAGGAGTGTAATATGAAATCTTCTGATCTTAAAGGTTTCAGGACCTTTAATATAGAGAAATACCGCTTTATGGCTAAACGGTACGCACAGGTTCTTACTATAAGATACAACTTGAAGAGAGAATATATCACTCTGGGTATTCCTGTATTCTTGGCTATATGCATCATACTTGCAGGCGTGCTTACTGGTCATGGGTTTGCCACAAAGGAGATCTCCGGACAAGGTTCGGAAATGAATTCCAGGAAAGATGCTTATGAGAAGTTTCTGGAAGAAATGGCTGCTCAGGAAGCTGCAGAAAGGGGAGAAGCAGTGCAACCCACAGCCCCGGTACCGAAAGCAGAGGATGAGACAGATAAAGCAAAAGACGATCTGGACCACATTATGGTTTATGCGTTACTTATTGCTATTATTCCTTATTCCTTCGATTCATATATGCAGAAAAAATTACTTAAAAGAAAAGAAGTTGCTTTCAGTGAGTTTCTTTACAAGCTTTCAGAACTCATGCGCGGAGGTATAGATCCTGTCAAAGGTGTTGTTACTCTATCCAGAACAACAGAGCTTGGAGCTATTGCACCTAATGTGCAGGAAGCAGCATCTGCCATGCTTCTGGGTAGCTCTTTTGAGGATGCAATGCACCGGATGGCCAGATCCATCAACAGTAAGCTTGTTTCTAAATATATTAACATAGTAGTGCAGGCAGCATATACTGGAGGCAATGTAGCAGACTTGCTTTTCAGAACATCCGAAGACATGCGTGTGGTAATAGCTATTGACAAGGACAAAGAAGCAAATCTCAAACAATACATTGTAATTTTCTATTTGGCACAAGGTATCATTATTGCACTCACATACATCCTTTCTACTTCCCTGCTGCCTCTCATCCAGGGTGTGGGACTGGAGATGTTAGGAGGTAACAACGAGCTTTCTGATATCAACTTTGAAAGGGGATTCTTTCACATGATCATCCTCAATGCACTGTTCGGTGGTCTGATAGTAGGCATGATAACTGAAGGTGAGATCAAACATGGGCTGAAACATTCTGCAGTACTTGTTGCTTTGAGCTATATAGCATGTATTACATTAATATTGTCGGCTGGCAGCGGTGCTGTATATAATATCAGCCTTGTCTCTGGAGAAGGACAACAGGCTATAGGAGGTCTTCCTTTACAGGAACCGCTGGTCTTCAATGTGACTGATATGTCTGGTAATCCAGCACCAGGGGTCTATGTACAAATGAGCATTTCCCCTTCAGGTATTGTTTCAAGCGCCATGACTGAAAAAGATGGTACCGTAACTATTACTCCTACAGTGGGAGAAGAACCTGGCACATATGTGGTAACAGCAACAGCTGGTAATAGTTTAGCTACAGCTACCATTGAAGTTATAGGATGATAATCATCAATCATGTAAAGAGTTAATCTTTAATGAAACATTTTTATATTTATTTGATACGATGAAAGATCGTGATCACTCATAAACTTGAGATATAATATTTTCATTTTAAATTCAGGCTAATTATATATATAGCTCAGTTTTGAGAATATTATCCTACTCTTTCTCTGGTATCAATCGAAATACCTTTTCCTGTGACATTAAAGGGTATCATTCTATTAAGTGGTGTATTGCCAGGCATTTTTGGGATGTTTATATATCTGTTTATCTTACTTCCTGCATACTCTGTCCTGAACTGGATAATCCCGTCTGCAAGGGACCTGATGATCCTCTCTGTGCGGTCTGTGAGAATACCCATATCAGAAAGCAGGAGAAAAGTAGTTTTATTTTTCTTGCTCATGTTTACAAAAGAATTTAATACTTCTTTGATGGTGCCTGTATCTTCTTCAATGAAAAGATATGAAAAAGTATCAATTATACAGACATCTGCATCAAGGATACTCCTCAGCAAGGGATCTGGCATCTTCTCTGTATCTGTACACATCTTTTCATCTTTCTGGCATATATATAGCAAGGCACTCAGATCATCAAAATCTCCTAAAACTACAAAATTGCTGTTTTCGGTGCAAGAGGGTGAAATTAAGAGCTTACTCATGACTTCTTCACAGGAACGTGCAGTAGACAGATATACTATCTTTTTCATGTTTTTAAGCAGTTCCTGAACTATCATTTGAACAAAAACGCTCTTTACATCACCCATGTCCTCTTCTACAAATAGTACCACATTGTCAGGTATATCTCCTAATCCTATATTTGCAAGCATTGATACATACAAGTAAACCATGTTACTTAAATGGTTTTCTCTTTAGAATATATAGGTATTCTTAATCTACTTATTTTTTTGATTTAATAAATAGAATATACGGCAAAAGTATATACCTGCACGCTGCATGTTCACAAAAGATGGCTGGTATGATGAGAGCTTATAGTATCAATGATGACCATGCAGTTACAGTAGTTTTTGGTACATTAATGTTAATATTGATCACTATTACTGTGGCTTCGAGCATAGCATTAATGCTGTCTACCATGCAAAAAGATGCAATGGAGCGCGAAGAGTATCGTCTGGCAGTTGCTAATGAAAACATACGCATAGTCTCTATAGAACCGCAGGTAAATGGTTCTTACTGGACCAGTGCAAAACTTACTCTTCTTAACTTGGACACTAAGGACTCTTATGTCAAAGCCATAAGTCTTAACAACGTCTATGCAACTAATTATATGCTGTATAATATTTCAAACTCTCTGGAAAAAAAGGATGGATATCCTGTAGTGTATAGCTATAACAGGATGATCAAGATCCCCGCACAAAAAACAGCGACTATATGCCTAAATTTTTCTAATTTCCAGATCAATACAAGTGAAGAGATCAGTACTTTTGGATGGAATAATACGAGTCTTAACTATACAATAACTCTCACGAACAATATCCGTAAGATATATCCACGTTCCATTTTCCCGGAATCTCTGCTACAGACACAGTTATTCAACAATTCTGTTAATGCGACACCTGCAAATGATTTTGATTTGGATTTGGATGAAAACACTATTACTATATTTGGTTCTCAGGCAGGTGGATCGCTTGTTAATAATACTGCATACACTCTCAAATACAACCTTACAATGAAACCATTCATGAGTCCTCTTGAAATAAAGAACAGTGAAGCTGTGCAGGTTAAGGTAATGTCATCTTATATCAATATATTCGAAAGATTCTTTACCCCTCCTGTACCCTTGGCAAAAGTTAATTTTTATACAGAATACAGAAATGGAACTCTGCAACCATATCTTATTCTTGACGGATCTGGTTCCTTTGATAAAGATGGGTATATAGTTGGCTATAAGTGGTACGTGAAAAGTACAAACGATTCTTCAGATCTTTCAGGTGTCATAGTTAGATTTAATCCTAAAGAAACATCTAATATTTCTATAGACCTTGAATTAATAGACGACACTGGTATGATTTCCAGGTTAAGTGATGTATCAGGGATGATACTCATAAGGTAAAATTTCATTTAGAAATTATTTTGTGTAATCAATAAAGATACATTACTTTTCTCATATGACTGCCCGTAAATTAATATCTCTAATCATGATACAGTTAGTCAGTATAGTTAGTCAGAGGATGGTTTACCTGCTTATTCCCTGAGTTTAAAATTAGATTTATGTAACAAGATAACAAAGTTTAATGCATCAGCAATCGCATCTGACTGATAAAACGTAGTTTATTACTTTTTCTTAATTTATATAGAAATGTAAATTGCAGTGAAAAAAGCATAAACTATACTTATTTAATCGTTTGTTTGAAACTTATATTATTCTAATCTGAGCTGTAATCCTCTTTCCAAAGATGGGTTCTACTGAAATACCTATAAATGAAAGAAGATAAGTGTATATCACTGTACAGTTAATGTCAAGGTGTCTAGATCTTTCTGTCCATCAGTATCAATAACAATAAGTGTTACAATATAAGTTCCTCTTTTTGTGTATGTTTTATTAGTTTCGATTCCGTAAGCCTCATTGGTAATACCATCTGAGGCATCAAAATCCCATATGTATGAAATGATGCCTCTGTCATCCTCTGATTCAATATGTAAAGTCACTCTACCTCCCTGAGGAGTGAATTTAATAGCATTATTTATCAGGTTATATAATATCTGTTTTAATTTCAATTTATCTGCTCTAATTGTTTTTATGGTACATTCCATATTTAGTATAAGATCAATTTTTTTTGCTGCTGCAAGAGAAGAACAAGTCATTAAAACCTCATTCACTGTTTCATGAAGGGATATATTCTCAAATGAAAATTCCATTTTGCCGGCTTCTATTTTAGATATGTCAAGTATGTCATTTATAATGAGAAGTAGATGCTTACCACTGGCTGATACATTATTCAGATATTTAATTTGTTTTTGATTGAGATACCCTGTTTCACCTTCAAGCATCAGATCGGAAAAACCTATAATCGCATTAAGGGGAGTACGTAGTTCATGGCTCATATTAGCCAGAAATTCACTTTTAGCAACGTTTGCCATTTCTGCTTTAGCTGCCATTAAATTAACTTTTTCATTAGTTTTCCGAAGTTCTTCTTCTGCATACTTACGCTCAGTTATATTGCTGAGTATAACCATTATTCCCAGTGTGTTGCTGTGGTTATCGTACAATGAAAGGAATGTAACATTAAACCAAAAAACAGATCCTTCAATTTCTTCCTTGATTTCAATACTGCTCTTATGCATTGTATGAGGTTCTATGTTTAAAACATTGCACCATGGTTTTGGTAGCTCAGATACATGTTTACCCACATCATTTATTTTTAGATAATGGTTTTTTAAAGCAGAGCTGTTGAAATCTATTATCCTTCGCTCTCTATCCAGAACTATGATACTATCAGGAATATTATCAAAAAGGGTACTTCTGGCAAGAGGAACCAAATCAAACAATTTGTATCTTGTAAGTCCTATGAAAATTATAATAGCGCTCAATGTAAAGGAAAAAGGAGAAATGTCAATATTCCATGGTTTTTCTTCTGCCAAATGAACAAAAAGTGTTAAAAAAGGTATAAAGGAACCAAAAATTATAATAAAAATTTGTTTATGAAATACTGGTAAAGTACCTTGTAACATGCTTAAAAGAAAAAACAAACCAAGAATTGTGCATACAATGCTATATGACAGATGTACATAATACCAGATTCCTGGGTCGAAGTCAAATGTCGGGAACAAACCAATGTAATTAATAGAAATATTTTTGTTAAAAAAATTATGATATTCTGTAGTAAAAACAAATAAAATAGTAATAACAGGAATCATAAATAAAGGAATCATCAAAGGTTGAAACAACCAGTTTTTCTTACCGCTGTAACTCATAGTAAAAAGCAGGAAAAATAAGGGAATTGTGGAAATACCTAGATATTGTAGTTTGTAAAAAATCAATATAGTATTTAATTCAGTTGAACATATCTCCAATGAATAAAAAAATGAATATATAATAATAGACACAAGAAGTAAAGAAAAATATTCCTTACCTCTTGCATTTTTGTGTCCTTTGACATGATACAAAAGGATACAGACAATACAACAAGAAAGAAACAACGGAATTGAGTAAATATTTAAATACATTTCTGTATCCTTCCTAACCACTAGAGCATTATTTTATGAGTCTTAAATAAACAATGGATCATCAATGAGAGTGGTGATAGCACCTGCATGGTTATTCACTGTAATAACCAATATATTTATAATTATTATTGTATATAA
Organism: Methanomethylovorans sp.; assembly: GCA_014361205.1. Classification (GTDB taxonomy): domain Archaea; phylum Halobacteriota; class Methanosarcinia; order Methanosarcinales; family Methanosarcinaceae; genus Methanomethylovorans. The sequence goes on along the minus strand of JACIVZ010000045.1, from coordinate 3,876 downwards.
TTTTGTCTGTTCTTAATAAAAAGAGTCCTGAAAACAAAACAATTTTAAAAGAAGGTAAATTATCTGATCAGATTCGTCAATGGGCCTGACCGGATTTGAACCGGTGACCGCCCGGTTATGAGCCGGGCGCTCTAACCTGACTAAGCTACAGGCCCTCACAAAAAAAGATTTGAAACGCCGCCAACAGGGCTCGAACCTGTGACATTCTGGTTAACAGCCAGACACTCTACCAACTGAGTTATGGCGGCTTATATCAGCGCCCTACGCGCGAAAGGTCTTAATGCATTTATTGTTTTTAAACTTTGTGTTTGCATTGTTTTTTAATATTTCCAATAAGAATAAAAAGAAGATAAATCAATGATAAATTAAAACTATGACATTGATTCTATTACTTATTCATTATGAATACCAATAATTGGAATACTTTCCTCACAATTGGGACATCTTCCTTGTGGAGTTATATGGCAGCTGGAGAGATAAAATACATTTCTTCTGATCAGTAAAGTTCCACATCTTGGACAGTAAGTGTTTTCATAATCATGGCCCGGCAAGTTGCCTATATACACATATTTGATGCCCTCCTCTTTAGCTATTTTATATGCTTCTTCTAATTTTTGAACGGGAGTAGGAAAAAGATCTGACATCTTATACTGAGGATGAAAACGTGTGAAATGTAGCGGTGTATCAGCTCCAAGGTTCTCATATACCCATCTTGCCATGCTCCTGATTTCTTCGGGCGAATCATTATGATGAGGAATCACGAGGTTCACAACCTCCACATGCATTCCAAGTTCATGAGCAAATTTTGCGGATTCCAGAACCGGTCCAAGTTTTGCACTTGCTATATTTCTGTAAAAATTCTCATTGAAAGCTTTGATATCCACCCTGAAAGCATCCAAATATGGAGATATATGTTCCAGCGCTTCTGCAGTAATATACCCGTTTGTTACATATGCAGTTGCAAGTCCAGCTTCTTTTGCAAGCCGTGCACAGTCATATGTATATTCGTACCAGATAGTAGGTTCATTGTATGTCCATGAAATAGTCCTTGCATTCACATTAAGTGCCCTCTGGACAGCTTCTTTTGGCGTGATTTCCACTGTATAAGCTTCATCCATTTCTATCTGAGATATAGTCCAATTCTGACAATGTTTACATCTGAAATTACATCCAATTGTTCCCAGCGAATATGCAAGTGTGCCAGGATAAAAATGGAACAATGGTTTTTTTTCGATAGGATCGACGGCCTCACTGGAAACTGTGCTATAAATCAAAGTATAAAAAGTACCATTTCTGTTCTCTCGTACCCTGCAAAACCCTCTTTTGCCATCAGATACGATACATCTGTGGCTACATACCCTGCAACGGACCTTTTTCTCTTCAAGTTTATCGTAAAGCATTGCTTCCCTGATCATAAAAACCCCCTGCAAATATCATTGTACTCTACAAACTTAAGTCTTATCAGGCAAACACATGAACAGAACACATGAACAGAATGTTAAAGCATATTCAGGCTTACTTTGAATACATGTACATTTACAATTGGCCTTATATCTGCCCCAGTTATCCCTGAAATATATAAAACAGTTGAAGTGGAATTGGAACTTAGAGAATATTGTTCTTCATTAATTTTTGAAGCCTGCATAATTCTGCTCAGATAATCCTGCCATGCCATAGAATTTTCAGTTTCCAAAATCAATGTAAGTTTATCAACAAGCACACTTCCGTTATACAGAGACTCTGAATTGCTGTATGAGAAATAAACTTCTTCCATAGTATTACTGCTAATGGTCTGGTGAGAACCAGAAAGCTTGATCGCGTCTATTGAGACATTGATAATATTGTCCGATGATTTGCTCACACTGATATGTGGCACCATTTTCATAACCGAACGATTATTCTGGCTTATTGCCAGACCTCCGCATTCATAAGAATATCTCTGGTTAGGATAATAATAGTTATTTGAAAGAAAATCTACACACCCCATATTCTTCATTATATCATCACTTTGGCGGGTCACACCGTCCAGTTCAGTAGCTATATTCATATTGACTGCTCTGGTATTAATTGATAAAGTGGAACTTGAAGAATATCTGTTGAAGAATATTATTTCTCCTCCACCCATGGTAATTGGCATACCCGCGGAAAATGGTTCTTTTACTGCAGCAGAAGATACAATCATCAGATCTGCACCTGCCTTCATTTGAGACATATCTTTGCTGACTGTTCGCATGTGCATATGCTCAGCATTTTCTGTCCACTGGGGAACGTATCGCACATTTATTGAGGTGATAACGGCAATTACCAATGCAAGAAGAAGAAGAGCTGACACGACTGTGGATACAGCACCATCACATCGTTGCATATATCTCCATTGAATCATTGTTATCCTCTCAGCCTTGCACAGTAGCATTATAATATTCCATTATCTCTTTACCTGAAAGAGCTTTATTATACAAAGCAACCTCATCGAGTCTTCCTCTGTAATAGAAATCAGAAGTACTGGAATTCTGTCGGCCTATCCACAGATCATTGGTATTTGGTCTTAATTTCACTCCGTTGGTTTGTTCACTTTCAATGAATCGACCATTTTTATAGAACCTTACCTCATTATTATCAAATGTGATTCCTATCATGTACCATAAATTGTTGGAAAGGCTCATTTTAGATGTGCGTATATAGCTATTACTATCATTCCACTCAAAAATAAGTTCTCTCTGGCTCACAAACACATAAAAATTATTTTTCTCATAGCTTCCTTTTCCAATAATTGTATTCGTAGAAGTAACTGATCTGCAGTTCATCCAGAACAAGATACTGATTTCATCTGTGAAGTCAAGAGATGGACTATGAGGAATTGCTACATAGTTATTTTTGCCATTAAACACCAAAGAATTATTTTTAATACCTGTACCCCATGTTGCACCGTATATTGTTCCGTCATTGTCTCCTGTGATATCGTGCAATATGCTTCCACTGTTTTCATCGCAATTCCACATTGAAACCAGGCTTTTTTGCAGGAGGGGTTTAGTGTGATTAACATTGCTTTGTCCCATTGGATTACCAAGGATCATCCCGCTTTTCATAATTTTGTTAGAAGGTAAATGCACCATCACCACATATATTTGATCTGTATCTTCTATATCCTTTCCCCAAAGAGCTAAAGTATCCAGACTAATAGTATCACCAAGTTCCCATGAAGTTTTGTTGTATATGGTAAGAAGTTTCGGTGGGTTTATGTGATAGCGGTCATTATTGATGTTCACGAATATCCTTATATTATCAGTTTCAACCTTTTCCCCTCCTGCATGCCTAAAAAATATAGTGTTTGTATCAGTTTTGATCCAGCTATCTACATCAAGTGATGGTTTTTCCACAAAACCCTGGGGAGATAGCAAAAAAACAGATATTATGGAAAATGCAATCACAGCTATGCCTGTTAAAAGTATCTCTCCAATAATTTCAGATACAGCCTCATTATTATCTGCTAGGCTCGTTTCCTTTTGATACATACATCACTCCTTAAAAAAATGTCATGAATACCATATATGCAGTAAACATCATGACAATAGAATATTTGAAGCCGGCACTTACTTCCCCTCTTTCCATTTTTCCTGCAACAAGCCCTGAACATAAGCCCTGTATCATAGCTGCATGGAAAAGAAGCAGATTGTACTCTTCAAGATCAACTAATTGAATAAGAGGCATGCCTATATTTGCACTCGCACTTGCAACTGGCATTGATGGGAGAAAATATGCTGCAAGAATGTATACAATAAACAGAAAAACTCCGAAGGCAACATAAATAATAAAAACATACACAAACATCTCTGACTTTCTTTCTTTTTTCAACTGCTTCTGCACTTCAGCAACTGC
>JACIVZ010000044.1 GCA_014361205.1 Methanomethylovorans sp. | reverse complement strand
TTTCTATCTGCGGTTTATGTGAAAAACATATATGTGTCATTTATATGAAAAGGTTCTAAATATAATTTTATATTATAAATTTTTCAATTCTTATTTTTTGATCTTCTGACATGACGATATTTTTAAATCTCTTGAGACTCAACTTAAAAAAGGGAGGTATAATATGAAAAAGTGGGTTATTGTAATTTTATTGATAGCTTTTAGCTTAATGCTATCAGGATGTTCGGAACAGAAAGAAGAACAATCAGAAACAGGAAATGAGACTTCAGAAGCTGAACTAAAGAACATAGTACAGACAGCTATAGATGCAGGTTCTTTCAATACTCTTGTAACGGCTGTCCAAACAGCAGATCTTGTAGAAACTCTTAGCGGGGAAGGACCTTTCACTGTCTTTGCACCTACAGATGATGCATTTGCCGCAGTTCCTGAAGAGACTTTGAATGCCCTGCTGGCTGACAAAGCTGAACTGACGAAGGTACTTACCTATCATGTGGCATCAGGCAAGTACATGGCAGAGGACGTTGTTAGCATGGGGAACATAACCACGCTTGAAGGTAACATAATTGATGTAGAGGTTACTGAAGAGGGTGTTTTTGTGGGTGGCGCTAAGGTCACACAGACTGACATCGAGTGCAGCAATGGTGTGATACATGTAATAGATACTGTGCTGCTCCCTCCGGAAAACACGACAGAGTCTGAAAATATGAGTTTATGACCTGAATTTAGGGATACTCAGGATAATCAAGTAGAGAGTTGAGAGATAACTCTCTTATTTATTTTTTGTGTTATTTTTATTTTGTTATCTGTAAAAGAAATATAAGTATGATAAATCTTACAAAGACACTAATACCGACAGATATACCTACTATTTTTGTTCCGATCTTAGCTCCAAATAGTGATACATAGCGGGGAAGAAGTGATCTTATGCCAAATATAGGTAGCATGAACATACTTCCTAGCATGAGCACTATCATGGCTTGGACAGGTGTAATCCCATTATCATTTAGCATAGGGCCGAGAAGTGAAATTCCCATAATTGGACTTGCAATGTAGGTTGTAAGAGGTACGATACTTTCAGATGGAATATGAAATATCTCTGCAAGTGGCAGGACACTGAACAACTCAAATGCTCCCTTCTCTCTCAAATAAAAAACAATTGTTGTCATTGTCAGATAGATAAACGAAATTTTTACAAACAAACGTTTCTCTTTTTTAAAAGTCCTTTTAACAGCTTCTTTAAAGGATATTTTTTTAATGGTTTGGGTATCCGCCATTTTGCAGTTGTTCTTCTCAAGCAGCAGTTTGCTGAGGATGATCACTATCGAGATCTTCACTATTGCCGTGAGTATGAACACTCCTACATAAAATCCACCTACAAGGTATCCCAAGGCGGGCATTACAATTGGTAGCTGGTAAGTGAGTATTTCCCTTATATATGCTGGAGTGCTGTTAAGTAGAGCACATAGCATTGCTTCGGTATCATTGATACAGCCTCTGTTGCGAATCTGAACGACCATGCTATTGGCTGCAACTGCAGATCCCATAGAAACCACAAAAGCCGAGGCACAGCTTTCAGGAAGATTTGTATAACGGAAGAGAGGTGCAGCTATTACAGATAACTTTTGCATGAGTCCAAGCTCAATCAGAAGCCCGGTGCCGAAAAGTCCCAATGCTATCGTTAAAAGTATTGGGATAGCAAAATCCAGAACTTTAACAAAAAGGTCTAACATGCAAGTAATGTAATTGATGGTTATAAATTAATGTATCTGATTCCTGGAATATCACAGTTAAATATCACCAAAACCTTGATATTTACTGTAATGTATGTTGTGATGGTGAGCAGCCGTGAAAGAGAACCTGATGGAGATTCTTGCCTGCCCTTTATGTAAAGGCGACCTCATTCTGAACGTAAAGAACAAAAAAGATGATGAAATTATTAGTGGTACATTGTACTGTAAGAAATGTAATGCGTATTATCCTATAGATGAAGGTATACCAAACATGTTGCCACCACATCTGAGGGAATGAGGTAAGGTAAATTGCAGGTAGTTCACATTAACAGGCTCGGTATTAATTCAATTGAATTTGATATGGAATCGATAGAGATACCTCTGTCTTTGGGAGAAGAACAAAGTTTTGAAATAGCGATTATCAATTACGGCTCACCTACCCATGTGCACATTTCTGTAAGCGATAGTCTAAAACAGAATGTCACTATACTTGAAGACAATCCCTATGTAACTCATGAAGACTATATTCCAGTGATAGTAAGAGTACCATTTGATGGTAAAAAAATCTATCAAGGAGATGTTTATGTTACAGTGAGCCACGGAGCAAGGAAAAAAAGTTTCTCGATGATATTGGGTCAACCTCTTAATGGAACTGAAAAAAGAGTTATAGATGTGGATGATTCTCTTTCTTCACCCAATGAAATCTATATCAAAAAAAAGAAGTCTGCAGGTACATGGAAAGAACAGATTCCGGATCTATCTCTTAGAGCACCTAAATGGAATTATGAATCACTTGTTTCCAAGGTAACTATTCTGCTTGCAGGAATTCTGTTATTGATTCTCTTTGTTATTGCTATCTCCGATGTATTTTCTTATGTAAACAGTCCGGTTCAAGGATTTTATTTTTCATTACTTTTATCTATATTTTTTACTGCATTCTGTGTATATATCTTAATAAAACTTCCAATATTTAAGTGATCGAGGTAGTTGAACCACATGAAATATATTGTAGTCACAGGCGGAGTTATGAGTGGTCTTGGAAAAGGCATCACTGCTGCTTCTATTGGCAGAAACCTTAAAAACATAGGATATAAGGTCACTGCAATCAAGATTGACCCATATATTAACATTGATGCAGGCACCATGAGTCCCTATCAGCATGGAGAGGTCTTTGTACTGAAGGATGGAGGAGAAGTTGATCTTGATCTTGGAAACTATGAACGTTTTCTTGATACAGAACTGACGAGAGACCATAATTTGACTACAGGCAAGATTTACCAGTCTGTTATCGCAAAAGAACGCAGAGGAGATTATCTTGGAAAAACGGTTCAGATAATACCTCATATCACCAATGAGATAAAAGACCGGATAAGAAAAGTTGCCGCAAAGAGTGGTGCAGATATTTGTCTTATTGAAGTGGGGGGAACTGTTGGTGACATTGAGAGCATGCCTTTCCTTGAAGCTGTAAGACAGATGCACCGGGAAGAAAAACCAGAAGACCTTATCTTTGTGCATGTCACACTTGTGCCAATAGATACTCAGGGAGAACAGAAGACAAAGCCAACTCAGCATTCTGTCAAGGAACTAAGAGAATTAGGACTTACACCCAATGTTATAGTAGCAAGGTGCAAGGAGCCTTTATCAAGAAGTACTATCGCAAAAATTTCCATGTTCTGTGATGTTCCCGAAGAAGCTGTTATCAGTGCTCATGATGCAAAGGACATATATGAATTACCGCTTCTGATGGATAAGGAAGGTCTTACTCAATATCTAATGAAAAGGCTTTGTCTTACATCCACCACCTATGATTCTTCGTGGGTTGAAATGGTGGAACGTATGAAGAATCTCAAAGGTAAGGTGAATATATGTATTGTGGGAAAATATACTCATCTTGAAGATTCCTATCTCAGCATCAGTGCATCCATAAAACATGCTTCTATTGAATGTGGATGTGACTACATTACAGAGTGGCTTAGTTCAGAAATGTTGGAACAGAATCCGGAATATATAAAAAAACTGGATGAATTTGATGGTATTTTAGTTCCAGGTGGTTTCGGTGAAAGAGGAACGGAAGGAAAAATGATGGCTATAAGGTATGCTCGTGAGCATGGTATTCCCTTCCTTGGTCTATGTCTGGGTATGCAGCTGGCTGTCATAGAATTTGCAAGGAATGTTGTCGGTCTTGAAGGAGCTAACAGTACCGAGTTCAATGAGGATACTCCTTATCCAGTAATAGATATACTTCCTGAACAGGAAGGTGTGGAAGATATGGGAGCCACAATGAGACTTGGTGACTATGAAGCACAGCTTAAACCAGGCTCACTTGCAGAAAAAATATATGGTTGTTCCACTGTTGTGGAACGTCACAGGCACAGGTATGAGGTAAACCCTAATTTTGTTGACAAATTACAGGAAAAAGGACTTGTTTTTTCAGGTGTTAACAGGAACCGCATGGAGATATGTGAACTTCCAGGACATCCTTTCTTCTTTGCATCTCAGTTTCATCCTGAATTCAAGTCAAGACCTGGTAAGCCCTCACCCCCCTTCAAAGCTTTCATATGTGCCATGCTGGAAAGACAGAAAAAAAAGTCTTAGCTCATTTTCAGAGGTTCCACCTTCATATATTCGCGCAGTACTGTAGTGGCATAGCTTCCTTTAGGAAGGGTAAATTCCAGAATCACTTTATATTTCCCAATGTTCAGTTCATCATCAAATATTTCAAAACGAGGTTGAACATTGAGAAGTATCTCTCTTCTCTGCCCGCCGGAAGCCATTGCAGGTATTTCTTCCAATCTAAAATCCTCAGGTGTAAGTTTAAGTTCATCTATTATTGAAGCTTCTATTTCTCCAGGTAATTCAGAAGCCATTTCAGTATCGTATCCGAAAAGAGGTGCAGTAACAAATGCACGTCCTCTTTTTATGAGGTTATTGATTCCATCCACATTTACAGCATTTACTCGCTGAGTCTTTGAGGTATCCGGCAAAGAATCTTTGTCTCTAAAACATACGATATCCCCTTCAATAGCTCTATTGAGGGGGATTCCGGCTTTTATTCTTGCACATATAATCCTGTTAAATATATATGACTGAAACGCATGTACAAACATTCTGCTCATATTTTCGGAAAGTATCGAAAAAGCTCCTTTATAATCGCCAGGATGTTCAACAAGATAGTGCATCATGGCACGTTCATAGCGAAGCCTTTGAGGGAAGTTTTTAAGACCTTGACCAAAGTCTCTGGTATTCTTTACTTCATCCCTTGCTATTCTTGTATCTTCCTGTTCATCTCTGAAACTGGCTGCAATGTATATCATGGCTGCTTTTTCAGGTGAACCTCTAACTAAGGCTTCTCCCACCAGATGAGTTACAGGCCGAATAGCTCCGAAACGCTGTATTCCAAAAAAATTTGGTACTCCTCCCATATTTAAGATTTCGGAAGTAATTCCATCTATTCTTTTTTTCAGTTCATGTTTATCAAGATCTATATCTCGTATAGCTATTTTGAATTGATTGCCTTGTAAATCTCCCAGTCCCACAGATCTCCTGCATCGTCCAATGGGAGTCAGCAGAACGTCTTTGATGTGTACTTTCTCAATGCTATCTTCAGTCAGATCAAAAATACTTATACGTTGAGTTGTGACTGCCTTTTTGTCTTTGGTACCGGCAAAACCAATACGCTTCTGGCTAATGCCCAATGCCCTGGACAGGTCTCTTATTAAATGATGTGTATCCCAATCCTTTTTCGTAAGCTCTAATATAAGGTATTTTCCAGTATTTTCTACATCCCATCCTGATATTTCCTTTACAACAAAATCCTCAGGCTTCTGCCTGAGAATACCCCCAATACCTTCGGTCTTTGTTGCATATAATTCCATACCTATTATTTGTTCAGTTTCAGGGACCTGCATGAGACGTTTTATTGTTATAAGAGTATATCAATTATATCCTTTATATATGTAAATAATATCAGTATGATAAGATCAATATCATGTAAATAATTAAATTATTAGCAAATAATTACAACATAAAAGATTTCTATATTTAAAAAGTAAAATAAACACTAAAGAAGTTTCAGATCTTTTGTTATCTTGTCTATATCCTGAGCCTTACCAGGACCAATTCCAAGTGCTGTAATTGTTCCAGGTTCCACTTCCGTCAGGCCTGCATCAGCAATAAGTGCTGTAGGTAATCCATCTCTTCTGGCTTTTTCCTTTAATTCAAAAAGGTCTTTGAGGGAAGGAACCCGAAGCACCACTTTTTTTTGTCCGCTTTCCTTCCAGTTCTCAAGAACGGATTTCGAAGCCCAGCTGCTGGCAGATACTGCTGCATGTGCAACCTGAACTGCAAGCTTGCCTTTTGAAAGTTTCAAGTCATCTCTCACTATTATACATTGTTTATATTCATCCATTAATTAAACCTCATGTAAATATAAGTAGAATTATTATAGGTGTGAAATTAAATATATATAGTCGAGAATATGTTCAGCGACATTAACTCTGCATGAGTTAAATATACCTTCCCCGGAAGGAGTTCCATTTACTTCAAGTACCATCATGCCATTGGGTCCTTCTATGAGGTCCACTCCTGCAAATACAGTGCCTACGGCTTCTGCAGCCTTTGCACAAATCTTTTCCTGGGAAGATGTAAGGCTACACGGTGACGATGTACCTCCCTGGCTCAGGTTATTTATCCAGTGGCCTTCCCGCGCACTGCGGTATATGGAACCCAGAACCTTTCCGTTAACTACAAAAGCACGGATGTCTCTTCCCCTGTTCTCTATGAATTCTTGGATATAGAGCATTCCCCGGCTACTTATCATCTGTGTGATCTGCTCTTGCCAAGGAACCTGTGAGATAGTACCATCAGGCTCCAGCATATTTCCATCTCTTACTCTGATGATGTCTTTTCCCTTGTAGCCAAAGACAGGTTTTACAACTGCATCCCTCAGTTCATTTATTATCTCAATGGCTTTGTCCCTGTCCTGCACTGAAAACGTAGCAGGTACAGGAATACCTGCTTTTGAGAGCATGTATGTCGTATGGTATTTATTTGCAGCATTCCTGATGGCTTCGGGGCTGTTCAGTACAAGTGTTCCCTGCATTTCCAGCTGCCGCAGGAGATCGAACCTTAAAGAAACACCTTCCATAGGGCCGGCACCCACATCCCTTACCACCACCACATCAAGAGTCGGAAGGATCAAGCCCTGATAGGATATAGCTACATCTTCTTTTATGACAACTTCTATATGTCGCAGATCGATTAAGTAGGTCTCAAAGTCTCTTTTAACTGCAGCTTCCAAAAGCGCAGCCGCAGTCCAGTCATGTGGGTCTGTGAGAGCAATTCCAAGTTTCATCAAGCCTATAAGGGAAGTATAAGTATTAAAGTGCTCAGTGAGAATTACATTACAATAGTGTGCATCAATGGTTATCATTGAAAGATTACATGTTTTTCAACTCTTTTTCACGCCTCAAGCAGTCTTATCAATATAAAAACCAACAGTCCCAATGTTGCACCTAAATAGATCCAGCGGATATATTTTCTTCCTGCATTCACATCATCAACGGACCCCAGTAATCTCAAAGATGGATAAGCAATAGCAAGGTCCATAATTGCAATGGGAATCAGATAAATTGCAGGCAGCCATCCCACTATAAAAGGTACAGATGTTAGCAGAATAACAAAAATGAAAATATAGCTGCTTATCCGCAGGGCAACTTTTTTTCCATATTTTATTGCTAAAGACCTTGAATTGATAAGAAGGTCTCCCTGCATGTCCATTGCATCGGCAGCTATTTCTTCTCCCAAATCTATTAATGCGGCAATGGCTCCAAAAAGCCAGACAATGTTATTAAGGGGTGATCCTACGGATACTCCGCCATAAATGAACGTCATTCCCACCGAAAAGCTTACCATCAGATTCCCAGGCAGTCCGCTCTTTTTATAGTTCCTGTTATACAGGAATCCGATGATGAACAAAATAATTGAGATCAATAACGCTATAATACTGATCAGATAGCTGAGTGTAATGCCAAAAACCATAAGAGCCATGGACAGCAGCAAAGCTTCTAATGGAGTGACCATATTAGAAGGTATAGGCCGATGGGGAGCATTGAGCTTATCTGTCTCAACATCAAAATAATCATTTAATACCAGTATTGAAGCTGAAATAAAGAAAACTGACAGGAAACCAAATACAGTCTCGTAAAATGATGCGAACCTACCCAAGGCCAGGATCTGCCCCGTAACTACACATACCCCGGCGCAGAAAGGAAGCTCTGATCTCAATAACCCTGTAAGCCCTTTTATTTTGTTCATGGGTTTTGACAAGTGCTGTTTATAAGACAAGAATTTTTCGGATTTATAATTTAGTTTTAAATCTTTTTATAAATGATATATCTATAAACGATGTATCACCTCTGTTTGTAAAATTCTATCAGCCCCGCGATTCCAATTATTATCAATATTACTGGGAACCACGGAATATTAATTGTTAAGATATTCAGTTCATTTATTAGCCACACTACACCAGTTACTAATATTATTATCGGTATAGTGGGAAAAGTTTTTTTCTTTGTATTCTTTTCACACTCCATACAATGACTCCGAAGTTAATTGCAATTCAATTGTTAATTAACGTTTCCAAAAAATAGATTTGACTGATTTTTTGAGTTTGACCTGGAAATAATATCATTATTATAGCCTGTTTTTCAATCATAAATAATGCATTGTAATAACATTCTGTGATTTGAGTATATGTACTGCTCCTTTCTTTCTTGACCCTGAGGTTACTCTGAAATATTTGAAACAATTTCAGATATCAAATAATTCTTTCTGCTCTCCAATCCTTTTCTTCAATAATAGCTGCTGGCAAATCTATTACTTTTTCGACAACATCGATGATCACTCCATCTGCTGTTGCGACCACATATTCCGGATCATCGTGCTTGAGGTCAAAGTCGGAATGTGCAGAGGTTAAAACCTCACCTTGTAATGACAACTGAGCTATTTCCCTTCTTATTATTTCTGCAAGTTCTCCACTTTTACTCATCTGAGAGTCCAGTAATATTTTTACAAAGGACACATTGCATTTTGAAAGTATAAAGCAAATATGTTTTACAGCTTCTATTGTGATATCGGTATTACTGTGTGATCTGAAAACGCCTCTTGTGTCCCGGACAAAACCATCATCGCATATCCATAATGTATGACCGATGAGCATGCTTTCTATTGCAATGAGCACATTATAGCCATCTACAAGAATCTTCTTTCCTGATATTTCTTTATAATTAAGACGTTTCCTTTTACGTACAACAGCTGTTTTGGGAGGTACTATTACTCTGCTGAGAATATGTCTCTTATTTTTATCAAGGCGGTAATGGTCACTGACAAATCTTATAGCTGATGTTTTTGGATATCCCCTTTCAAGCAGATATCTTATATCACGTGCAGGAGAGGTTAGTTTATCGATGAGAGAAATTACAGTCTCTTGAGAAATGGTTTGCATCAAGACTTGTTAGGGATGTGTGCTATAAGTACCTAATTGATCAAATATAAAGAGATAATTATATATAAATTAAAATATAATTTATTATGTAAATTAAAGTTATTGTCAAGAGTATATAAGCCACTTCCATTGAAAAATGAAAGTAATATATAGTCTCTTACAATGATGTCTTAAAGCCCCTATATTGTAATATGGATATGATCAGCAAGTATTTATCCAGAGGATATAATGGAAAGGGAACAAAGAGCTAAGATTCTTGTAGTCGATGATGAGGAGATAAATGTCCATCTGCTTGAAGCATACCTCATGCATGAATATGATGTAATTTCAGCATACACAGGTTTAGATGCATTGAATATTATAAAAGAAAAGAAACCTGATCTTGTGCTCCTTGATGTGATGATGCCAGACATGAATGGCTTTACAATATGTAAAAAAATAAAAAGTTCACCTGATACTCAATTCATACCGATTATCATGGTTACTGCTTTGTCAGGCAGAGAAGATCGTATTCAGGGGATCATTGCAGGAGCAGATGATTTCCTTACTAAACCTGTTGACAGGCTGGAACTCAAGACACGGGTTAGTTCGCTTTTGAGGATCAAATATCTACACGATAGTTTGATAGAAGAGAAAAGGCAACTAAAAAAGGCAAATGAATACCTATACACTCTTATGAAGGCATCTCCGATTGCAACTCTTACTATAGATTCAAATCAGAATATTTTAACTGCGAATCAAAGTGCTGTACAACTCTTAGGATATGGAATCAATGAACTTATAGGGTTACCAATCAATACATTTACAGATGGTAAGTGGTTAGAATTCGCAGACAAAAAGGATTATGAGATTATATTTACAAAGAAAAACTGTGAAAAAATTAATATGAATGTTTCAACTTCAGTGGTTGAAGATAATGAAAGTAAGATTATGATTGTAACACTTCAAGATCTTTCAGAACTAAGAGGCTTGTTCATAACCCCTGTGAAGGAAGAAGTTTACGAAAAAATTCATATGGATAATGTTTCCTTGGAAAATGGGTTTATTTATCTTATACCAAGCCATGAAGCTGCAGATGGGTATAAGTTGTTTACAAATGTTGTAAAAAGTGGAACTCCTGGGTTATGTATCACACGTCAAAATCCTGAAAAAATCAGAGAACAGTACAAGCTAACAAAAACACCCATGATCTGGCTAACAAAGAATAAGATTAGTGGTCAGCAGGTGATTGATCCTTCAGAATTATTTAAAATATATCCTACTATACTTGACTTCATAAGTAAAGCAAATGATGGTGTTATCCTACTTGACGGACTTGAATACTTAACCCTTTTTAATGATGTACGTTCGGTGGTAAAACTTATAGAACAAACAAATGATGCTATTATGGCATCATCTTCCAGGATGATTTTGCAGCTTGATCCAGATGTATTTGACAAAAAAGAATATCATTTATTGAAAAGATGGATGAAATTGCTTTATTTAGAAGACAAAATATAAGTACGGCAACAAAAATGTATAAAAAATTATTATAATATGTGCCTAAAAAATAAAGCAAAAATTATTCATTTATTGGAATGCTATATATGTGATGATAATATGAGGTTTATAGATACTATAGATGGTCTTAATGAAGTATTTGAGACTGACATCCCTAAAAATTTTGTTATACTTGTAAAGGGTGCTGCCGGTACACTCAAATCAGGTTTTACCTTTCAGATGCTTTCCAATTATCTGAACAGCACGGATGAGTATGGTCTCTATATCACACTAGAGCAAAGCAGGGAGAATCATCTTAAAAACATGGAAAGCATGGGGATTTCTGTATCAAAGCGTTTACATATAAGCGATTTCAGTGACTATAGAGTTCAGTATGATGATTTTTCTGATGACCTGATTGATCTTCTTCAGGAAAATATAATAGACTTCAAAAATAAACTTGGTGATAAATGCACGTGTGTTGCTCTCGATTCTCTTGGAGCTCTGTATTCTCTCCTTGATACAGAACAAATGAACCTTAGAAAACGTCTTTACAGATTCCTTGAGATTTTACGCAGGGAAAATCTAACCACTTTTTTGATACTTGAAACTGAAAATGATTACAATATTGAACATTCAGTGACAGGCACAGAATGTTTCCTTGCAGACGGTATTATTGAGCTTGGTATGCATTTCCAAGGTAACTCTGCCAATCGTTATCTGCGTGTAAGAAAAATGAGGGCAACTGCCCACAGTATGGAACCGTGGATAGTCATTGTTTCAGAAAATGGTCTTAAAGTCTATAAAGGTACTTTCAACGTACCAGTAAACTTATCTTGAATTCTTATCTTCAAGAAGCTAAGAAAGTTTATATTTATTTAATGATAAGTAACTATATACGGAGTATTTTTATGGTAAACTTGTTGGGGATATTTGGAAACATATCGCTACAGTTTTTTATTTTTTTATTGCTGGTGTTATCCACATACGCAGCTCATTCGAAAAGAACAAAATACCACTGTAGTGTAATTGGAATAGCTTTTTTTCTGCAGCTTTTTACTATTCTATTGATAATGTATCCCTCTTTTTCATCAATTACCGGCATGTCAATCAGCAACCGTCTTCTGACAGAATTGTGGATTCATCATATAGCAGGTTTTTTGGTTATGCTGCTGATAATCTATATAAATCTCTCAGTTAAAGGTTATGTTCACTTTCTGGGAGATCCTTACAGGTTGATGAAACCAACTTTGTTACTATGGATTATTGTCATGTTGGGCGGAGTATTCATCTATATAAGTCTTTATGCTGTGGGATAAAGGAACTTACTAGTTGAATTATTGAATTTTTTACTTGTGATTTATTAAACTCTTATATGGCTAATTTTTGGCTTTTTTATATTGTATAATATATACTTTTATATCATCCTTAAATTGTGGATTTTACAACTTTCTTCCGGGATTTTTCATAGAAAGGTAAATCTTTTCTTATCTGCGGTCCACTATACGTTTTGGCCTGCCTTTTATACGATACAGTTCAAGTGCTCCGGGGGCAGTATAGTTAAATATTATTTTGAAACTGCCTTCATGGTATGCATTCTCAAGTTTTTTCTTGTAGCTAAAGAAGGCATGCAGAAAATTCTCTTCTATTTGTGACTTTTCACATGTTGCAGGGTCAAGACATTCAAGACTTACTCTCATAATGGTTTCATCTTCGTCATCCCCACCGTATATGAATGCTTCATATTCCCCTGTCAGATATTCCATGTTTTCTCTCTGAAAAACTCCTTTTTCCACATCCACACGATTAAAGGGTGTTTCTGCAACCCAGAATGTTTCAGCTTCTCTTTGAGGATTCATTATTCTCATATGTGTTCTGCCACATTCACAGGTCTTACGGCTCATAACAACGGTTGTATCTTCTGTATCATAATTTAGAAGAAGGGTACCACATGAGGCACCTACCGGGAGTAAGGTTGTAAGCACAATCCTTCCACATTCTCCGTCCCTGACGAATTTGTCCATAGCAGGATCGTATACATCCAGGTGCACCATATCTTCTGCTACATGCAATCCACTAAGTTTTGTGCATTCTCCACACATTGTACCTTCCGTACTACCATAGTTATTATACACATCACAATTCCACACTTCAGAAAGATATTTACGTGCTTCCTCTGCAAAACTTTCTCCCCCCACTACAAGACGCTCAATACTTGATTCAGATGGCTCCAATCCCTGTTCCTTCATGGTATTTGCAAGTCTTAATAACTTGAAAACACTTCCTATAATGCCAGTGGGCTTATAAGAAGTTACAATCCTTGTCGGAAAAGTACATTTGCCTGTAGGGATGATGGTCATCCCTATATGATGGGCAGCAAGTGTCATAGTATTGGCACCCACATTCATTCCATAAGAAGCGCATATTACCACTCTGTCTCCTGGTCCAAATCCCTGCGCAACAAAGTAGCGTGCATATTTCTCTGCGTAGCGTTCCCAGTCATCCCATGTCAGGAAGAAAGCTTTTGGTGTACCGCTGGTACCGCTTGTCTCATGGATTGTAAAAATCTCATTCCAATCTCCTGTCCTGAATTCAAAATCTTTGGTAACAGGCGGCTGATGTTCTCTTATTGTATTTCCATTAATAATGGGAAGTTCCAGCAGATCTTCATGGGATTTTATATCAGAAGGTGAGATTCGGTGTTCTTTGAACCATTTTCTATAGAAGGGGGATTTTTCAGCTGCATACTGCACGGTGTAGTGGATACGTTCATCAATCAAAGAGTCCAGTTCTCCTCTGTCCATTGTCTCTATGGAAGGATTATGGTACGGTCCAAGTGGCATGTTTGTTCCTCTTATGTTTCATATTTTTATTTTTAAGGTAGCTTAAGCATTTTCTTCATTTCAAAGATCTCTGTGGTGGGCATGCTGCAACTGAAACCCTGACAAATATAGGCGGTGGCACTTCCATTTGTTGCTGACATATCTTTGGTATAGGGGGCAAGTTCCTCAATATTATCCTTTCCTTTAACCAGAAGCACCATTTCAGGAAGGAAATATCTGCTTGCTAAGGATATCATTTCTCTGGTATCAGGATTATCAATGTCTCCTGCGATGACCACTTCGTATGCAGGGCCAACAGTAAAATCCAGAGCATGCAGGAATTGGGAATATGCCATAGGCATGGCATCTATCTCGCTGGAAAATGCTTTCATGGATGTATAGGCTTTTTCCTCAAGATGTGTATCACCTGTTAGTCGGGATAATTTCAAAAGGTTCAGTACGCTCACGGAGTTGCCGGAGGGCATTGCTCCGTCATATAAGTCCTTGTTCCTGAACAACAGGATCTCAGAATCGTTTGCAGTATGGAAGAACCCACCATCAGCGTCCATAAAATGATCTATCTGTATGGAGTTAAGTCTCAGTGCATGTTCAAGATATTTTTTTTCAAAAGTAGTCTCATATAATTCTATAAGACCCCAAATAAAAAAAGCATAGTCTTCAAGAAAACCATTGATTGAAGCATCTCCATCCCTGTAACGATGCAAGAGCCTACCATCATTGGATAACATATGCTGAAGAATGAAGTCCGCACTTAAAGATGCAAAGTACGCATATTCTTTTTTCCCGAATGCTCTGGAAGCTTTGCTAAGGGCAGCTATCATCAGACCGTTCCAGTCTGTTAATATTTTATCATCTTTTAAAGGATGAATTCTTTTTTCACGTTCACTAAAAAGTATTTTTCTTGATCTTTCAAGCTTTGTTTTCAATTCATTAATGGAGACCCCCAGTTCCTGTGCTATTTCCTGCATTGGTTTTGTCAGATGGAGTATATTCTGTCTGGTTATTATACCTGATATTTCCTCTCTGTAATTACCTCCGGCTGAAATATTATATACTTTACACACAAGATCTGCTTCCTCCAAAGGCAGAATATCATATATCTCTTCTTTTTTCCATAGATAGAATTTTCCTTCTATCCCTTCACTATCTGCATCTTCTGAAGAGTAGAAGGTTCCTTCCTTTGAGCACATGTCTCTAAGGACATATTCTATCACTTCTTCTGCTGTCTGTCTGTACTGTTCAATACCTGTTGCCTGGTAGGTTTCAGTGTATGCCATTATAATCATTGCCTGATCGTAGAGCATCTTTTCGAAATGAGGTACCAGCCACTGACTATCTGTGGAATAGCGGTGAAAACCAAATCCTACATGGTCATATATTCCTCCCATCTGCATAGCATCGAGGGTTTTTGTGACCATCTGTAATGCTTCAAGTTTTCCTGTACGATGCCAATATCTGAGGAGAAATGTAAGATTGTGGGGAGATGGGAATTTTGGAGACTTGCCAAATCCTCCTGATATCCAGTCAAAAGCAGAAAATAACTGTGAATATGCAGTGTGTAAAGTCTTTTCGTTTAGCTCGGTACCTGTGATTTTAGATGAACCATGTAATATTCCGGAAGAGAGAGAGGATTTTAGTTGTCTTGCACTCTTTAGTATCTCTTCTTGCTGTTGTGTCCATATATTTGCTATATATGAAATAATGTCAAGAATTCCCGGAGTCCCAAACCTGCTTTTCTTTGGGATATAGGTGGCTGCAAAGAAAGGTTCTTTTTCTGCAGTCATGAGTATAGTAAGTGGCCATCCTCCTCGTCCTGTAACAGCCTGACAGACAGCCATGTAGATGTTGTCTATGTCCGGTCTATCTTCACGGTCAACTTTAATACAGACAAAAGTTTCATTCATCAGCTTGGCTACATCAGGATCTTCAAAAGATTCTTTTTCCATTACATGGCACCAATGGCATGCAGAGTATCCAATTGAAAGGAAAATTGGTTTATTTTCAGCTTTTGCCTTTTTAAAAGCTGTTTCTCCCCAGGGATACCACTGTACGGGATTGTATGCATGTTGAAGTAGGTAAGGACTTTTTTCATTAATAAGTAAATTGGGTTCTCTCAGTTTAATTTCAGATTCTTTAGTATTATTATCTGTATTTTTATTCATTTGTCTTATTTCCTCCCCACACATTTCAAAGAGTAGAAGCCAGTATATCTGGATTTCTAAATATAATAGTCCTTTAACTTAGTAGAATGTTGTGGACAACTTTTGACCCATCCTTATCAGTTGCTAAGTTTATTTCTGCCTGCATGTAAATCTGATAATAATGATGAGTATTATACACAAAAGTAGAGATATATTTATATAGTTAAATAAGGTGCTTTTAAGTATCAACCTCTAAAAAAGGTACAATAAAAATGGCTCCATTAAAAATGTCAGTATTTGTCTGACAATGTGTTCAACTCTTGAAGCCAAGAATATGGAGGCAATATATATGGAGTTTGTCGCTGTAA
>JACIVZ010000043.1 GCA_014361205.1 Methanomethylovorans sp. | reverse complement strand
ATTTATAAGTTACAAGTCATGTTAAAATCATATTCAATGAATACTAACCTAAATTCACATTTTCAAACAACTAATTAATAAGTATTGATGAACAAAAATATATTTTGTTTATCAATAAGGTATATATATTAAGGCATATAATTAAATTTTATAATTAGATAAATATTTAGTTAAATTAAATAATATAAGAATAAGCAAACCTATCAGTAAAAAAAAACATACCTGAAAGTATAGTTAAGCCTGTCAGCCATTTGATGTAATGATTCTATGTATTTTTGTCCTTATCATATGAAGGGGAATGTGAACATGGCACCAATCAATGTATCGTGTATTCAAATGGATATCAAACAATGTTCAAAAGAAGAGAATATCGAAAAAGCTCTGATAATGGCAAAAAATGCAGTAATATCAGGTGCCAGGATGATTGTGTTTCCAGAAGTATTCTCAACTGGTTTTTGTTATAAAGATCTTGAATCGATAGGTGAAACCTCTGAATCTAAAAGAGTTGAAGATTATTATACTATTAAAAGATTAATGCAGTTCTCAAAAATGTACGATTGTGTCCTTATAGGATCTATCATCGAAAAAAGAATTGATACTACCAACAACATAAAATATTATAATCTAGGTTTTTGCATCGAATCTGGAAATCTCGCAGGGATTTATAGGAAAACTCATCTTTATGGAATGGAAAAAAAGCATTTTTCAAGAGGAGAAGAGATTCTGCCCATTAAACTTGATAAATTAAATATAAAAATAGGTCTTCAGATCTGTTTTGAACTCCGTTTCCCTGAGATTTCAAGGAAACTAACAATCGCAGGTGCAGATATCCTCGTAACTGTTGCAGAATTTGCAAACCCAAAAGCCACTCAGTGGAATGCACTTGCAGCTGCTCGCGCGATAGAAAATCAGATACCCCATATTGCCTGCAATAGAGTAGGTGTAGCACCTTTTGCATCTTATTTTGGTAAATCATTGATTATCAATGCATGGGGGAATATCAAAGCAGAAGCGGGGCAAGATGAATGCTTCATTACAGGAGAAATTGATCCTGATGAAACAAAAAGAATACGTTGTAAAGTTTCAATTATTAATGACAGACAGTTGGACCTGTATTAAATTTATATATGATGTAAAACATTCCAAACATAACCTTTAACCTTATCACATAAATTTCATGCATCAGGCCCTATGGAGGAAAATTGTTGGCGGATAACAAATTCGTATATTTTTTTGGCGGTAATAAAACAGAAGGAAAAAATAGTATGAAAGATCTGCTGGGTGGCAAAGGTGCAAACTTGGCAGAAATGGCTAACCTTGGGATTCCGGTACCCCCTGGTTTTACTATTACAACTGAAGTTTGTGTAAAGTATCTTAAAGATAATAAATATCCAGATGGATTACTGCAACAGATAGATGCCGCTATTGTAAAGCTTGAAGAGATGGTTGAAAAGAAATTCGGAGACGATAATAATCCTTTGTTGGTTTCTGTACGTTCGGGTGCAAAGGTTTCAATGCCAGGAATGATGGATACTGTCCTTAACCTTGGGCTAAATGACAGATCTGTTCAGGGCCTTGCCAGAAACACGAATAATCCCAGGTTCGCCTATGACAGTTACAGGCGTTTTCTTACAATGTTCGGAGATGTTGTACTGGGTATTGAGCACGATAAGTTCGAACATGTATTGAGCGAGAAAAAACTCTCTTTAGGTGTGCAACAGGATACAGAACTAGATGTCAATGCTCTTAAGGAACTTGTAGAACAATTCAAAATGATCATAGAAGAAGAGACCGGAGAAAAATTCCCCCAGGATGCCCGTAAACAATTAATGATGGCAATTGATGCTGTTTTTCAATCATGGAATAATCAGCGTGCCATTACATATCGTAAATTAAATAATATTCCTATGGACTGGGGCACTGCGGTCAATGTACAGGCAATGGTTTATGGAAATATGGGAGAGACATCAGGTACTGGTGTTGCTTTTACAAGAGACCCTGCAACAGGAGAGAAGCGCTTTTACGGGGAATATCTTATTAATGCTCAGGGCGAAGATGTTGTAGCAGGTATAAGGACTCCTCAGCCAATCTCTACTCTTAAGGAAGTAATGCCTGATGTATTCCGGCAACTTGAAGAAATCTATGCTAAATTAGAACGACATTTCCGTGATATGCAGGACATTGAATTTACCATTGAACAAGGTAAACTATATATGCTGCAGACCCGCAATGGAAAACGTACTGCTGCAGCTGCTATAAAAATAGCAGTAGATATGGTAGATGAAGGGCTCATCGATAAGAAAACTGCTCTTTTGAGAATAGAACCTAATCAGATAGACAAGTTACTGCATCCCATGATAGATCCTAAAGCAACTTTGAATATAATTGCAACTGGTCTTCCTGCATCTCCGGGAGCTGCAGTAGGTAAAGTTGTTTTCACTGCAGAGCATGCTGAACAAATGGCAGAGTCAGGTGAAAAAGTCATTCTTGTACGCACCGAGACATCGCCTGAAGATATAGGTGGCATGAATGCTGCAGAAGGTATTCTTACAGTTCGCGGAGGAATGACATCTCATGCTGCGGTAGTAGCAAGGGGTATGGGAAAACCATGTGTGGCAGGATGTGGTGAAATATCCATTGATATTAAGAAAGGCGTTTTCTCTGCAGGCTCCTGTAAAGTCCGTGAAGGAGAATATATATCAATTGATGGCTCAAGTGGTCATGTTATATTAGGTAAGGTTCCACTGATTACGCCGGAAGTGAGCGGGGAACTTAAGACCATTTTGCAATGGGCAGATGAAGTGAGAACCCTTGGTGTAAGAACTAATGCTGATACTCCCTATGATGCTGCAGTTGCCAGGGAATTTGGTGCAGAAGGTATTGGTTTATGCCGCACGGAACATATGTTCTTTGGGGAGGATCGGATACCGGTAGTTAGAGAAATGATTATGGCAGACACTGAAATATCAAGAAGAAATGCTCTTGCAAAACTTCTTCCGATGCAGAGAGAGGATTTCATTGGCATATTCCGCGCGATGGCCGGTTACCCTGTAACAATACGTTTGCTTGATCCCCCTCTGCACGAATTCCTTCCTAATCATGAGGAAGCACTGGAAAAATTAATGGAATTGGAGAAAAAAGGTGCTCCGGCACATGAGATCAATAAAGTAAAAAAAGTCATGGAAAGAGTAGAGTTCCTGAAAGAGATCAATCCCATGCTTGGTTTCAGAGGATGCAGGCTTGGGGTTGTATATCCTGAAATATATGAGATGCAAGTGCAGGCTATTATTGAAGCTGCCTGTGAGCTTACCAAAGAAGGTATCTCAGTAGTTCCTGAGATAATGATTCCTCTCATTTCACATGTAAAAGAGTTACAGATTGTCAAGAAGCAGATTGTAAAAGTGGCAAATGCTGTAATGGCAGACAAAGATATAAAAATTAATTACAAGATAGGTACAATGATAGAACTTCCAAGGGCTGCTCTAACGGCTGATGAGATAGCTCATGAAGCAGAATTTTTTTCATTTGGTACAAATGATCTCACACAAACAACATTTGGTTTTAGCAGAGATGATGCAGGTAAATTTTTGCCAGCTTATATAGAAAAATCTATTTTGAAACATGATCCTTTTGCTGTACTTGACCAGAGCGGTGTGGGTGAACTTATTAAAATAGGCATCGATAAAGGGAGATCCACAAGAAGTGACCTGAAAATAGGCATATGTGGTGAACATGGCGGTGAACCCAGTTCTGTTATCTTCGGACATAAAATAGGTCTTAATTATGTCAGTTGTTCACCATTCCGCGTGCCTGTGGCAAGAATGGCAGCTGCCCACGCAGCACTTCAGGAAGAAGAAATGAATAAAAAATAAATGGTCATGAGAGGGTCTTAAAGGCCCTTTTTATGACTTTTCATTAAATTATATATTTTAAACCAATAATTGAGCCAATGATATGACTCAATTCAGTAAGATCTTTCAATCATATAATCTGCTATAGCAAGCAGTATTTCTTTTGCAGGTGATTCTTCCAGTATATTGAGTTTTGTTTTACCTTCATGGATGTATGAAACAGCTACACTCCTTGCATATTCTATTGATCCCGATTCTTCAAGTTTTTTGATAGCATCTTCTAATTGGGCCTTTGAAGCCTTCCCCTTCCCAAATATTTCAAGCTTTACACCCGCGTTAAGGGCATGAATGGCTATGAGGGTTTTTTTGCCTTCCATTATATCACTTCCCCTCACTTTGCCCAGCACTTCTTCAGGGGTGACTATATCCAGTACATCATCATATATCTGGAATCCAATACCAATCAGTCGGCCAAATTCATACATTTGATCCGCCACTTGAAGAGGAGCACCACCAAGTAATGCACCTATCTTACAGGCAGCCCCATAGAGCACAGCAGTTTTTTTCTCCACCATCTCCAAATACTCTTTTTCAGAGACTGTGCCCCTATCCTCAAATTCCACATCTAGCCATTGACCTTCACATATTTTTGTACAAGTTTTTGCAAGAATCTCTATGCATTTAACTATACGCAGCGGATCATTATCCATATTAGTTAGTATCTCAAAAGCTTTTGAATATAAAGTATCCCCTGCAAGTATAGCAGCAGGTTCTCCCCATTTAACATGAACAGCTGGCATTCCCCTGCGCATGTCATCCATATCCATGATATCATCATGCATCAAAGTAAAATTGTGCACCAGTTCTACTGCTACAGCAGCCGGAAGAACAGTTTGAAGGTCAGATCCCACAGCTTCTGCAGCCAGTATTACAGCAGCAGGTCGTAGTCTTTTTCCACCTGCATCGGGGAGATATCTTGCTGCTTTATATAATTCTTCCGGATGCGTGATTGGCAGCATTTCCTGAATACCTTTATCCACATGAATGCTCCGCTTTTTGATCTCTTCTATCAGGTTCATGATACCTCTTGAATTGCTACGATGTCAATCTTCTATATAAAGTTCTTCTCCGTTTCTCAACAAGTGAAGCGTGTCTCCAAGCACGTAGCCAGCATCTTCTGCCATTTCTATGTAGGAAGAATGCATTTCAATGGTTCCATGAGCAGGAATGACATGTTCAGGTTTGACCATCCTTAAAAGTTCCCAGTGATCTTCTCTGTATGCATGTCCTGAAACATGAACATTGTCATAGATACGTGCACCCTTCATTCTGAGTTTTGTCTCAAGAGCATAACGGTTGGCCTGTGTAAGAGGGTTTGGGATTACATTAGCTGAAAATATAACTCTGTCTCCGGGCTCTATCATATAAGGTGTTTCACCATTAGCAATGCGTATCAGTATAGAGCCGGGCTCTCCTTGATGTCCTGTAACAATAGGTAAATATTTATCCTTACCTTCTCTCATCACTTTTTCAAGAGCTTTTTCTACTTCACGGCGTTGACCATATATCTCAACATTCTTTGGAAGGTTGATATATCCTAATTCTCTTGCTGTATTCATGTATCTGTCCATCGACCGACCGAGTAAAATGGGTATACGTCCCATTTCTTCAGCAAAAGATATAATAGAGTTTAAGCGGGCTATGTGTGAAGCAAACGTGGTTATAATCATTCCCACATTTGATTCCTCAGTACCCAGCAGTACATCCTTTACCAGATCGTGTGCAATCTGTTCAGAAGGTGCCTTGCCAGAACGTCCAGCATTTGTACTTTCAGTAATAAGTGCTATAACTCCTTCTTCTCCAAGTTCTTTAAGTCTTTTAAAATCCGGAGCTTCTCCTAAGGTGGGGGTCCTGTCTAATTTGAAATCGCAGGCGTACATAATAGCACCTTCCGGAGTGTGGATGACTACAAAGACTGTATCTATTATGCTATGTTGAGTGTTAATAAATTCAATTGAAAGTTCCTCTGTTAATCTGTAATTTTCTCCGGCTTTCATGGAAATCAGATTGTTCTTTACACCAAATTTACGCTCTGAATCTATCTGATGTTTGATGAGAGCTGTAGTATAGGGTGTACTTATAATTGGTGCAGTGTAACGATGTGCTAACTTTGAGACTGCACCAATATGATCGAGATGTCCGTGAGTACATACGATAGCACGTACATTCCCATTAACATCATTCATTATCGTATCATCTGGTATTGCACCCATGTTTATAAGATCCAGAGAATGCATTTTATCAATTTCCACATCTTCATGAATTTGCACTCTATCTAAGCGCAAACCCATGTCCAATATTATTATATCTTCATTAACTCTTATAGCAGTCATGTTGCGGCCCATTTCGTTATAGCCGCCGACTGCTATTATTCCAATTTCTGTCATGTTAAATCCTCAGATTCTAATTTTTTAGCCCTTCATAAATGACCATTATACAATCTGTAATTCGCTACGAGTTGAACGTACAGCGAATTCTTTGACGTTAAATCCTCTTAATTCAAGGTATTCCTTTGTCCACCCAGTAATTACTGTAGGTGTGGTATGCAACATATGCACATCCTTGCATCCGCAAAGAAACATTGCGACCTTAAGCTCATTAATCATAAGCTTTAATCTCTGAAGCACCATTTCCTTATTTTCCATTGCTGGAGCTACGAAAGGAAGTGCTGCACTTGCAGCTGTAGCACCTATTGCTATTGATTTTGCAATATCCAATCCTGTTCTTATTCCGCCGGTGGCTATTACCGGTAAAGATACATTACATTCTACTACACTTGCAGCTGTAGGAATACCAAAATCCCAGAATAATTCTCCAAGAATTTCCGACATGATATCATTTCTATCACGTGCTCTGTACACTTCCACACCTGCCCAGCTAGTACCGCCGACCCCTCCCACATCAATGGCAGAAACTCCTGCTTTTTTTAATAACAAGGCATCTTCATGGGATATTCCTGCACCCGTTTCTTTAACGATTATGGGAACATCCAATGAGCAGATTTCCCTGATAGTTTCAAGAGTATCGCTTGCATTAGTTTCCCCTTCTGGCTGTATAGCTTCCTGTAAAAAATTTAGGTGAATTGCCATTGCATCTGCATCAAGCATTTCTATTAGATTTTGTATTCCTTCAATACCATATTCTTTGATCTGGGCAGCTCCAATATTCCCATAAATAAAAGCTTCCGGTGCCATATCTCTCATTATTGTGAAGGATTCTTCCTGGGCAGGATCCTCTATAGCTGCTCTCTGGCTTCCGACACCTATACCTATACCCATTTCATCTGCAGCCTGTGCAAGAGCAGCGTTAATAGATTTCGTTTCCGGATGTCCTCCTGTGATAGAAGCTATCAAAAAAGGTGCTTTCATTCTTTTTCCAAGAAAATCTACATGGAGGTCTATATCATCTATATCAAATTCCGGGAGAGCTTTATGCACAAGCATTATATCTTCAAGGCCGGTTCCTCTAGTTCTGGATTCAACAGGACTTGAAGAGCATAGCTTGAGATGTTCTATTTTCCGTTGAGAAGTAGTCATATTAAAACCTGCAGTTTTCTTGTTCATGCATAATAGCTGTTCCTATTCTTTCTCCTTTGAGGAACCTTTCAATATTGCCAGGTTTTCCGGCGTCAAAAATCAGCGAGGTGATAGATGTATTGTGACTTAAATCCAACATCTCTTTAA
Organism: Methanomethylovorans sp.; assembly: GCA_014361205.1. Lineage (GTDB taxonomy): Archaea > Halobacteriota > Methanosarcinia > Methanosarcinales > Methanosarcinaceae > Methanomethylovorans. Next base: position 10,208 of record JACIVZ010000043.1, on the reverse strand, counting down.
CTTTCCCCAGCATTCCCCCTGTAACATCTGTATTTTCTGAACCTCCAATATGCTTTTTTACAAAATCAAAATTTTTTGATGTTATTACAGGGATGGTTGAATTTTTATCGTCAAGAACTCCTTCAGTTGCACTTCCTATTCCTAATAGATTTGTTTTCATATGTTTTGCAAGATAAGGAACTATTTGGTCTCCAGAGATTACTGATGTCCCAACGCTGATGTCCATTACCACATCTCCATGTAAAACCGGAACTATTCCCCGTTCCAGCATGCAATTGATCTGATCAAGGAACATGGTCTTTATTCTTCCGTTATCCGCAAGCATACAACACATAGGATGAACTCCTAATGCACACATACCATTTTCATTAAGTACATTGACCACGATATTACACAACTCTTTTACAGAAAGATGAGTTATCACAGAACCAATAACATTAAATTCTTCATTAAGAGCATATCTTTTTGCCTGCGGATGGCCGAAAGAACCAGCTCCGTGCACTATAATGAGTTTTCCGTCAAAACCGACAATTTCTTTTGCTATTCTTTGGATTTCATTAATTTTAACTACACCATGATCTGCTTTCTTATCAGTGATAACACTCCCACCAATCTTAAGTATAGTTAGACCTTCCGAAGAAACCATATTAATACTCCACTTTCACACCATGTTCCGTAACTTTAGTTATAATAGCTTCCCCTCCAGCTTGTGTTATTCCTGAAGCTACTTTTTCAACATCACATGAATCAGTCAATGCTATCATACATCCCCCTCCTCCTGCACCTGTTATCTTTGCGCTATATGCACCTGCACTGCGGGCTGCATATATAAGGTTTGAAAGTTCAGAACTGCTGACTCCGATAGCATCGAGAAGTCCCTGATTAATATTCATTAGCCTGCCAATTGCTTCATATTCTTTATTGACTACCAGCTCCTCTCCTATCTGAGAAAGCCTGCCGATTGTAGAAAGAATCGGGTCTATAATCTGTGGATAGCGTTTCTTAAGTAATGCCACATTGGATACAAGTTGTCTGGTAGAAGAAAACTTTCCTGTATTGCCTATAACAATACCACAATCAATTAGATTAAGCTTTTTTCTCTGAGGCACCATCACAACTCCGCCCATAGTGCTTACATAAGTATCAGTAGGGCTTGCAGCACCCTGTATCATTCTTTCTATACTGTGACCCAGAGTTGCTATGTCTTCCAATTCCAAACCACATCCAAATAATAAATTCAATGCTTGAATGGTAGCAATAGTTACTGCTGCAGATGAACCAAGTCCCGAACCAACAGGTATATCTGAATCGATGCGCAGACTAATACCTCTAATATGAGTCATCTCTGACATTTTCTTTATCACTGCACATACATATGGATATGTATCCTGATCAAATCCAGTATCACCTAGCACAGAGCTTATTTTTATAGTATTGCCGACTGTTGCTTGAACCCTCGTTCTCAAATCTACAGCACAGCATATAGCACTTTCACCGTAGACTACTGCGTGTTCACCGAAAAGGTATATTTTTCCGGGAGCTGAGCATGTTATTGTCTGCATCGTATTCGACTCATTCAAATATTAAGGAGGCATATCCCACAACAGCAGAATTATCACCTGTTATTTCTCCGCTGGTTGCATACTTGAGAAGCTTTGCTTTGGTTGCTCCAAGTTCCTTGGTAGCAGTGATGGTTGCTGCAATGGGTCCGAAACCACATGCTGATATATCCTTTGTGTACAATCGGTTATAGAACTCATCAACGTTCATATCCAATATGGCTTTGATTAAATATCTGTCATTGCTTTCGGCCACATGTGCTGGTTGATAATGGGTGAAATCGCTTGAAGCAATTATTACAGCCTTTCGTCCAGTACCCCTTATTACTTTGGCAATTTCCATACCAACTTCAATGGCTGAATCTTCATCTTGCATTCCCATGCATATAGGGAGTATCCTGAAATTGTGATTGAAGCGATACTGCAGGAAGGGTATTTGTACTTCGACCGAATGTTCGAATCGATGAGCTAGTTCATCTTGATCAATTATACTACCAGCAAGTTTTTTCACTATTTCACGATCAGTTTCAACATTTCCAAATGGTGTGGACCATGTATCTGCTGAAACAGCAATGGGAGATCCATAACCTGTGTGATTTGGACCAAAGATTATATACGTGTCTGCTGCTGGCATTACAGCATATGAATAAGCTGCAACCCTTCCAGAGTAGATATAACCGGCATGAGGTACCACTGCACCCATTATGCCGGGCTTTGTATCAAAGATATTATCTTTGAAGCAATAATCTAACTCTTTTCTCAATGTATGCGGATCGGCAGGGTAAAATTTCCCCGCAACTATAGCCTTTCTCATACTACATCACCCCATGTAAATATAAGGGGCACATTATATATGTAGTATACTTGCAAAGGAGTTTTAAATGCCAGTTTCGAAATCCTCAAACTGGTAATTGAAGTATGTACCATTGATCTTTGCAATTTCTCTTGCAAGTAACCAGTAGATGAGTGATAGAGCTTTTCGTCCTTTGTTGTTGGTTGGTATTACTAAATCTACATTAGACGTCATATTGTTTGTATCACAGAGAGCAACTACGGGGATACCGATATTTACAGCTTCTTTTATCACCTGAGCATCTCCCGCCGGATCGGTTACTATTACCACATCGGGCTCAAAGAATGCTTCAACTTTTGGATTTGTGAGAGTACCAGGAATGAAACGGCCAACAATTGCCTTGGCTCCTATAGCTTTTGCGAATTTCATTGCCGGGTATTGACCGTACTGTCTAGCAGAAACTACAAGTATCCTAGATGGTTCATACTTGGATAAGAAATTTGCCACCAGTTTTATTCTTTCATCTGTAGACTGTATGTCAAGGACATAAAGTCCATCAGTTCTAACCCTATATACAAACTTCATCATGTTCTCTGTCTTCTGCTGTGTACCAATGTGGACACCAGCAGCAAGATATTCATCAATAGGAACAAGTGAAGTGGATTTCTCTGCATCTATGCCAACATCTAAAAGTTTATCATCACTATCCATTTTCACATCTACACTATCATTTGCGTGCATTTCTTCTGTGGTCATTGGATCACCTAAATTTATAGTCCCTTTTAACAGTAATTGGGATAACCCCTAATTCGAATTCTTTCTTTGCTAGATACAGAGGTTGAGTACTGGGATCATCGATGAGGACAGGCGCACCCATGGAGATCTGCAGGGCCCTTGCTCCGATAATCCTTGCTCGCTCATATCTAGTATAATATTCTGTGCTCAAAAGATCACCTTAAGGAATGGTAGAACGTGGTTATTAGGAGATAATATCAGGTATCTTCGACTAAAAGCTGCATAAATTACACTTATAAATATGCATGTTCTTTCCATACCTGAGATAATTTTTATTCGGAATCCCTCCGAATGTGGTCAAATATCTATTCTTTCAGGCCAGTCAACATTTACAGTAAGAGTAAGGGGATGGGACCGCTGAGATTTGAACTCAGGTTCCGGCGTAATTCGCATACATGAAGTGACTATCAGTACGTCCCGAACGCCGAAGGATGGTCCAGGCTACCCTACGGTCCCTTACTGATATGGTGCCAGTGTATCGACAAGCTCTACATGGGATAGAAGCATTCTACGACAACAGTATCTTGTGATTCCAAGATCATCCATAACCTTGGCAGGATCTTCGCCATCGCCAGTTCTTCTTTTATATTCATCCCAGCTGCTTGCAATTACTTTTCCACAACTGAAACAACGGACTGGTATCATGTATATATGCCTTACCTGTATGATTTCTGATACTTAGCACGTGCACCAGGCCCACCAAACTTCTTTGTTTCTTTTTGCCTGGAATCATTTACAAGGAGGTTACGGTCATATGCCATATAAGCATCGCGAAGATTAGTATCATTGGTCCATTCCACTATACCTCTTGCGATGGCTGTCCTTATTGCATTTGCCTGTCCAATAATACCCCCGCCGCTCACCTTAACATCGATATCTATCCCCTCTGCAACTTCTCCTGCAAGCATCAGAGGTTCATAAATTTTCATCCTTGCAAATTCCGGTTCATATATTTCCACGGGTTTCTTATTAATACGGGTTCTGCCAGCTCCTTTTTTAATAGTAGCACGGGCAATTGCGGTTTTGTTCTTACCTGATGAATTGACTATTTTGTTTGACATGCTCATTATTCTCCTTAGAACTTGCCGCCTATTTTTGTGCTCAAATCTCCAAGTCTCATATACTTGTTAGAACTAAGCCTCTTCATACTTGCTTCGGCAATTTGTGTCATTTCCTTATCCTTCAGTTCAAGCGGGACTCCTACATGTACCTTCAGGCGGGACATTGCGTCGCGTCCTCTTGCTCTTTTGTAAGGGACCATCCCTCTTACTGTCCTCTTGAGAATACGGTCCGGCCTTTTTGGGAAGTGTGGGCCAAATTCAGTAGAACCGATATCAATTTTTTGCCGATATTCAGCTATCGTATCAAGTTTGGAACCGGAAATTACTACTTTTTCAGCATTAACTATGTCTATCTTTTCCCCTGCAAGCAACCGCTTTGCAACATTACTTGCAAGTCTTCCCAGAATAAGTCCATTAGCATCTATTATTGTCATCTCAAACACCTCTTACTGCAGTATCCTTATTTTTGATCCTTTAGGATTTTCTTCAAGGATCTGCTCTATTGTCAGGTATTTACCACCTATCTCATTTATCTTCTCAATAGCTGTGCTACTGAAACCAAGTGCTGCGATAGTAACTGAATTTTTCAGTTCACCGGCGCCGAGAACCTTACCAGGTATAAGAACAATGTCTCCTTCTCTGGCATATCTATTAATCTTACTGAGATTGACCTGCGCATACTTACGGCTTGGTTTCTCAAGTCTCTTTGCGATATCCCTCCAGATTAGAACATCATTATTGCGTGAATGTTCCTTTAGTGTGGATATAAGTTCTGGTATTCTGGGGTTAGTTTTTCTTGTTATTCTTTTTTGTGTCTTATTTCCCATAATGTCCCTCCGCAAGATCATTTGGACCTTACTCACGCGAATAAAACGCGTTCGAACATCCATGAGTGTTCTTCAGGGTATTCAATGTCCATATGGACACTTGACTCTTGAATACTATTACTAGTACATAAAGATTGTGTGGTTTATTTCATATTTGGGAACATATCTGCTAATACTTTAGAATAAATGTTATTAATATCACATCCTATCTCTCTGGCAACTACAAGAGCAGCAATCTCTATATCTACTAAATCTCCTAAATTTTCTTGTTTTCTGCTGATTAAAGCAGCTACATTTTTTTTATCCAATCCAGAACATGCAGATATCATAGCCATAATCTGTTCAATTAAAGGTCTTTCATGAAATATCTTTTCTGATGGACGAAAACCACGCGGTATATCCACTTTAGTTACATCAAACTTAGGAATTAGTTTGTCTTCATTGATCTCTACTAATTGAAGGCTAAGAGCAGTATTTCTTACCTTTGCTGCGTTCTCAGGAGACATCCATTTAAGACCAAATGAAAGAGAAAATTCAAACTCCCTTACAGACATAAAATCAGCAGCATGCTGTTTGAAGGGAGCTGCCACTACATAAAGCAATTCATCCATCAGTATCCACGCCTGATCTCCTCTATTATGGTATCTGCAACCCTCCCCGCTTCTGTCCTTCCAGATCCTTCTATTCTGTGTACCTGAAGCACAAGCAACTCATTTTCAAGGATAGCACGAACAAGATAAGTATCACCTCTAAAAGGCACACGGTTATATTTTCCATCCAGGTAGCTGTAGTTAAGGATAATCTTGAAGTCGATTATACCTTCTGGATCAATGGTATCAATTATTTGATCTGCATTCTTGTAGTTCAGAGGTTCAAAGTCTACTCCATTACGTACAATCTGCACACTAATCTCCCTTTTTGCTTGAATTCTGTGTCCTCTCTGCACGACTGATTCAGTGACGAACATCCCGAATTTACCATCCATGTTCGCCATAACTCTTACAAGATAGGGAAGATCAGAATGATATCGATACTTCTGCTCAAACTCGATTTCCTTATGCGGAAATTTATGATATATGCGCTTTCTCATGGTTTTGACCTGGAATGGTCCATATATAGTAGTGTACTTATTATATATGCACTGCTTTTAGTATCAGAGCTTTACAAGCTTTGCTGTGAGTATCCCATCTACACTACGCATTTCTTCCAGAATTTCAGGAGATACCTCAGAATCTACATTGAGAGTCATTATAGTGACTCCACCGATTGCCGCTCTGCCAACCTGCATTCCTGATATATTTATGTTGTTTTTCCCAAGTACCATGCAGCAAGGTCCTATCACATTGGGCCTATTGATATGCTTTGCAACGATCATATAACCAGATGGAACTATGTCCATACGTTCTCCGTCAATTCCAATTATATGTGCTTCATTTCCTATTATAGTTCCTGCAATGGATACGGATTCTCCATCATTGCTAAGTTTGATATGAATCTCTGAGGCTCTTTCTTCAGATGTTTCAGATTTGCTTTCTATTACTTCAATTTTCCTTGACTTTGCAAGTGCAGGAGCATTCACATAATTCACACTGGAACCTAATGCATTCTGAAGCATACCCTTTAATGCAGCAACTGTCACAGGTCTGGTATCTTTCTCCGAAATTTCTCCATAATATGATATTTCCACTTTTTCATAACTACTTCCAAGTAATTGAGAACAAACGTTGGCCATGGTCTCTGCAAGATTGATATAAGGTAACAACACTCTCATAACCTCTGGTTTTACAGAAGGTATGTTAATCGCATTCTTTGCTGTTCCTCCTTTCAGTACTGAAATAACTTCTTCAGCTATGGTGACAGCTACATTGATCTGTGCTTCTTCAGTGGAGGCACCCAGGTGAGGTGTCATAATTAAATTGTCACATTCGAGAAGAGGGCTACCTTTTGGTGGCTCATTGACGAACACATCAAGTGCAGCTCCTGCAATCTTGCCGCTTTTAAGAGCATCCGCAAGAGCCTCTTCATTAATGATACCTCCGCGGGCACAATTGATTACCCTTGCTGTTTTTTTCATCAGATTGAATTCTTCAGCATCAAGAATGTTCCTTGTTTCCTTGGTAAGTGGAGTGTGTACTGTGATAAAATCAGCAGTTTCTGCTATTTCTTTTACTGTAGCTAATTTGATTCCAAGCTCCTGTGCCTTCTCTTTTGAGATATATGGATCATATCCAATTATGGTCATATTAAGACCAAGTGCTCTTTTAGCAACCTCAGTTCCAATTCTACCAAGACCTATCACTCCCAATGTCTTACCATTGACTTCCACACCCATAAAATTTTTACGTTCCCATTTCCCGGCTTTCATAGAAGCATGAGCCTGTGGTATATTTCTTGCCATGGCTAACATCATGGCAATTGTATGCTCTGCAGCAGAGAGCATGTTACCTTCTGGTGCATTCGTGACAATTATGCCTTTTTCAGTGGCTGCCTCAACATCGACGTTATCAACACCCACTCCTGCTCTACCAATTATCTTAAGATTCTTGGAAGCTTCAATTACTTTCCTTGTAACTTGTGTACCGCTGCGGATAACCAAGGCATCATAGTTTCCTATTATATCTGACAATTCACTTTCTGACAATCCTGTGATTACATCTACATCAAAATGTTTCTGTAACATTGCCAGGCCTTCCTCGGATAATGGATCACTGACTAATATCTTCATCTGTATGTCTCCCTGTAAATTGATAATAATTCAGCCTATTTTTATCATTTTGCAATATAATATTCAACTCTAACTACCATCCAAGTATATTTAGCAGTTGTTGTTCCTTAGTAGAGCAGAAAAGATATTATATCAACATATATATTCCTTCTTCAAAGTTCATATCCACTTACAATGGAACCTATTTCTTAAAACGGAAATAGACTCTTCTGTTGCTCTTTCCCTTATTCTCAGCTTTGAATATATCTATGTGAGGTATTTCACCTGTGTTGGCAACATGTGTACCTCCACAAGCCTGTCTGTCTATTCCGGCAATATTAATCACCCTGATGAAATGAACTTCCGGAGGAAATGCATCTTTAAGCTTTACTATTGAAGGAATCTTGAAAGCTTCTTCACGCTCTATTTTTTCAATGGTTACAGGAATATTTTTATCAATTATATCATTTACTTTTGCCTCATAAGCTTTTAATTGTTCTCGATCAAATTCATCCAAGGAAAAATCCACACGGGTTTTGTCTTCTGATAACTGATTACCACTTATCTTGGCACCAGTCTCATTATGAATAATAGCACTTAGTATATGGCATGCGGTATGGTAACGCATGAGTAAATATCTTCGATCCCAGTTTATTTTCCCTCGTACTTCATTTCCTTCCTTAAGGCCTGATATTTCTATTTCATGACGGACTTTACCATCAGCTTTTTTCACACTAATCACAGGATATTCCTTACCTGCGCAGCAGAGACTCCCTGTGTCACATGGCTGCCCGCCGGCCTCTGGATAGAAGGCTGTTCTATCCAGCACCACATATCTATCATCAATTACACATTCGACTACAGCATCGAATTCTCTGAGATAACAGTCTTCAAGATAAAGTTCTTCCATGTTTATGAATGCTGAGGTATAACATAAATTTGTTTCTCAGATGTTGTTTGCAAAATTTCTAATAATATCAAATCTCATATATAGCATGATGGCGGAATCCAAAGTTTCCATATATCCTTTGCTCGCTGTCAATTTTATAGGAACCCTTGGCCTGAGCCTTGTTCTTCCGTTTCTGATATTTGTTGTGGAAAGATTCGGCGGCAATGCTGTAATTTATGGTCTGACAGCTTCAATGTATCCTATTTTCCAATTAGTGGGAGGTCCGTTGCTGGGAAGGTGGTCAGATATTTATGGCCGAAAAAAGATACTGTTGCTGAGTCAAATAGGCACTTTTATTTCCTGGCTTATTTTTCTGACAGCAGTGATTATTCCTGTAACAACGATAATTGATGTAAATTCTGGTGTACTGGGTAATTTTGTTCTTACTGTGCCTTTGCTGCTCATTTTCATAGCCAGAGCTTTTGATGGCATAACCGGAGGGAATGTATCTGTTGCCAATGCATATCTTGCAGATATAACTGAGGATAAGGACAGAAGTAAGGTATATGGTCAGCTTTCAGTTTCAACTAATCTGGGTTTTATATGTGGTCCAGCACTTGCAGGCATATTAAGTGTGACTGAATACGGCGAGGTTCTTCCAATCATTGCTGCGGTTTTTATTTCTTTTACAGGGATTTTAATGATATTCTTTATGATACCTGAATCTAAAACACATACCTTTCACATGGATTCTGATATGGGGATCGAAAAAAATGATGAAATTGTTTCTGATAAATCAAGTTTCATGAAAATATTGAGGATGGATGGTATTTTCATTCTTTTTTTTATCTATTTCCTTATCTTTCTTGGATACAATATTTTCTATACAGCTTTTCCTGCCCATGCTGCAAACAACCTTAGATGGAATGCAACTTCTCTAGGTCTATATTTTTCCACCCTTAGCTTCCTTCTCGTAATTGTGGAAGGACCTGTACTTTCATGGATAAGCAAACTCTATTCAGATTCTTCATTGATTACTTTTGGAAGCTTCATGTTAAGCATAAATTTTATCTTGATCTTTTATGGAAGTGATCTTCTTACATTTGTTGCATTATTTTTCTTTGCAGTGGGAAATGGATTAATGTGGCCTTCACTGATGTCCATGCTCTCCAAAACAGCAAAAAAAGAATATCAAGGAGCTGTACAAGGCATATCTACAAGTTTTATAAGCCTCGCAAGTATTGTAGGCCTTATCACAGGAGGTTTCATGTTCTCTTTTTTTGATACAGCCACCTTCCTTTTTGCAGCTTTTATGATATTTATTGTTTTTTTGCTTTCCTTTAAGCTGCGTTATTATAAAAAAAAAGACATACAGAGAAATTAAATTTTCACTTCATTACAATATTAAATATGGTATGAACTTATATTATCTTTGGGAAAAGAGATGACTCAAAAAAATGAAAAAGAAGTTGAAGTATTACTGAGTTCCCTTCTTAAAGAGGAATTTTTTGCTGTGCTGGTAACTAAAGCTCCATTAAAAGGACAAAAATAATAGCCACTCTTGGTCCGGCGTCAAACAG
>JACIVZ010000042.1 GCA_014361205.1 Methanomethylovorans sp. | reverse complement strand
TATGGCAACAATTTTATATCGTTAGTTTTATTTCTATTTAGATATGTTGAAAAGACGACCCGCGAAAATAGGGTATGGCAACAGCCTTCTTTCATGGCGTCAAATGCCCCGAGAGTTGGAGCTGTTGAAAAGACGACCCGCGAAAATAGGGTATGGCAACACTGTATAGTTGTCAGAGGATATGACGAAGTTCCTTGTTGAAAAGACGACCCGCGAAAATAGGGTATGGCAACAATTACTGTTGTTACACTACTGTGCACAGGCTCATCAAGTTGAAAAGACGACCCGCGAAAATAGGGTATGGCAACGCTATGGCTAAGGCCTCATCTTTTAGCACATCGGGGTGTTGAAAAGACGACCCGCGAAAATAGGGTATGGCAACGCTTTTTGCTGTTCAGCTTTTCGCATTCTCCGCGCTCGTTGAAAAGACGACCCGCGAAAATAGGGTATGGCAACTTGATTTCTTTGCATGGGTCTTTCAAATCAGTAAAATTTAAATATTAATATGCGAAAAAAAGTCTCCGCAACTGATGCATGCAGTTTTTCATTAGTGATGGGTCATGGAAACTTCATGCGGTCAGTACTTATGTTTAATCTGTAAAGGATCAGCAAAGCTCATCAGTTTTTATGTGAGTGCGGGATTTCGATAAAGCGCATCTACCTTTAATCTGAAAAATTGAAAGGAAGGGAGATTGTATGCCGAAAGCTGCTACTCATACAAAAATTCATGATATTTTCAGAAAAGCTCTTGAGTACATTCAGGATATCATTATAATATTCATCTGTTTATTGCTTTTCATTCTGATGATCAATGTACTGTTTGGATTGTTTGACATTATGTTAAAACCTGTTGATTTTAAGATAGTGGCATCTGAAATAATATTCCTTCTTGTGCTGATTGAAGTGTACAGGCTGCTTGTAATATATTTGCGGGAGCACAGGATAGCTATTGATATTATGGTGGAAGTGGGCATAGTCTCCACATTGCGTGAAATAATCCTGGTAGGTGTGCTGGAGGTTCAGCCACTGCTGTTAGTGTCAGTATCAATTTTCCTGATCTCGATGTTGTCCTTGCTGCGTTATGGATCTATCAGGATACAGGAAAAGGAAGATGAATAATAGTAACTACATGATTTTTTTTACTGCCGGTTTCATGAAAACATTTGTTTTAATTCAGAAAATATGCTGACACATGCACTATTTCTCCACCAGCACAGCATCCTTTATATTAACTTTTGCTGTGCACTCATCAAGCTCTTTAATCTCTGATTCACGGATTTCTATCCTTTTTTTATACATTGGTGCATCCACCACGAAACTTTCAAACTCACCTCCTTCTCCGGCAACGTTAAGACCAAGTTTCTTATTAAGCTTCACGAGCTTGTCTATATCATCTTCCGTAATTATACGGCCAGTCCATTTGCTATCCAGTCCGTATGCAGCAACACTGCTAAAAATGAACCGAAATCCAAGGGCAAGCAGCTGCCTCATCTCTTTTTCCTGATCTGTATGCCACAGCGGGGAGAACACTTTAAGTCCCAGCTCATCACAAACTTTCTCAATGCGCTCTCGCTGGTAATTAGAGTACAACGCTCCACTGACAACTCCTTCAATGCCAAATTCCTGCTTAGCACGCAGGATAGCCTGCTTGAGATCCTCAAGTTCTTTTTCCTTCTCCCCCCGCGTAAACTGTTCTATCAAAGGAATTCCCATCGCTTCTGCCTGCAACCTTGCCAGATCGATATTCGGAGTGTGAAACATATATGAGTCAGGATTAATACTTTTGATAGTTATCAGGCATTGTATGGCATAGTTTTGCTGCTGCATTACATACAGGGCATAGTTACTGTCCTTCCCCGAACTGAACAGCACCCCCAGCTTCAGGTTCGGATATTGATAAAATTGTTTCAGGTATTCAGTCTTTGTTGCACAGCCGGATTTTCTTGCAAGTTTCCCGATAGCTTTATCGAACCTGCTGCCATACTGAGCAGCCTGCTTCTTTCTTTTTGCGAACTGAACAGGTATGCCAAGCTTTTCCCCTACCCTGCGCAGGATTATTTTGTTCTCTTCATCGTTGATCTTGAAAGCAGCAGGTATTTTCAGGCTGTATTCCACGAACTTTCTGTCAAGATAAGGTACTCGCATCTCGATATTATTGTACATGGACACAACATCGTCCCTGTATGTATTCTTCTCGTAGATCTTCAGTATGTCGGCATAACAATCCCTGTTGATATCGGTGGAACGCTTATGTCTGTCATATCCTGCAAACAGTTCATCAGCTCCAGAGCCCGAAAACATCACCCTCATGCCATCTTCCTTTGCAGCTTTGCAGGCTGTGTACATGGTAAGTGCCACTCCCACCTTGGGTACATTTGTATCCTCTACCAAAGGCACTACGATTTTAAGATACTCCTCGACCTGTTCCAGATCAATCTGGTACACAACAAGTTCAAGCCCTAAAGTTTCTGCGACTTTTTTTGCATACTCTGTATCAGGAGGTTCCTGTACATCTCTCAGACCCGCACAATAGCATTTAAAATCTTTTCCAGGCACCTTCCCCAGTTTCTTACACATGTAAGCAAGTAAGGTCGAATCCAGACCTCCTGAAAAAAGTATCCCGAAGGGCTCATCAGGAAAACGGATAGCAACTGCATTTTCAAGCAAGTTTTTCACTTGCTCTGTCATCTCCTCGAATGTGCTCTCATGCTGAGGAGATATAGAGAAAAAATTCCTTGTATGACGGGCTAATGTTTTATTTTTGATGTCATAAGCAAGGATCTCTCTGGGATTTAGCTCCTTCACATCAGTGCAATCTGTTGCTGTCAATGCTTTTTTTTCAGAAGCAAAACAGAAACCATGTAAAGTACTATACCAAAGAGGCTTCAATCCTATGATATCTCTTGCGATGTAGATTAGACCTTCTCTCCAGTAAGCAAATGCATATACTCCTCGTGTTAATTCCAGAGTTTCACTGATATTTCGCATGACCTGTGAGATATCAGAAAAATTAACATTATCATCATCCAGCTTTTTCTCAATAAGCTTAATCAACAGATCTGAATCATTGGATGCATCTATCTGGAAATTTTCTGCCAGATCTTTCCAGTTGTAGATCTCACAATTAGATACAAAGATACCTTTGTAAGCAAGAGGCTGCCTGGTGAAGTTTACCATGGAATGCAGAGTATGTCCAATAATATTGTTTTCCTGCCGAAAATGTAGTCTCTCATAAACATCAGCATATTCCAGCCAGCCTGTTCCGGCGGCTCCAACTCCATCTTTACCACGGGCGGCAAGTATTTTCAATGATCTTAGTAAAAGTTCTGAGGCATTCTCTCTATTAAAAAAACCAGCAATACCACACATTTTTTCTTTTCCCGCGAGTTCACATTACAGCAGGATAAATGTGTTTCTTGCTAATAACATCTTTTATTGTATTAAGTGTCACCTGCTTTAAGAAGTCAGCAAGTCACAATTAAGAAAAGGTGCAGGATCAGGGATTACAGTCCAGCTGTATCCTTTCCTGAGGAGTTAATGAAATGTAGAACCTAAGAATATCATCGGGATCGATATCATCAGCAAGTTTGAACCCTCTCTTTGCACCAGCATTAAGGAACCTTTCTTCCTTTTCATGTTTCTTCAGTATGAGTTCTCTTATCATTTCATCGCTCATAGAGGACATATCAACTCTTTTAAGCAAACCTATACTGATAAAATTTTCTTCTATACGCCTGTATAGCTCATCTGCATTCCTGTACTTTGGTTTTTCCTCTACCGTATTCTCTGCCGGTAAATCAGAATCGAATATAAATATCTCTTCACCGTTTGCTTTTTTGTAAGATAATACAATATTCTTTATTACTATATTTCCATTCTCGCAGACCACCATTTTCCGCTCAGAACTCATATTTCTTACCTCTTGCTGGCGTTTAATCACATCTTATATTTGCTATATTTGCCGAATGTATCTTCTTTACTTTCAGCAGAGAAAAATCACCTGAATTCATATTTATGTTTTTCTATATTTTACTATATAATGGTAATAATGCTCATAATGAAGCTGCTTTATACAGTTGTCTGTATTGTTCACAACCGATAACTAAAATAATATTACTGTCTAAATCAAAACAAAAATGAGGGATGCACCATTTTCCATAGACTAAAAAGCACAATCAGAACCTCCATAATACCCTTGGCAAAGTTAATCCCATTATCTCCTAACACCCTTACTGTTATCGGTCTTCTCATAAGCATTCTGACTGCAATCATCTTTGCGCAAGGCTATGTAGAAGTAGGTGGAATCTTCCTCCTGTTAAGTGGTGTTTTTGATATGCTTGATGGTGCAGTGGCCAGAGCCTCCAACAGGATGACAGCTTTCGGTGCAGTTCTTGATTCAGTATGTGATCGCTATGCAGATGCCATTATCTTTGTAGGTATCATTCATGGTTTGCTCAGCGGAGAAATTATGGCTTATCCTCTCTTCCTTATTCCGGAATGGTTATGGTGTTCTCTTGCGCTAATTGGTTCTTATCTAGTAAGCTACACCAGAGCACGTTCAGAAGCAGCGGGTGCTAAATCCATGGATATTGGGTTTGCTGAAAGGCCTGAAAGGATGATCCTTCTTGTAATTGGCGCATTCACAGGCTATTTAGTACCAGCAATAGCTTTGATAGTAATACTTACACACATCACTTCTTTGCAGAGGCTCATACAGGCAGAGCGCTCCCTCAAGAATACACCTTAAAGCGTTATTTTTAATTGTGTGGTATATCATTTATAGCAATTAACCCAACCGAGGATATAATATGAAATATGAAGTTGATGTCACAATTGAATTAAAACCCGGTATGCTTGATCCGGAGGGAACTACTATAAAAAGAGCACTCGGGCATCTTGGATATGCACCTGAAAGTGTCAGGACAGCAAAAAAATACATCATCATCTTTGAGTCCGCTAACATCCACGAAGCAAGAGAGAATGTGGAACAGATGTGCCAGAAACTTATTGCAAATCCGGTAATACACAATTATACCATTAATTTGAGGGAAATATAATGACAATTGCCATTGTCCAGTTTGGCGGCAGTAACTGTGACCAGGATGTTTATCACGTTCTGAACGATGTTGTTGGTCTGGATGCACAACTTGTATGGTACAAAGAAGATAACCTCTCCGATTATGAAGGTGTTGTGATTCCAGGCGGTTTTTCCTATGGCGATTATCTGCGAGCAGGTGCTATAGCAGCCCGCACTCCCATCATGGAATCCGTTAAAAAACTGGCATGTGATGGTAAACCAGTTATAGGTATCTGCAATGGTTTCCAGATACTGACAGAAGCTGGTATGCTTGAAGGTGCACTGACAACCAACATGTACCCGAAGTTCAGATGTCAGCCAACCTACCTGCGTGTTGAGAGCGTAAACACTCCTTTTACATCAAGGTTCAGAAAAGGCGAAGTGATAAGTATTCCCATAGCACATAAGGAAGGCAATTTCTATGCCAATGAGATCACTTTGTCTTATCTGGAAAACAATGACCTTGTAGTTTTCAGATATGCGGACGCTGAAGGACATGTTACTGATGCAGCCAATCCCAATGGTTCACAGGAGAATATCGCAGGTATTGTTAACGTTTCACGTAACGTGCTGGGCATGATGCCACATCCGGAAAGAGCCTCAGAAGAAATTCTGGGTTCAAAGGACGGTCTTAAAATATTTCAGTCGATGGCAGATTACATAACAGATTCTGCCTGAATTATTTTCATTTCAGCACATTCTCAGCTGTTTTCCAGGAATGTCTGACAAAATCAGGCAGTGCACCATGTTCTCTGGTCCAGTTTTTCAGAAAGAGACGTGTCTTAGGGTCGGAAGGATATCCACTTCCAAAATCAATTCCAATTTTATTTTTCAGTTCTTTTATTAGCTCATCCCTTCTTACCTTGGCAACAATGGAAGCTGCTGATACTACAGGATATACGGCATCAGCCCGGTGCTCGGAGATTATGGCGAGGCTTCTGGCTTTTTCCGGATATTTCTTTGAATATTGTGCCTTCAGTTTCTCCCCGAATCTTGTTGCATTGACATCTGCAGCATCTACATAAGCCATATCAGGCTGTAATTCTTCAAGCACTCTGGAAAATCCCAGTACCATTATCTGGTTCATAGTCATCACTTTGCGCAGTTCATCTATCTGCCCGGGAGAAATCTCTAAAATGTAAACCTTTTGTGCATATTTTCGGATCTGATGAGCTAGATGTTCTCTTTTTTTGGGTGTGAGTTTTTTAGAATCAGTTACTCCCAGGTTCTTCAAGGAACTGAGTTTTTCTTTTTCAGTAAGTACTCCCCCTATACACATTGGCCCTATCACAGGTCCTTTTCCAGCTTCATCTATTCCTGCTACTCTCATTATTTATTACAATCACTGCAATGTATAAAAGTTGCTCTGATCAGATGAAAAATGTGAAGACTATAAAACCAATGGTCATCATGATGATTGAATGCTTAAGTCCTGACATAACACTTCCTTCACCCATAGCTCCAGCCATCAGTCCTGAGCTAAGTCCCTGGATAAGAGCAGCATGTTTGAATAATTGGGTATATGCATCCAGATTAAAACTTCCCAGGAAGCCTCCTGCAGAAGCTCCTGATGCAGCCATTTTTTGGCCAGCAGCAGCCATTTCAGCTAAAAATGTAGTAGATATGACAAATATAAC
Source organism: Methanomethylovorans sp. (assembly GCA_014361205.1). Taxonomy (GTDB): domain Archaea; phylum Halobacteriota; class Methanosarcinia; order Methanosarcinales; family Methanosarcinaceae; genus Methanomethylovorans. Next base: position 11,634 of record JACIVZ010000042.1, on the reverse strand, counting down.
TCCCACAAAAACAAGGAACGATATGTAAATTATGACAATATAGATCATCATGCTCATACTTCTTTCACGCCTCATAGTTTGTTCAGAGGTCGCATCCCTTGCAGCAACAATTAGCACTTCTCCGATATCCCCACTGGATTCATTTGCCTTAGTGATAAGCGAAAGTGAACGAGTGATAACCTGAGTCCTTAACCTATTGGCAAAACGTATCAAAGAGTCGTTTATATCAAGTCCCCATGTAATATCATTCCAAATTTTCTTTATTTCTTTACTCAAGGCGTTGGTATCTGATTTTGCCATAAGCTGTATGGAATCTCTCAGAGTCATCCCAGTTTCATTGGTACTAGCAAGTTTTTTCAGCATGTCCGGAAAGTTATTTTCAATCTTTTTCTTTTTCATATTCTTTATTTCATGGAATATGGAAAGAGGGATTAGCACAATAAACAGGGAAAGGACAAGTTTGTCATCAATAAAGTCCACCATTTGTGCAGGAGTGGTAATATTTTTCATGTTAAGTGCAAAAGGTACAATTAACAAAAGTAAGGCAAGAGGAACGGTAACAACTGTTGAAAAGAGAGGATTGGCAAACATGGGTGCAAGGGGATTTTTTAATGTATTTTTTAAATTTAACTGTTTTTTCGAGCGAATAAAATTTTCAAAATATTCTCTTAATCTAACCTTTTCTTCGCTCTCTTCAACAGGCATTCCATTTTCATCGAATTGCTGCTTTAAGTGTTCAGGAATCTGAGGTATTTCATGTTTTAGTACAGTACGTGTAGGCAGAAGCTCGGGTTCTCCCATTTCACTTGGAGTTATTATGCTTATCATTAACACAAACATCAATGAACCCACAGGTAACACACCATATATTACAGCGTATATCATGGTGGTTGTACCAGATCCCATGACTGCCATCATAACTCCCATTATAATTATGAATAGTGGTCCGGCAACAAAGGCAGTTACATAAGACTCTGCCAGCAACCCAAGGGTTTCAAGAAATCCCTTCTGATCTATCTGAGCTTTCTGCAGAAAGTTTTCAGATTTATCCTGAAAATACTTTGAAATACTTCCCCCACTGTCAATAACTGTAAGCAGATTGTATATAAGATCCTGAAAACGCTCAGAAGGTGTGATGGCACAAGCATTTGAGAGAGCTGTTCTAAGATCATGACCGAAATAGTCCATATCTCTGACAATTGTATCCACTTCAAGAGAAACTTCACCGTACGTATTTACGGATTTGGCAAGAGCTCTGAAAACATCGATTATGTTCATGCCTCCTTTGCTCATAGCATACATAAAGGTCACAGCGTATGGAAGTTGCCTATCGATTTTACTTTTTCTCTCACCTGCCTGAATAGCTGGATACATCATAAATAAAGCATAAGTTGCTCCACCCAGAGATAATGTGGAAAACACTATAATTAAAAGACCAATAAACAATTCTTTAAATTGCAATAACCAAGCAATTGATGTGCTGAATGTTATTTTTGTAATATGCGGCGGCAGTCCTACAACCGATATAAGAATATAGGCTACCAATAACCCCAGCAAAGCACCTGCAATACCGCATAAAAGAGAATAGAATATAGCATTTGAGATATACATCTCATATGACATGGGAATACGAGCCTGTTTAAGATGCAGCTGCAGATTAGCATAGCTTTCTTTTTTCTCCTTTATTTTGTCTCCTAGGAGCATAAAAGGTATCTTTTTAAGTATAGTAAAATATAAAATCAACTTCTTGTTAATAGAAGATTCAGTATTATCCATCGCATTTTTGCCATGTGAGGAAAAAGAAGCAAAAAGGTCTCCAATACGTATTTTTAAGTCTCTATGTCTATTTTTTCCGGATATCTTTTCATCAATACTTGCAGACTTTGTTGAACACTGCTCGTTGAGAGGCAAGTTCTGATCATTCCTGTTTTCAGATATTTTTTTTTCATTCATATTTGCAGCATCGATCTTGTTGTTTTCAGTATTCATAACAGACCTGCGGTATTTATTGAAGATTTAGTTTTTTCAAAAGTTTTTCAGGTGTAGACTGATAGGCATTAATGGTATCAGATATTGCTTTGAAATCAGTATAATTATTTTTAACCATATATTCTAATATTCTTTTTCTATTATAGAGTTCTTGATCGATCTTTGAACTTGACCATCCTCTGCGCATCTTTATGTCCATAAGAGCTTTTGATTCACCTGTTTTTATGAATACATCTCTTTCGGAATCCCATACAAAAATGTCATTAGTGCGGATGTTTCTTGTATTAGGATCAATATCTATTATCTCCACCAGTTTGATATTTCTCCTGACACGTTTACCTTTGGTATAAGTTTGGGACTGAATGCTCATTATATCAAGTGCCTGGATCATTGTACGAGGCACACTGATAGGGGGGTTTTCCAGTCTGTGGATAGCAGAAGCCACTGAATCAGCATGCATCGTTGAGAAAGTTGTATGTCCCGTAGACATTGCCTGGAAAAGTGTGAGTGCTTCTTTTCCTCTGACTTCTCCAACGAGCAGGTATTCAGGTCTTTGTCTTAAGGCGGCTTTAAGAAGGTCATACATATCCACAGCTCCCCGTTCATCTGCAGTGAAAGAATCTCTTGTCACGCTGGGTATCCAGTTTGGATGAGGTAATTTTAGCTCTCGTGTATCTTCAAGAGTAATGATTTTTGCTTTTTCAGGAATAAACAGCGAAACAGCGTTCAGGGAAGAGGTTTTACCAGAGGCTGTCCCTCCTGCATATATAAGGCTTTTGTTGTTTTCTATGCACAGCCATAGATATGCCATAGATTCAGCTGAGAATGTACCCCATTTTATAAGATCTACAGGAGTTATCGGAACATCGCTAAATTTCCGAATAGTAAAAGTACTTCCGTGTGCAGTGACACATGTGCCTAAAGTCATCTGAATTCTTGATCCATCAGGCATGGCAGCATCGACCATGGGTTCAGCTACAGATATGTGCTTTCCACTTCTCTGTGCAAGTTGGATAATAAAAGAGTTGAGTTCATCTTCCTGAAAAATGATATTTGTTTGTATATTTGTGTGTTTTCGGTGATATAGAAAGATAGGAACGTTGTGACCATTGCCTGAGATATCTTCTATGGAATCATCATGCATAAGGGGATCAATTTTATTGAACCATATAAAGTCTCTTTTTATATAATAAGATATTTTTGCCAGCATTTCAGGGGTGACATCTATAGCGTAATCTTTGACTATAGAAACAATTTTTGCATCAAGTATTTTTTCTTTATCTTCATTTTCATTTACTTTTTCAACAAGCAGTACATCTCTTAGACGATCTTTAATTTCCGTGAGAAATACTTTTTCAAAATCTGTAAGTTCGGGTTCAACTACATAATATAGATAGTTGTTCTTATCGGGATTATATAAAATAACTATAAATGTATACGGTTCATTAACCCAGTAACGTTCTACCTCTTCATATCCCTCCACACCATTAAAATGTGATATAGGACCATGTATGGCTGGATCATATCTCTCAATTTCTTGTTCTTGATGCTTAAAAATACTACGGATCTTCTCTATTAAAGAAATTTTTTCAATGGTTTTTTGTTTAGATGTTATGCTTTCATTTGAAGCCATATTTTCTGTAGACTCACTTATTGTGTCCACATTAATTCTGCTTTCATTGTGCGTTTCATCAGGATTTTTTTCTTCTGTGTTTGTTGTTGATACTTTATTAGTTTCTTTTGTTGAGAATATTTCTTGGGATTCATTCTGGGATGAAATTATATCAGGTTCATTTGCATTTATTTCTGAATCTTCAGGTTTCTTAATCAAGCCCACAGAATTTTTTCCATTAAAAGATTCAGTATTTTCAGCATTAAAAAAATCAGATTGCTGTTCATATTTGTTTATAATTTTTTGTGCATAACTTTCATTATTGTTGGAATATCCAAACTTAGGAGAACGAGGCACAAGTATTTCAATATCTTTCAGTAAGGATTCAGCGCTTTCACCAGTTTTAAATATATTTTCAAAAGCCTCTATTTTTTCTGATGCATTTTTTCTTGTCTGCTCCTCAGTTATTGCCAACGTACTTTCTTGTTTTGGCTGTGACCCTTGATAAATCTGAGGTTCATTATTCTGGCTTTTTACTTTAGAAACATTGACAGAAATATCTGCAAAATGAGTTTCTTTTTTTTGATTATCTATAATGTTATCATCTTCAGATGTTTTCACATCTTTTTGTTCTGATCCATTGTGGTTATTTTTATGTACTTTTAAATATAATTTCTCGTTCTCTTCTTCCATAACTCCCTTATGTTCAGATGTATTTTGCAGTTCATTTTTTTCTTTCACACCGGGATACTCGGTCATTTTTTCACCAATGGCTGCAGCAATATTATATTAAAATTAATATTATATAATTCATAAATGCTTTGCTTTTATATATAATTGTTGTCGTGTTTAGTTGCTCAATTTTACTCATGTTATTATAAAATATTGTATATGATCTAAGGAACAATATTCTATGTTTTTACATTAACTTTGAAATTAACCCCCCTCTTTAAAAACAGTATAAGCAAGATAAAAGTGCAAATCTCTAAAAAAGCATATATTCTCTAAAAAATTTATAACATTCAATTTTAATATAAAATTACATGCAATATAATTATCAATAAGCAAATATTGTGTTTAAAATCTATGTAGAAAGATATATATAAGATACAATGATAGTTTAATTGTTTATTAAAAGCTTCTAAAAAGTACTTCTGTTGTTACCATGATTACAGAAAACAATTGTTTTGAATTTAAATGCGCAAAATCTGCACATTCTTCAATAAATATGGATATATTGCACAGTTTATTTAAGGACCTTGAAAACGACACTTTTTCTATAGCATCATTTTGTTTTGAAGTAACAGGTGCAATGGCAGTTATACTCGATAAAAGTATGTGCATTCAGTATGCAAGTCCCAGAACATCTGAAATATTGGCCAGCAGAGGTATACATCTTAAGGGTATAGACTGGTTTGAGGTTTTTGTTCCAGCAAAAGTACGTGATATTATAAGAGACAAATGTTATTCTCTTTTCGCAGAACCATTTTTTTCTCCTATTGAATTTGAATCTCCTCTCATTACACTATATGGAGAATTCTCTTATATATGGAAGGTTTACCATGTCAAAATACCAGAAAAAGGCACATCAAGTCTCTTTATTATTCTTAAGGACAGTTCAAATTTAAGATATCTGGCTGAGCAAGTTCGCAGAATGGAAGAAAAATATACTTGCTTCATACAAAACTTTAAAGGTATTCTTTTTCAGGCAGATCACTCTTTTAACATAGATTTCATTGCAGGCGATATACAAAAAATAACAGGTTATGAAAAAGAGGATTTTCTTTCAGGTAAAGTCAAATGGACACATCTACTGCATTCCGATGATTTGTCTTCATTCATTCTCCATGCACAAAAAGCCATTCATGTTTCCGGATACTCATGTGAGTATAACTATCGTCTGGTACATAAAGACGGTCAATTGAAATGGGTTAATATTCATATGCATAATTCCTGTTGCAGAGATTCTAATCATCAATTTATCCAGGCAATAGTTTATGACATTTCTAATCTGAAGCATACTGAAGAGCTTTTAATAAAAGAAAAGAACAAAGTTCATCAATATCTTGATGTGGCAGGATCTCTTATTGGTGTGGTCAATACTGACATGGAAATTACATTAGTTAATAAGAAAGCATGTGAAGTTCTTGGTTATGAGGAACACGAAGTTCTTGGTAAGAACTGGTTTGATACTTTCCTGCCTGAAAAAGTACGAAGTATTACAAAAGAAAACTATAAAAAAATCATTTCAGGTGAAATGACACCACCTCCTTTCATGGAAAATTATGTTCTAACACGAGCAGGAGAAGAAAGGCTGATCCTCTGGCACGATGTCGTGTTAAAGGATGAATCGGGTCGCATCATCGGTACTATTAGTTCTGGTGAGGATATAACTGAGAGGAAGAAAAAGGAAGTAGAACTTGCAAAAGCCTATGAAGAATTAAGGTCTATAGATAAAATGAAAGATGAATTCCTGTCAACACTCAGTCACGAACTAAAAACTCCACTTATAAGTATCAAAGGTTATAGCGAATTGCTTGATGAAGGAGTGTTAGGTCCTCTTAATACTAAACAGAAAAAAGCAACGGATGCAATAGTAAGAAATTCAGTTCGTCTTAAAAGGTTAATTGACTCTTTACTGTTCTTAAATATTGTAAATGCAGGAAAGGCAAAATATAAGTTTGATCCTGTAAGTTTGAAGGACACTGTAGATCAGGTATTGAATTCTTTAGATTCTCAAATAAAACAATCACGCATAAAAGTCCATTGCAATATTCCTTCATCAATACCAATGGTAAAAGCTGATCAGGACTATATGCCCCAGGTATTATTACATATAATCGAAAATTCTGTAAAATTCACTGCAGCAGGAGGGAGTATTTTCATTGAAGTCATGAGGGAATCAGACAGGCTTCATCTTCAAGTAAAAGACACTGGTATTGGTATATCTCAGGCACAATTAGGTGAGATTTTCAAAAAATTCTACCAAATAGATGGTTCAATGACGCGAAGGTATGGCGGTACTGGATTGGGTCTTTACATCTGCAAAACCATTATTGATGCCCATGGCGGACAAATATGGATTGAAAGTGAGGAACATGTTGGCACTACTGTGCATATTACTTTGCCTGTTTATCAATAAAAACCTCTTTATCAATGAAAACTTATTTCTCACTAAAAAATTTTTTCTTTTAAATTGAGGGTTAATACATTAATAGATTACAATTTTTGGCTCTGCAGAAATGGTAAACTTATTTTTTCTTCAAGCTACTATTTAGTCATGTGCTTTTTTTGCAGAACAAAGAAAACGTATCCGTACTCGTCCTGATATTTCTGGAATATCTCTATTTCCTTTCTTGAAAAAGTTATTACAGATTCGGCTTCAGTATTGCCTTTAAATTTATCTTCAATTTCATCAAGCCTTTTCTGAAGATGAACATAAAAATCGTCCCACCATGTAGATGCAGGCAGTCTGAACTTCCCGATGATCTTATACCCTGCAGTCTCTATGATCTTCTCATTCTCGGGAATTGACTTTATGGCAGGATAACATTCTTGCCAGAATTGAAGCACTTCATCTGAAGGTGTATCGGTGAACCAGACTGCTTCAGTCAGAGCCAAGAAACCTTCTTTCTTCAGGAAGCGCTTCCAGTATTCAAGCCCTTTCTCAAAACCCATGACAAAAATCGCACCTTCACACCAGATTATGTCAAACGCATTATCTTCAAAGGGAAGATCATCCATGGAAGCAATAACTGTGGAGATCCTGTCCCTAAGTCCCTTTTTGGCAGCCCTTTGCCTCAGTTCATCAAGATAGGGCTGGTAGATGTCAACTGCAGTAATTTGGCAATCATCGCAAATTTCTGCTATATGATTTGTTTGCATTCCCACGCCGCAGCCGATGTCAAGAATCCTGGCATACGGAATTGAGGGAATCAGCCTGAAGGCTTTTTCTGTACATCTGTTACTGCCCGGGCCCTGGCGAGGCAGTCCTTCAAATATCTCAAAGATTGCAGATTTGTCCATATGTTTTCAACAACAACTAAGGATAAAACACTTCTGTCTGCATCAGCAAGCTCTGAGTAGCCTTCTCCTGCTTGTCCGGTAACGCAGGATACGTTTTACAAGCACAAACATTTGTGTATGAACATTATCTCAAACGGTCCAGTGGCTACCAGCTCCCTTTTTGTTAAAATTACATATTTCTTATACTATGTCATTTTTATTTAAATTGATTTTTTCATATCTTTTAATCCATCTTATCTAGTTTAGTGTATTTTATATATGAACATATTTTTAAGTAAAAATATAATAATAAAGTCATAAGATATATATAGATGGTCAGGGGTTCAAAACACATTAACTTAAGACAGGGCTACTGTATCCTTTTTTATTTTCAGATCCTATCTTTTTTTTCTTGTCAGGTATCAAAAACGTCAAAAAGCAGGTCATTTTCTACAATTAAAAATATAACTCATATGATATTTTTATGAACATATGCAGAAATTTATTTCCCTTCTCTTTGCCACAATTCTCAATTTAATGCCCGATGTTACCGTTTTTTAAATTTCTTCTTAAAACAAAATCTATATGCAAAAACAGATTTTGATATACATATTTTTTATTTTGAACAAGAAATCAATATTCAGTTCATATTTTTGACAATTATTATTATTTTATGTTCATAATATTTACAATGATGTCCATTTCTCTCTAAAATATGTGGTTTCCATGTTCAATTACGTATCAAACAGCAATATCAATAGAGATATTGAAAAAATGCTTATTTCTATATGGAAAGAATTCATATTTGGCGGTCATCTTTTTGCATTAGGAGCTGTCTGTGTGGTGGCAATGTGTTCTCTTATATTCAGATTGCCGATTGGATTGGATGTTCTTATTGTAACCTATCTGATATTTTATCCAATCTATCTTTACGATTATACCAGAGGTGTACATGATGACCTTTTGACCAATTCTGAAAGAGCCAGGTATCTTTCAGGCAACAAGAAGGTAAATGTTATTATCGGTGTATCTTTTATATCAATAACTATCCTGTTTATACACTTCAGCAATAGCACAACAATGCTTTTGGGACTGTTTGTATTGGTTATGGGTCTTCTTTACAGTTCACATTTTAAGAAAATTACAAAAAGGATTATTGGTTTCAAAAATTTCTTTGTTGCGTCTGTTTGGGCTTTGCTTGTTCTGTTTTTATTCTGTTACTATTCTGTTCCCATTACGAAAGAAACTATGATTATAGCTGGATTTGTTTTTATAAGAATGATATCCATACAGATATTATTTGATGTCAGAGATGTAGAAGGTGACAAGAAAAATGGTCTTCTTACAATTCCAGTAGTACTGGGTCGTAGCAAAGAATTTAGACTTCTTAAATTGCTTAATGTTGCATCTGTATTTTTAATAGTCATTGCAGTTTTTTTTCATGTACTTCCTTTGATTGTTTTAAGTTTTTTACCTTTAATGTTTTATGCATTTGTATATATGGAAAAAATAAGGAAGTCAATGAACAACTATGTAAATTATTTATTGGCGGCAGTAGAGCCTTTACTGTGGTTTAGCTTTGTTTTTTTTGGTATTAATATCAGCAAACTTGCTGTTTTTGTCTCAATTACTTTATGAATAATCATCAGATAAATCCTGAACAAAAATATTAAATCCAAAATCGTTAATGTTTTGGTAGCATTCAGTCCTTCAACACATAAAGAGGCAACATTCATGCCAGTTATTACATTGGATTACAAAGACCTTGAAAAGCTTACAGGTACCGACAGGAAAACTATCATCAGCCACATTCCGATGATTGGTGCAGATGTCGAGCGGGTAGAAAATGATCATGTGGATATTGAGTTTTTTCCAAGCAGACCGGATCTCTACAGTGTGGAAGGTACTGCAAGGGCTATGCGTGGCTTTCTTGGGATTGAAAAGGGACTGTGTGAGTATGAAGTAAGACCTTATTCTGTGGAAATATACAAAGATGTTGAGATAGATAAAATCAGACCTGTTTTAGGATGTGCTGTAGTAAGAAATGTAAAGTTTACTTCTTCTTCAATAAAATCTCTTATGGACCTGCAGGAAGATCTCCATTGGGCAATAGGGCGTAATCGTAAGAAAGTTTCTATTGGTGTGCACGACATGGCTCATATCAGACCGCCTTTTAAATATCAGGCAGTTGATCCTGATTATCGTTTCGTGCCTCTGGACTTCTCTGAGCCCATGTCCATGAGGGAGATACTTAAAAAACATCCTAAGGGTGTGAAATTCGCTCACCTTGTAGAAGGTCTGCCGAAATACCCGCTTATTACAGATGTTGATGGTAATGTACTTTCTTTCCCTCCCATCATAAATGGTACTCTCACACGGGTGCATGAGGGAACCACTGATCTGTTCATTGATGTTACCGGTCTTAGTGATGCAGTCTACACTGCTCTGATTATAGTAGCTACTGCTCTTGCTGAGAGAGGTGGCTGTATAGAGTTCGTACGTATCATCAATGCAGATGGGACGGAGCAATTGACACCCGATATGTCTCCAGAAATCAGAAAGGTTACTTCTGAGGAAGTCTTGGATTTGTTAGGCATAGACATTTCTCCTGAATATATTGCTCAGATGCTTGAACGTATGCGATTTGGAGCCAAAGTGCAGGAAAACGGAATAATTGAAGTGCAAGTTCCACGTTACAGGGCAGATATCCTTGATAACTCGGATCTTATAGAGGACATAGCTATAGCATATGGATACAAGAATATAACACCGGTTTTGCCAATGAACGCCACAATCGGTACTCAACATTACATATCTCTTGAACGTGGTTATATAAGAACAATTATGGTAGGTCTTGGATACACTGAAGTGATGCCTTTTACACTTACCAGTGAAAAGGTTCATTTTGAATGGATGTGCCGTCCGGTCACTGATGATGTTACTTATGTCATGCATCCGATAAGTGAAGATCAGACAATGGTAAGAACAACACTCCTGCCAAATTTGATGGAAATATTGTCTCTTAACCAGCACAGAGAACTTCCCCAGCGTATATTTGAAGTTGGTGAAGTTGTTGTAAATGATAAAAACAGTCTGCATCTTGCGGCAGTATCCATTCATGCTAATGCAAATTTTACTGAAATCAGGGAATTATTTGATGCTATAATGAGAGAAAAGCAGATGGTATATGAGATTGTGAAATCAGAGGACTCTGCTTTCCTGGAAGGCAGACGTGCTGACGTACTTGTCAATGGAAATAAAGTTGGTGTTTTAGGTGAGCTCAATCCTCAGGTACTCGTTAATTTTGGACTGGCTCAGCCCGTTGTAGGTTTTGAGATAAAACTTTTTTGAATTATTACCTTAAAATACCGGAATTTTATTTTTTGTTGAGTATTTTTTCTTGTTATCTTCTCTATATCTTTATTTATTTCTGACTTTGTAAAAGTAATTTGTTTAAAAATCTTTATATATAATTTTTTGTATACTAAGACTTATATGAGGTATCTTCATGGCAGAATTAACACTTAAAAAAGAAACAGGATTCAAAAAAGAAACACGTTCAGAAGAACTATTACAACTTGTGATATTCCAGCTCGGTGAAGAAGAATTTGGACTTGACATTATGCAAGTTCAGGAAATCATCCGTATACCTGAAATTACCCGCATTCCTCATTCACCTGATTATGTAAAAGGAGTGATTAACTTAAGGGGTAAAATCATAACAGTCATTAACCTGGATACAAGGTTCGGCATGACACAAAATAAGCACGATGATAATTCCCGTATCATAGTAGCAGAAGTAGATGAAAATGTTGTAGGTTTTGTAGTTGATTCGGTAAGCGAGGTTCTTAGATTGTCTGCATCTACAGTAGAACCAGTACCAGAGATAATTTCCAGTAAGATCAATACGAATTATCTAAAAGGTGTAGGTAAGCTTGAAGATAGAATGCTTATCCTTCTAGATATTTCAAAAGTGGTAACTGAAGATACACCTTCAAAGGTGGTATACTGCTGATTTATTATATACT
>JACIVZ010000041.1 GCA_014361205.1 Methanomethylovorans sp. | reverse complement strand
GCTACTGTCCAGCAAAATCGAGGAAATGGTTATCGGCGGCAAAAAAGTGTTTAATGTGGCGGACGGGTACCTGATGGCCTGCTTTGACAATGACGTTACCGATGAGGTGGTCAGGGAGATTGCCAAAAAGCAGCCCTATTACGCCGTTTTCCGCGACAGCGGCATGGCCAACGACAGCGTGGCCGCCAACTTTGAGCAGATTTTTGAAACCTACAGCCCGTCAACGGTAAGGAAGGTGTTATAAGGAGAGGGAGTAAAAGCCGCAGTGACAAGAAGCCGAAAAAACGCTTTGAACTGTTTACCCAACTTCAGGGTTTGAAGAAAAAATTAGCCGAGGAAAAAGGAGAATGAGCATGCACAGACTGAAAATGCACTCTGTAAACAAAGTAGATGAAAATATCAAAAAGATTGCCGAGCTGTTTCCCAATACCTTGACCGAGGTCATCAAAGGTTACAGGGACGACCGTACGCCCATCATCGAGCACGCCATTGATTTCGACGTGCTGCGTCAGGAGCTGTCAGATATTATTGTGGAAGGCCCGGAGGAGCGATACCAGTTCACCTGGCCGGACAAGAAAAAGTCCATCCTCCTGGCCAACGCCCCCATCGCCAAAACCCTGCGCCCCTGCCGCGAGGAAAGCGTGGATTTCGACAAGACTGAGAATCTGTATATTGAAGGCGATAATCTAGACGCTCTAAAGCTTTTGCAGGAAACGTATTTAGGCAAGGTAAAGATGATTTATATCGATCCTCCGTATAATACCGGTAAGGATTTTATTTATGAGGATGACTTTGCACAGGACACAGACGAATACCTTACCAACAGCGGACAGTTTGACGAAGACGGCAACCGCCTGGTGCAGAACACCGAAAGCAACGGCCGGTTCCACACAGATTGGCTGAATATGATGTACCCGAGGCTTAAACTGGCGAAGGATTTGCTGAGTGATGATGGGATTATATTTATCAGCATTGATGATAATGAGATTGATAATCTTAAAAAGATTTGCAATGAGATTTTTGGGGAGGGTAATTTTGTTGAAACTTTTATTATTAGATCTAATCCTAGAGGAAATCAAGCAAAAAAATATACTGCATCAGAGCATGAATATGTTATATGTTATGCTAAAAATATACTCAATATTGAGCCACTAGGCTTTCATAAAGAAAAACATGAGTATAATAAAAAGGACGAAATTGGAATTTATAGAGAACTTGGTTTGCGAAAAAGAGGTGCAGGCTCAAGAAGGCAAGATGCGCCCAATCAATATTTTCCAATATATTACAACCCTATTACTAAACAAATTGACATTGAAAAGAAGTCGGATGATTTTATAGAAATTCTTCCAAAATTAAGCGATGGTTCAGATGGTAGGTGGAGATGGTCAAAGAGTAGTGTTTATGAGAAAAGAAATGAATTGTTAGTAAGATTAGTTAATAGACAAGGAAGTAAAGAGTATGATGTGTTTCAAAAAGATTATTATTCAAAAGATAAAATAGCAAAAATTAAATCGATATTTTATGAAAAAGAAGTTAATTATGAAAATGGTACGGAAGAATTAAAGAGTCTTTATAACAATAACAAGTTTTTTGATTTTCCCAAACCACCTGAAATGATAATTAAACTAATGAGTTCACTTAATACTAAAGATGGATTAATCCTCGACTTCTTCTCCGGCTCTGCCACCACTGCCCATGCGGTTATGCAGCTTAACGCTGAAGACGGCGGCAACCGCAAATTCATCATGGTACAACTGCCTGAGCCTTGCGACGAAAATTCCGAAGCCTATAAAGCAGGGTATAAAACCATTGCCGAAATCGGGAAGGAGCGCATCCGCCGGGCAGGCAAAAAAATACTGGAGGAACATCCGGAAGCGGCGGGTAAACTTGATATCGGCTTCCGCGTCCTGAAGGTGGATTCCAGCAACATGCAGGATGTCTACTACAGGCCGGACGAATACACCCAGGATTTGCTCACATCTTTAACAGACAACATAAAACCCGACCGTACTCCGGAGGACTTGCTCTTCCAGGTCATGCTGGATTTGGGTGTGCTACTGTCCAGCAAAATCGAGGAAATGGTTATCGGCGGCAAAAAAGTGTTCAGCGTGGCGGACGGGTACCTGATGGCCTGCTTTGACAATGACGTTACCGATGAGGTGGTCAGGGAGATTGCCAAAAAGCAGCCCTATTACGCCGTTTTCCGCGACTGCGGCATGGCCAACGACAGCGTCGCTACCAACTTTGAGCAGATTTTTGCAACCTACAGCCCGTCGACTATAAGGAAGGTTCTGTAAACAAGGGGGTGCCGCCAAAGTGAAATTTCAATTTAAGATACAACAATACCAGACAGATGCTGTCAACAGCGTTGTCAATATCTTTGCAGGGCAGCCCTTTTCAGACCGGGTCAGCTATGTGCGAGATTTGGGCATTACCAAAAAAAATATGTATACACAAATAACCATTTTTGAATATGGCTTACCGGATGATGAGGCAACCATAGGATTTGAAAATGCGCGGGTCATGCTCTCCCCCAGGCAGCTTCTGCAAAACATCCGCAACATGCAGGCCCGCAATAACATTAAGCAGTCGGACAGCCTGGTCAGCCATCTGGGGGCCTGCAGCCTGGATGTGGAAATGGAAACCGGCACAGGCAAAACCTATGTCTACATAAAGACCATTTTTGAACTGAATAAGCGATACGGCTGGAGCAAATTTATTGTGGTTGTTCCTTCCATTGCCATCCGTGAAGGGGTATATAAGACTTTTCAAATTACCCAGGAACACTTCATGGAGCATTACGGCAGGAAAGCCCGCTTCTTTATCTACAACAGCCAGAATTTGACCGAACTTGACAACTTCAGCGCCAGCAGCGGTATAAACGTCATGATTATCAACATCCAGGCTTTTAATACTTCCTTGAAAGAGGATGCCAGGAGCAAGGAAGCTCGCCGCATTTATGAAAAACTGGATGAATTCGGCAGCCGCAGGCCTATTGACGTCATAAAGGCCAATCGCCCCATCCTCATTCTGGATGAGCCGCAGAAAATGGGCGGAGACAAGACCCAGAAAGCATTGGCTAATTTTAATCCCCTGTTCTGTCTGAACTACTCGGCCACCCATGTCCAGCACCATAACCTGGTCTATGTCCTGGATGCGGTGGACGCCTACAACAAGCGGCTTGTAAAGAAAATCGAGGTCAAAGGATTTGAAGTGAAGAATTTCAGGGGAACCGACAGATATTTGTTCCTTGAGAATATCATCATCTCGCCCAAGAAGCCACCTATGGCAAAAATTGAGCTGGAGATCAAGTACCAGAAATCAATAAACCGTGAGACGCGTATTCTTGGAGTGGACGATGACCTTTATTTTGTATCCAACGAAATGGAACAGTATAAGGGATACCATATCAGCGATATTGACCCCATACGCTGTACAGTAACCTTTACCAATGGTTTGGTACTCAACCGGGGAGAAGTTATCGGTGATGTTTCCGAAAAGGACCTGCGACGGATCCAAATCCGGGAGACCATTATTTCGCATTTTGAAAAGGAAAAACACCTGTTTGAACTGGGTATTAAGACCCTTTCCCTCTTCTTTATTGACGAAGTGGCCAAGTACCGCAAGTATAACGAGGCAGGCGAAGAAGTCAACTCCGAATACGGGGAAATGTTCGAGCAGGAGTATATCAGCGTGCTGAACGATTACATCACTCTTGAAGACACGCCTTACGTCCGTTACCTGAAAAGCATTGATCCCGCCAAAACCCACGCGGGGTATTTCAGCATTGACAAGCACGGCCGCAAGGTGGACAGTTCTACCAAACGGGGAAGTGATGAAAGCGACGACATTTCCGCCTATGACCTGATTCTTAAAGATAAAGAACGCCTCTTAAGCTTTGATGAACCTGTGCGCTTTATCTTTTCCCACTCGGCCCTGCGGGAAGGCTGGGACAACCCCAATGTTTTTCAGATCTGCACATTGAAGCACGGCGGCGCAAGCCCCACACAGAAACGCCAGGAAGTGGGCCGCGGCCTGCGCCTGTGTGTAAACCAAAGAGGAGAGCGGATGGACATGGAAAAGTGTGCCGATTCCGTCTATTCCATCAACGTATTGACGGTTATCGCCAGCGAAGGCTATAAAAATTTTGTCGCGGATTTGCAGACCAGCATCAAAGAGGCTTTGTATGAAAGGCCCACAAAAGCAACGGTGGAATACTTTACAGGCAAGACCGTTATGGCCGGCGAGAAAACGCATGTGCTTAATATGCAAGAGGCCAGGGACATCTACCGCTATCTCATTAAGAACGATTATATTGACAACAACGACGGCATTACAGAAAGCTACCGGACAGACCTGGAAAACAACCGGCTGGCTCCGCTGCCTGAATCCCTATCACCAATGGCTGAGGGTGTGCATGCGTTGATCCAGAGCGTCTTTGACCAGAGCGTCTTAGATAGAATGATAGAAAACGCCAACATGACTAAAATTCTGGACAACCCACTCAATGACAATTTCTATAAAAAAGAATTCCAAACCCTTTGGAATTATATTAACCATCAATATGCCTACACAGTTGAGTTTGACAACCGGGAACTGATAGAAAAAGCTATTAAACATATCAATGAGAACATGTACGTTTCCCAGCTTCAATACACGGTTACTGTTGGCAGGCAGGCAGACGAGCTGGACGGGAACGCCATTGCCCTCGGCAACAGCTTTGTCCGGGAAAATGCCAGGACAGAAACCCTGAAGCACGCTGCAACAAGCCAGGTTAAATATGACTTGATAGGTAAAATTGCTGAAGGCACCACTCTCACCCGACGTACGGTCGCGGCCATACTGGCTGGAATTGAAAAACCTGTTTTTGCCTGTTTTAAACAGAATCCTGAAGAGTTCATTGCCAAAGCAATACGCTTAATAAAAGAACAAAAAGCCACCATGATTGTAGAGCATATTTCTTATGACCAGATTGAAAAGCAGTATGACAGCAGCATTTTCACCGCTGAAAAAGGCTCAAGTGATATTACCAAAGCATTCCGGGCAAAGAAAAACATACAGGATTATGTATTTACAGACGGAAATGCTGAAAAAAGCGTGGAACGCTGCTTTGCGGAAGATATGGACAAAGCCGATGAAGTCTGTGTCTATGCCAAGCTGCCGAAAGGCTTTTCCATTCCTACTCCGGTTGGAAACTATTCCCCTGACTGGGCGATTGCCTTTTATGAAGGTACGGTGAAACACATTTATTTCATAGCCGAGACAAAAGGAACAATGGAAAGCCTGAACCTGCGTCCTATCGAACAGGCAAAAATAAAATGCGCCAAGAAACTTTTCAATCAGCTGTCCACAAGCAAGGTCAAGTATCACGATGTAGATAGCTACCAGAGTCTGCTAAATATTATGGGCAAGCTGTGAATACGGCTTGCCTTAAATTTGATGTAACCGAGGTGTGAGGTTGATGGAATCAAATATCCAACCGAAAAGTTCATTCGCCTGGACTTCATTTTACATGCAGTTTGCCGACAAGCTATTGCCTTACAAAAACAATCGTCCGCAGCTTCTTGCGCTAATCAAGGATGCCTTTGATAATTTAGGCTTTCGCTATCCGTTTATGGAAAACGGCCAGCCTATTGACGACATTTGCCCGTTTACCGTATTCGGCTGTTTCAATAAAAGAATCACCAATGAAAACCGCATTGCACTGATGCAGGGCATTGGTGGTAAACTTGGCGTTAAAGCAGAAGTGCCGACAGAATTTAACGGCATTCCGGTACTCAACAACATGAAGGCTTGGTTTTTTAGCGGAAAAAGTAAGCGAAAAGACGATGACATTTCCAACCTCTGGGATGTGTTTGAAGCCGGGATAAACTATGCAGATAATCCGTCAGAAGTCTCCAAGGCGGCATTTATAGCCTGTTATGACAAGGTAAAAAAGCAGCTTGGGATCAAGTGGAATCTGACGATGGGACTATATTGGATACGACCCTTTTCTTACTTAAACCTTGATGAGCGGAACAGGAGCTACCTGACACAAGACGGCAGTCCTTATTACGCGAGCATTGCAAAGGTTTCCGATTTAAAGCAGCTTCCCGGAGCAAAAACTTATTTGGATCTCATCGCTGCCTGCAAAGAAATCAATGCAAAAAGCGACAGCCCGCATCACAGTTTCCCCGAACTGTCCCACGCAGCATGGACGATATCAACTTCGGGAGATCAGAATAAAAATAACATTTTAACCGCTAATAATAAATTAGGTTGGATTTTTCAAGGCAATCCCAAATATTATGATGTTATTGGCGCCGTTAAAGAACTGGACGTTATCACATGGAGCGTAAAGCAATACCAAAACCAGATCAAGAAAGGCGACCGTGCGTACATATGGGTTTCAGGCCCTGAGGGTGGCATTGTGGCTTCAGGAGTTATCCTATGTGACCCGGAAATCAGAGAAAATGATGAGCCAGATCCTTATGCCGTTTCCGGTAAAATAAATACAGGAGAAAATCCTGTCGTAGATATTGAACTGACGCATAAAATAACGAATGCTATTATTAAGAGAGAAGATTTATTGGCAGATGAACGCCTGAAAAAAGTAAGCATTATTAATTTCCCGAATGCTACGAACTTTAAATTGACTTCCGAACAGGCGGACACTATAGACAGCATGCTTAAAGGCACCTATGTGCGCATGGAGCCAACGAATACGGAAGAACCCGCATTGTCTGCTCCTATGAAGCGATACTGGATTTATGCTCCCGGCAACAATTCTTCCAAATGGGAGGAGTTTACTCCCAGGAAATCATGGGCATCGGCTGGGACGAAATGGGCAACCTTAAACAATACCCCAGCAAGGATGCCATGAAAACCAAAATGAAGGAACTGTACGGTGCGGAATATTCATATATGAACTCGGCCTTGGCCACATGGCAGTTTGCCAATGAAATTCAGGCTGGCGACATTGTTTATGCCAAAAAAGGCATGCATAAAGTCATCGGCCGTGGAATAGTTGAATCCGACTATATTTTTGATTCCGGGCGCGATGAGTATAAACATATCCGCAAAATCAGGTGGACGCATAACGGGGAGTGGGAGCATCCGGGACAAGCTGTCATGAAAACCCTTACCGACATTACTCCCTATACTGAATACGTGCAAAAACTGGAAGCTCTTTTTATAGACGATGAATCAGCAGATGTTCCGGAAGAAAAGGAAATTGTATATGATCCCTACACCGAAGATGACTTCCTCAGTGAAGTTTTTATGGATGCCGAACGTTACAACACATTGGTGAACCTCCTGAAAACCAAGAAAAACATCATATTGCAGGGCGCGCCCGGCGTCGGCAAGACTTTTGCCGCCAAAAGGCTGGCTTTTTCCATAATGGGTCAGAAAGACACAAGCCGGGTTATGATGGTTCAATTCCACCAAAGTTACAGCTACGAAGATTTTATTATGGGCTTCCGCCCGTCCAAAGACGGGTTTGAACTTACCCCCGGGCCTTTTTACCAATTCTGCAAAACCGCCCAGGATGACGATGAACGGGATTATTTCTTTATAATTGACGAGATCAACCGCGGGAATGTGAGCAAAATTTTCGGCGAACTGCTCATGCTGATAGAAAAGGAAAAGCGCGGCGAGAAACTGCGCCTGCTCTATTCCAACGAGTTATTTCCCGTTCCGAAAAATGTTTATATTATCGGCATGATGAATACCGCAGACAGAAGTCTTGCCATAATCGACTATGCCCTTAGAAGAAGATTCGCTTTCTTTGAGCTTGAGCCTGCTTTTGACTCCGAGGGTTTTAAAGCAGTCATGCAGCAAGCAAACAATCCCAAATTTAACGCCCTGGTTGAACAAATTAAGGCTTTGAATGACTTCATCAGCAAAGATGAATCTCTTGGTAATGGTTTCCGAATCGGCCACAGTTACTTGTGTACCAATGAGGAAATAACCGATGAATGGGTGGAAGCTGTTATTAAATATGAGCTGCTGCCCCTTTTGGGCGAATATTGGTTCGATGAGCCATCCAAAATTCAGCAGTGGACAAAAAAACTGTGTGGTGTTTTGGATGATTAGGATTCAAAACATCTATTACATGCTTGCTTACGCTTTTCAGGTTTTAAACGAAGACGGCTATAAAAAGGTAGCCGCCGAGGAATTCGCCTATGCTTCCGATTTATTTGCGGCGATTCTCGCCAAGGGTATCGCCAGCCAAATCAAAAGGGGCCTGAGCAGGGAGTATGTCGGCAAAACAGAAGCCATTTGTTCACCTGCCGGGAAAATCAATGTCTCCGCATCTGTAAGGCAAAACTCCATGCTCAAAAAGCAATTGGTCTGCGATTATGATGAGTTCACAGAAAACGCATATATGAATAAAATCCTAAAGACCACTGCCATGATTTTGATCCACTGCCCGGAAGTATCAGCGCAGCATAAAAAAGACTTAAGGAAAACAATGCTATATTTCAGCAATGTTGATGAAGTTGACCCCCGCAGGATTCAGTGGTCGTGCATCAGATACCACCGGAACAATGCCACCTACAAGATGCTGCTGAATATCTGCTATCTGGTTATCGAAGGCATGCTCATGACCGAGCAGGAAGGCTCCCGAAAGTTGACGCACTATGTAGACGATCAACGCATGCACAAGCTTTTCGAAAAATTTGTGCTGGAATATTACCGCAGGCATTACCCGCAATTGAATGCTTCAGCTGCCCATATTGACTGGGATGTTGATGGGGGCGAAATAGAGTATTTGCCAACTATGAAATCAGACATAACTCTCCGGTACAAGGATAAAACCCTCATTATAGACACCAAATATTATGAGCACATGATGCAGACTAACAGCTTCTACAATAGCCGGACGCTTCATTCCCAGAACATGTACCAGATTTTTACTTATGTAAAGAACATGGATGCTGCCAATTCCGGCAATGTAAGCGGTCTTTTGCTTTATGCTAAAACAGATGAAGAAATCATACCAGATAGTGATTATATTATTGGTGGCAATTACATAAGTATAAAAACTCTTAACTTGAATACTGATTTTTCCAATATAGCGCAGCAATTAAACTCTATAGCTGAAAGGATGCTACTATAGAACCTCATAAGATATTTGTTTAAATCAATTATCGAAACAACGTTATTGCCTCCTAATAGACTTCATCGTTGTTTGGGAAATGAAGTTTCAAATATTTTTCGTGTGACGCAGTGAAAAATAAGAGAATTACTTTGATTGTTAAGGGGTTTTGAAGCCAGATGAGGCACATGTGTATACTCTATATTTACCTTTTGACTTTACTATGTTAAGATATTTTGAGCTGAGCATTGGAATAAGCTTCTTCATAGTGACCACCAAAGAGGCCTGCAGGGAGAACATCACCTTTACCATCTGCCTGAATATCTCCGCAGCAACCTCTTAGTGAATCCTATAGGCAGAAACACCACAAATATCGTAATTATGGAAATCTGGATTGCTGTTGCGATGATAAATGTCATACACATGTTTTTTAAGAGAGCAAACAGGATGATTATCTGTATTAGCCGCCTATCAGAGCGTTTCTTGCCATGTTTCCGATAGATTCCCAATAAATTTTAAAAATCTAACAATTCCCACATTGCTTAGTACCATAAATATATAGTCTATTATTGCTATCAAGTACACTTAAAGTAAGAATATGACATATATTTCTCATACTATAAAGTATGTCTTTAGAATGGATTACTAATTAAAAACGAGTCTTATGCATGAAACAATAAAAAGAAAACATGACAGCTACTGAGCCTATTATTGAACTTAAGAATATTTCATATTTCTATAGAAACAGCAAAACAGAAGCTCTTAAGGATATAAGCCTGAAAATATACCCTGGTGAAAAAGTAGCATTTCTGGGTGCAAACGGAGCTGGAAAATCCACATTATTCAAACACTTAAACGGTATTCTGAAGCCATATTCAGGAGAAGTGCTCATTCATGGAGAAACAATATCAAAGAGAAATATAGTAAAGGTGCGACAGACAGTAGGAATTGTTTTTCAGAATCCTGACGATCAAATACTTGCACCAAGTGTGGAACAGGATATAGCTTTCGGCCCTATTAACATGGGACTGTCTGAAAATGAAGTTGAATCAAGAGTAAATGAAGCATTAAAGCTGGTGAACATTACCGGACTGAAAGACAGATCTCCACACCATTTAAGCGGAGGACAAAAAAAACGTGTTGCTATTGCAGGTATCCTTGCCATGAGACCAGAAGTAATAGTGTTGGATGAACCTACAGCAGGACTTGATCCAAGAGCTGCAGAAAACATAATGGCCGTCATTGACAAAATGAATCACGAACTGGGAATTACTATTATTCTTTCAACCCATGATGTTGACATGGTCCCCCTCTTTGCTGACAGAGTATTTATTATGCACCATGGGAGAATAGAAGCACAGGGTACTGCAAAAGAAATATTTAAACAACCTGGTCTATTGGAGCATGTGCATTTAAGAATGCCAAGAATAGCATGTGTCTTTGAACTGCTCCAGGCTGAAGGACTGGACGTGGAAACAAAAGTTACACCTGTTGACGCCAGGGATGAAATCCTTAGACTGTTAAATTCACCTGAAAATAAAAGATGGAAACTGCATGGAAATAACTCTCACTGATATTGAAAGGGAAGCTTACAAGGATAGTGTGGTACATAGGCTGGATAATCGTGTGAAGCTTCTTGCTACTATTTTAATTATAGTCTATACTGTGAGCCTGCCCCGTGTACACGAAGATAACCTAATACGTCTGATTTTTGTAGAGACGTACCTTATAATTATAATGGTACTGGCAAGACTGAACCCTTTATATATAATAGTTCGTTTCTTAGCAGTTTTGCCTTTTGGACTTGGTATAATTGTAATACAGCCTTTTATAAGACAATCTTTTTTTGAATCTTTTACAGAATATCCTATTAATCTGCCACTTGGACTTACAATCACCTATGAAGGACTTGATTTTGGTATAACACTTCTGGCAAAGTTCATTGTATGTGTCAGTGCTATAATAGTGCTTTCTTCAACTACGAAAATGCATGATATGGTAGTAGCTGGAAGACAGCTTGGTATTCCAAAGGAAATGGCATTACTCCTTACGATGATGGTAAGATATTTGTTTCTTTTCTGGAACGTTCTCAAACGCATCCGTACAGCCCAGCAATCCCGTTTGTTCAACATATGGAACAAAAAGGTATCACACAGGTGGATTTTGGAGCAAATAGGATATACTATAAGTTCTATCTTTGTGATGGCTTATGAACAGGGAGAAAGAACATACATAAGCATGCTATGCAGAGGATACGGACAAAACGATAATATTCATGTATACAAAAAAAAACTTAAAATTTCAGATCTGCTCTTTTCAGGGATTACATTAACAATCCTGATAGTATCATATCTTATGGTATAGGACTTGAAAATTTTCAATTTTAAAAATTCTGATAAAATTCCAATCAAAAATGTAAATTAAAAAAAGATTAAAAGGAAAAGAAACTGACTTATTTTTATATTTTATAATTACTTATTTTTTATGATTTTTCCTAAACCATAACTTATAGCCAGAACAAGCAGAGTACCTACAACTATTGCAACTACTTCACCTGCTTTACCCATACCTTCAATGGAATAATCGGGTATAGGAGAAGAGAAAGCTGGTGCTGCCTCTTCCAGTTCTGCAAGTTTTTCTTCATTGATAACACCTTCTGCCGCGCTTTCAAGACCATCGGGATCAGATGATGCCAGAAAAGGAGAAAGGATAGCAAGTAACAGGGCTATAATCACACCTGCATAAAGAAATTTAGTGTTAGAAGAGCTGGCATTTATATTCTTGCTCATGCCTTTACACCTCTGTCAGCAATGTAGCTGTTTTCCAGTAGATCGGGTCTTGACTTTGCAATTGCTGTGAGTACAACAGCAGTGATAAGACCTTCACCAACCAGCCCTATAATAAAATGGTAAGTTCCCATGGCAACCAGCCCAGGTATCAGGGGAAAGGTGCCTGCAAAATACATCTGAACTGCACACGCAAGAGCCGATACCAACAAACCAAGCCATGCACCTATAAAAGATGAAATCTGCAGACTAAGTTTGTGATTCATAAGAGCAGCGAATGTATAGTAGCCAACAAATCCAGAGATAACGCCCATGTTAAGGATGTTAGCACCCATAGTAGTGATGCCTCCATCACCAAAGACAAAACCCTGGACCAGCAGCACAAGAGTAAGTACAAGCACTCCTGCCCAGGGACTTGCAAATACAATAGCAACAAGAGTGGCACCAACCATATGACCACTTGTGCCCATTCCAATGGGAATGTTCAGGGCCTGAATCGCAAAAATACCTGCTGCAAGGGCAGCAAGTATAGGAACTTTCATGTCATCCATTTCTTTCCCAGCCCATTTCACAGACATAAAAATAAAAGGCAGTGCTATAATCCAATAGAATATAGCCTGCCATAGGGGTATAAAAGAATCAGGTATATGCAAATTATTCCTCCTATGATATTTAAGTATGAAGATTATAAATTTTTGTAATACTTTTAGTACAATAGTTTCCTATATATAGGTGTTGGTGCTACCTATTTTCATAATAGTAGCAATAAAGAATAAAATCTAAAATTTAAATAAAAAATAATACATAAAATCTATTTTTTAGTTCAGAAAATAAATCAGAAAATTGATAATAACAATTATAAAGCAGTGAAATTGATAACATACGGAATATAAAATAGATGTTATCCTTATATTTGCCAATACCTATTTGATATACTTAGCTTAAATAAATAAAGAATTAATATGCGATTGATATCTGAATTATTAATATTTCTATGTTCCTAATATTGCTACATTTACAATAGATATTTTTATTCTCCCTGTACATAACGTAATGATTCAACTATTTTTGAACTGACTGAACTAATCGTATCTCTTTCGTCAATATCAATACTCATATCAGCATATTTTTGATATAGGGGCAACCTTTCAGCAAAAATATTTTCAAGATTTCTGTTTTTCAGACCTACAATACCTCTGGATGTTTGATTATTAATTTGTTTTTTTATCCTTGAAAGTGGAGTATGCAGGTATATTATGACGGACTTTTCTTTAAGATAATTCATTGCCTTTTCTGAATATACAATACTTCCACCCGGAGAAATCACCATTTTGTCATCAACGCCCAATTCCATGACAATTTTCTCTTCCATTTCTACCAGAGCTTCATCTCCCTTTGCATCAATAATATCCTGCAGAGTACATCCTGTTTTTTGCCTGATAAGGTCATCAATATCCACAAAGCTATAATCAAGTACTTTAGCAATTTCTCTACCTATGGAACTTTTTCCTGATCCAGGCATACCTACAAGTGTAATGTTCATTGTTCATCCCTGAAATAAGACAAGTGAAATGTAGATTATTATGAATTCTGAAGGAGAAAATCATATTTATCAACCAATTGTTTGACAATATCAAGTTTAATCAGTTATTGAGAGCCTGTATTGGAGCTGGAATCTTCCCACCTCTTGAAATAAATTTTTCTGAACTGAAAGGGTTCACTGCCATCACGGGTGCCCTGCCTAACAGCCCCCCGAACTCTACCTCATCGCCCACTTGTTTTCCTGGGGCCGGTATCAGACGTACGGCTGTGGTCTTACTGTTGATTATTCCTATAGCCATTTCATCTGCAATAATAGCAGAGATTGTTGATTCTGAAGTATCACCTGGCACAGCTATCATGTCAAGACCCACAGAGCATACACTGGTCATAGCTTCCAGCTTTTCCAGACTCAGTGAACCTTCCTGCACAGCACGTATCATGCCTGCGTCTTCACTCACCGGAATAAATGCACCGCTTAGACCACCAACAGATGACGAAGCCATGGAGCCTCCTTTCTTGACTGCATCGTTAAGCATGGCAAGAGCAGCAGTAGTTCCATGGGTACCGCATCTTTCAAGACCCATGGCTTCGAGTATAGCAGCTACACTGTCACCGACCGCAGGCGTGGGAGCTAATGATAAATCCAGAACTCCAAACTGTGCATTAAGACGGGAAGATACCTCGCGTCCAACCTTTTCACCCATACGTGTGATCTTAAAAGCTGTTTTCTTAATGGTTTCTGCGATTTCATTAAGAGTTGGATTTTTAAGGGCACGCACAGCCGCATTAACAACTCCAGGACCGCTAACACCAACGTTTATTGCACAGTCTGGCTCTCCCACACCGTGAAATGCCCCTGCCATAAAAGGATTGTCTTCTGGAGCATTGGCAAATACAACAAGCTTGGCACATCCTATGCCATCGCGTTCTGCAGTCAGAGATGCTGTCTTTTTGATAATTTTGCCCATGAGAGCTACAGCATCCATATTTATTCCGGCATGGGTGGTTGCCACGTTTACTGAGGAGCATACCTTTTCTGTAGTTGCAAGAGCCTGAGGAATAGAATTGATAAGTTTAAGGTCTCCCGGCGTTATACCTTTGTGTACCAAAGCACTGAAACCTCCTATGAAATCTACACCTACCTTTGAAGCTGCTTTATCCATTGTCTGAGCTATGGAAACAAAATCATCGCATTTACTGGCTTCTGCCACTATAGAAACAGGAGTTACAGATATCCTTTTGTTTACAATGGGCACACCGTAGAGGCGTGAGATCTCATCTGTGACTTCAACAAGATCCTTTGCGTAAGTGGTTATTTTTTCGTAGATGTTGGCATTTAACTCATCAATATCCGGATGACTGCAGTCCCTTAAGTTTATTCCCATGGTGACTGTGCGAATATCGAGGTTTTCAGTAGTGACCATCTGAATGGTCTGTAGTATTTCTTCGGGATGGATGAGCATAAAATCACCCTTCAGATTCTGTGCATGCAGGTGAAAGCGTCTTCGTGCTGCACCTTGACTTCCACACCTAACCTCCTGCCTTCTTCAGCCATGCTGTTCTGGAAGGCGAAAAGGTCGAAATTCTCATCTTTTACCTCTGCCAGCATGATCATTGTAAAGAGGTTCTGCATGATGGTCTGACTGATATCTACTATGTTTACATTATGATTGGCCATTACCGAGGTAATGCCAGCTACTATACCTACTCTATCGATACCTATTACAGTAATAACAAAACGACTTGAGCTCATGTTGATGCACCCGGGCAACACAGGAAAATTAACAGGAGGTTCAACTACTGATTGGGTTAAGTAGTTTGCGCAGAATGTATAAAAATGCTTAGTGTACTTGATGTATTCAGTTAACAAAACAAAGTATTTCAAGGAATAAAAATACAATATTGTACATTATTGAGTGTAAATCTGTTCCATTTAACTGCAGTTTTTTTACAATTCTAGTGTTTATATACAAATTATATTATAAATATCACATGTCTCACAGCAGGAACATCTTGTAATGATAACCATAACAAAAAGTTTTTATATTGCTGTATTTATCATAATAATGATGATGAAAGCATGCTCTTGCATGCAAAAATAAAACTCAGTAAGGAAGATACAATGGTGAAAATCGTACACGCTCAGACCGTGCTGACAGAAGAAGAACTTGAAGCTCTGAAGAAGAAAGCTAATGAACCTTCTACCAAAGAAGCTCTCAGTATTGCTGTGCAGCATTATCTTGAGTGTGAATACACGGACCTCGGAGACAAAATGTGGACGAAGAAATTGGAGAGGGTCGTCCAGAAGAAAAAATCTCAAAATATATAAACCTAAAAACAGGAGAGAAACACGCAATGTGCAAAGCAAACCAATTCCTCGAGGAAGAGGAGGCAGTATCCCCGGTCATCGGTGTAATCCTGATGGTCGCAATTACTGTCATCCTTGCAGCAGTAATCGCTGCGTTCGTGTTCGGCATGGGACCACCAGAACAGGCACCACAGGCAAGCATTAGAATGACTGATGTTAATGCGAACAATATAACCCTCCAGAACCAGGGTGGAGACCCAATTGATCTGTCAAAGACCACCCTCACTGTTACGCAGGGTGATAATGTTCTAAGAATTGCCCCCATGAACGCTACTGGCGGTACTGAATATGTAGGTGGAGACGTACTCAAGATTGACACCAATACCGGAATAATACTTCTTAATGGCGTACAAGCACATGATGGTACCGGTGTAACTGGAAAGTTCTCTGTACAATCTGGCGGTCAGCAGGTTTCAGTCACATTGATTGATACCGTCAGCGGTCAGATGATTGCTAACATGAACTACAGAGTATAAACCTAACCAATGACGCCTCGTGCGTCATTCTTTTTCTTTTTTGCTCCAACTAAAGATTAGGGACAGAGTCCCCGAAAGTGCCGCAAACTAATTCCTTTTGCGTATGGAATAGTATCAATGGACACTATGTTTTTAGAGAATCCTGATTTTACCTGAAAGTTCACCTCATTTTATATCACGACACGCTGAGTTGAACCGTGATAATTGGAGAGCTTAACTTAATGTAATATGTTTATCGAAAGATAAGTGAAAAAATCAGAAGCAGGTTTTCTCCAAAGCCATCTTTATCAAAACAGAATTATACCTGTGGTAAATTCACAACCTGTCTTACAATTCAAATGTCGTTAAAATATTATGCTGCATGTTATAAGTTATATTCAGGTTTTGTTAAATACAATTACCTCATAAGGTGTTGTATCCCAGTCTAAAATTACTGGGGCTCATCAATAGTGGATCAAAATCCCATATACTTTCCAGGAAGGTGTCTGCACATTCTCCTTCTTTCCATGCTGACATCCTTCCTCTTTTCAGTGTGGATTACAGGATCTGACGGGTATCTTGCTGCTTTCATGATGTGAAGATCATATATATACTATCCATCTTTGTGATCAGGTGTGAATTCCATCTCTTTAAGAAGTTAAATATATGCAAATCTGTACGCTAAAACTTTTGGATAATGCTCTTTTTTGGAAATACTTCGAAATGTTAATATACATTAAAAATAATGATAAATATGGGGTAAAACGTACCCACTCAAGAAGGGAGAGGTTTGTCCATTGAGGATCGGGCTCATAAATTTTTATTGAGCTCGGTCCTGACAGATATTTTTCAGGGCGAACCTTGCATGCAGCCCCATCTTTTAATCATCGTAAAAGGTTGTCTGGGTCTAAGTAAATTAGACTGTGAATATTTCATTTTTTTCAATGATAATTTCAACAAGTATTTATACAGAATCCAATAACAACTCTATTAAACCCATTGTTATTAACAGGAGGTTTAGGCTGTGGAAATAGAGAAAATTTTAAAAGATAGTTTGGATGTCTTCATGAAGAACATTGTTGCATTTATTATTGGTACACTTATAGCATTAATCGGATCAATACTTATTGTAACCATTGCCCCGTTGTTCTATGGTATTGTATATATGGCTGTTAAGGGAATAAAAGGGGAGAAAGTGGAAATAGGCGATGTCTTTGCAGGGTTCAAAGTACCCGGAGCCTTTGTACAGAGCTGGATAGTGTTCTGTGTATTATTAGCATCAATTGTAGTTCTAGTCATTCTAGGAATAGTAGGATATGTGTACTCATTATTGTTTAGTTCTGAAACAATTTTAGTGATTATAGCAGCTTTAGCATTTGTTATTAAAATAGTTGCAACAATAATGCAATCACTAATCCTAATTTATGCTATGCCTTTGTTGGTCACCAGAAGATATGCAGGAAAAGATGCACTAAAAGAGGCAGCAAAGCTGATCCAAAGCAATCTAACTGATACAATCATCTTGTTCCTAATATTTATTTTCTCCAATTTTATTGGATACTTATTACTGTCTATAATAAGATTACCACCTATAATAGGCCTACTGCTTACATTGCCTATTAGTATGATAGTATGTATCCTTGTAGTACAAAACCTGACTGGTGAAAAGCCAACCTGGGAAACCTGACAAGCACAATTTGAAACTAACCTGTGCATTTCTCACAGGTTTTTACTTTTTTTAGTATTATTGAGTGCAATCATATGGGTATTCGTTTTAAGAGTAAAAGTACTACACATACACGTTATATATTATGAAAATCACACTATGTATAATTAATTCAAAAGATTAATATACAATCAAAAGAGAATAATGATACATGGAAGAAATCGAAAGAATAGCAGGGCCGAACGAAGCCTATTGCAAAAATTGTGGAAAAGTAATCGGCAAGGAAGCAGAAATCTGCTCTCATTGCGGAGTCCGCCAGAAAGCAATTCTACCTGCCCAAGTCATGAAAAACCCTGGTTTTGCAGCAGTAGCATCTTTTATATATCCCGGTTTGGGACAAGTGTACAATGGTGAAATTGGAAAAGGACTCCTATTGATGTTCATACAACTGATTAATATCCTTTTGGTTTTCCTGATAATAGGCTTTATAACCGCCCCA
>JACIVZ010000040.1 GCA_014361205.1 Methanomethylovorans sp. | reverse complement strand
TTGAAATAAAAACAAAAAAGAGGTTTGATATGAAAAAAACTATAATTTTGATTATCTTATTTTTTATTACAATGAATTCTGCAAGTGCAGATATATTTGGTGATCTAGATAGAGCTATCACAGAATACAACGCATATTATCAAGAACTACCAACATCACTAAAAATTCTACTCGGGAACGAAGATATCCTTACAGGCATTTTAATGAATGATGGTAGTGAAGTACATGTTTGGTTAGTTACAAAAGATGGCAGAGTAACTGAATTTGAAAAAGTTGAGGATTTGAATAACTATAATCCCACTGTAATTATAGCGACTAATGAAAATACAGTAAGAAAACTGATAAATACAACTAATCCGCTTGCTGTTTATGAAGAAGCACGTGCAAATGGTAACCTTTCTATTGATCCAGTAGGCTTCACAACTAACGCCAGATTCATGGTTGCAAACCTGGCTTTCAAAATTTTTAAAAGTTTGGGCCTTGCATGAAGGCCATATCTATTTATCTATATATTTATCTATTTACCTATTTATTCTATTTCAATTTTTTAAGTGCACGTCGCGCCATCAGATTTGATGACATTGTGTAAATAAAAATTATTATTCCTATCCACAACAATGGAATTGCAATACTTTCTTTACCCAGATACGATGTTGCTAACCCTAAAGATAAAATAATAACATTTATCCTTGTAAGCTGCCTATTTGTTTTGAGTATGGCAATGTATCTCTGTTTTGCTTGTAATTGATCTTTTTTATGTCCTTTCATGAATACACCTATAATCTAATAACCATTTCAGAAGCTTTTCTCAATCTATTCATTACTGCTGCACCTACGCCTTCATTACTAAAAGAGCCATCAGCAAGTATAATAGTCACACCCACCTCATCCAAAAAACGCAATCCCTTGAAAAGGTTTTTAGCAACTTCTTCAGGTTTGTCTTTATTTCCAAGATAAAAAATATCATTTGTTGGTGGTAAAAAATCATTATTTGTAACGAGTAATCCCACTCTTGCTCCCCTGCAGGTAAAATCATTATACATTTCATAAATTTTATTTAATACAATATCGTGAGTTCCTTCTACGAGCAGAACAATTGCATTTGGAGAATAATGTGTATATTTCATACCAGGAGACCTTACAACACCCTCAACCTCTGTTATATGATCACTATACCCAATTTCAACTTCTCCTATGATCTTTTCTATGTTCTTTGCAGATATATAACCAGGTCTTAATATGGCGGGTTTTTCTCTGCTCAAATCAATAACTGTTGACTCAACCCCTATAGTGGCAGTTCCTGCATCTATCACTGCATCAATCTTTCCGTCAAGGTCATGAATTACATGGGATGCAGTGGTGGGACTAGGCCTGCCTGAAATATTCGCACTTGGAGCTGCAAGAGGTCTTCCAGATACTCGTATCAATTCCTGAGCTACTTGATTAGCAGGCATTCTTACAGCAACAGTATCCAGCCCACCAGTAGTGATATCTGGAACAATATCAGCTCTTTTGAGAATAATAGTTAGTGGGCCTGGCCAAAATGTTTCTATCAAGGATAAAGCTTTGGAGGGAATATCTAAAACTAATTGCTCTAATTGTCCCAAAGATGACACATGCACAATAAGTGGATTATCTGCAGGGCGACCTTTTGCATAGAATATACTATCAACTGCTGCTGGATCAAGTGCATTGGCAGCAAGCCCATATACTGTTTCTGTAGGAATGGCAACAGTGCCACCTTTTTGAATGATTTGGGCACATTCACAGATAACATCTGAAAAATTATAGTGCGTTATTTTGAAAACTTTTGTTGGCTTATTCATTTCTCTGATTTCAAACCCCATTATTAAGGAAAGCTTCAAGTTCTTCATGTGTTTTTGCATACTCTTCCAGAGATATACCAGCAATCATTGCATCGATGACTTGTCTGCAAGCTTTTGCACCTGAGATTGTGCCCATAGGATGTGAACATATATTATTGCTGAATTCTATTACAGCATCATTACCAAAGATATTCATAACCTCAGACATCAATGGAATTCCTGATTCACTTGATATAAAGGGAAACATGGGTTTGATTCCATCCCAATTCTGGAATAGAATATGCATATTGTCGTTTGGATTCACTTTATCCATAATGCAACAATCGCGTAATGACATTAATTCTTTTTTATCTTCAAGAATCTTCTCATCAGTAACATCAATGAAAAATTGATCAAATCCAACAAGACGTGCAAGCTTTGTTACCAAATACCTGCTTATAACATCTTCATGAGAGATATTGCATACACTATGTATCATACTATGTGCATGTATGGCAAGTTCAAGTTCTTCGGTGACATCTCGTAACGTCTGCAGAGAACTCCAGCCTGCAGTGGCTGCATCAACCATCACATAATTCCCTCCTATATTACTTATAAAATTTGCTCTTCTTATCATTTCTTCACAGGTAGGAGCAGTGATATTACATATATACATCTTTCTTTCACCTGTTTCCTCTTCTGCCTTATCTTTATATTTAAATGCTAGTTGAGCACGTTTTTCGAATCTATTAAATTTTTGATCCGTAAGATTTTCATCATCTTTTACCAGATCACAGCCTCCTGTTAAATAATTATATGCTATTTTTGCATGTGTTGCTGAATCCAGACCAACTTTTGGCTTTACTGTAGCGCTCACCAGAGGACGTGTAGTCACCCCAATTATTTCCCTGATTCCTTCAATTCCATACTTAGGACCCCAAAATTCGCTCATAGGAGCTGAAGGTAATGTCATATCATATAACTTTATTCGGTGTATAATTTTATTATTTAAGATGTTATAGGCAACAGTACTGATTATTTGAGGTATCGAACAAAACTCAAACAGATCCTGAGGATAGGAGACTCTTACAGTCTGCTTTTTCTCATCCATATAAAATATATGGGGCTTTAGTCTATTTGCAATTTTTGGGCTTAAGAGCGAAATATATTTCCATGTACCAATTGAACATTCTTCAGCTAAATGATTACACGCTTTCTCAAAACTTACTCCGGGAGCTGGCTCCAGAGAATATTCACATACAAAATCCGTTTCATCTGGAATATATCCAATATCTATGTATTCTTTTAACATTCCTATCTTCCCTTTAATAATTAACAATAAAAAATTTATATCGAAAGTACCACTCAAATGATGGAATTGATGACCCATCTGTTATATAAGCAAAGGTCATCAAGTAAATATTGTGTCTAATTATTGACACGGTATTAGACTATATTTAATTTTATGTTTTACTTCAATAAAGAAAAGTAGCCCTGTCTCGATATCATTGAATGGGAATCTGAAAGATGATCGGTTAAGAGAACATAAAGACTAAGAATTAAAGAAAGTTATGGGAAAATCATCTGTATTAAAAGAGCTAATGCTACTGAGAGGTAAAACTAATATTCTAAAATAAATAATATTCATCCGGGAATTTTAATGCATATTGAAAAACTTATGCCTTCTATTGTTCCAGCTGAGCAAGTGGCTTGCTTATGGAAAGAATATGATGTTCTGATTTTCCTGGTTGACCTTCGCGATTATCCGGTGCTGGATTGTGAATTTCTTAATGAGATGGAAAAAATACATTTTGATACCTTGAAAACAGAATATTTCAAAAAAAGGTATATTATCTCAAGAATCATCATAAAATATTTATGCAGCATCCTTAAAGAAAGATCATGGTGTGAGATAGTTACCTATAAAAATGAATATGGAAGAGTTTATTTAGATGGTTACAATGATCTATATCTCTGTATTTCTTACACTGAACATATTCTTGCACTTTCACTTTCTAAAATTAAAGTAGGGATTGACATTGAGGTTATAAGGTCAAGGTCAATTACAAACATTTCTAAGTCAATTAATATTTCATTGCCTGAAAATAGTACTTCTGTTGCTGCATATGATTTTTTTCTCATGTGGACATTGAAAGAAGCCTATTGTAAATTTTCAAACGAAACAATGTTTTCAAAATTAAATTGGAAATTAGATCTCTCAGAAGTTCAAAACACAAGTTATATTATAAACGATACTTATATTTTATCATTAATCACAAAGGTAGATTCATTAAATATAAATGTATCTTATCTTGAAATAATAGATTTCAACAAAATTTTAAATCACTAGCTGCATTAGATATATTTTAATATATTGACCTTATAAGTATATTGAATGAAGTTTACTCGAAAAATCTTCATCCATAATTACTTAATGATTCTTTGTTATAGGAGTAATTATATTTTCATTCATGTTAAATAGATAAAGTAGTAAGCATAAATAACCTAACCTGAAAAATGATTAATGAAGTTATCAAAGCATTTAAACAACTGGACAATAAAGATATACGCATTCTGACAGGCATAGAGATCGGAATGAAGAATTTCGAGTGGGTGCCAGTTGAAGATATTATGAAATACACCCGTATTCCATATGATCATCTTTCTTTCAGGTTTAAAAAACTTTCAAAATTAAAACTACTGTTATTCACAAATATTCCCTATGAAGGCTATAAAATCTATTTTGAAGGCTATGATGCACTTGCCTTGCACACATTCGTACAGAGAAAAACTATCAGTGCAATTGGAAATGAGATTGGTGCGGGCAAAGAATCTGTGGTATTAGAAGCTCTAAAAGAACCAGAGCTGGGAATTGGTGATCCAGAAGTGGTAGTCATCAAATTTCACAGGGAAGGACAGACCAGTTTCATACATGTAAAACGCAATCGCACCCACATCGGTGATCGTGAGCATATTTCGTGGATATATGCATCTCGACTTGCAGCCAAAAGAGAAGCTGATGTTATTAACAAACTTTATCCTGATGGATCTGTACCGAAACTTATAGACTATAACAGACATGCAATCGTAATGGCTATAGCAAAAGGTTCGTTATTATACAAAACAAAATTAGAAGATCCACAATGGTTCCTTGATGAGATACTATTAAAATTGAAAACAGCATATGCCAAAGGAATTATTCATGCTGATATAAGTGAATATAATATTTTTGTACATGAAAAGGGTATCCAGATAATAGACTGGCCTCAGTATGTCGATAGATCTCATCCCCATGCTGATGAACTGTTGGAACGTGATATATCTAATATTCTCTCCTATTTCAAGCGCAAATATGATCTTGAGACAGAAATGAGAAAAACGCTTTCATATGTTAAGAATCAGTAAGTAAAGATCAGTAAACAAGAATATATCCCAGCAACATAATAATATATAATATATGCAAAGCGGCATCATTTATGGCATTGATATCGCAAAAGGCTCATCCAAGGCACAGCAGATACCAAAATATGCTGTTGCCATCCTTAAAGATGGTCAGATTCAACGCTGCAGTATGGTCAGCAAGATCCGTATCCTAAAGATGGTGCACCAGGACAAACCAGATTATATTGCAGTGGATAATATATTCGAGCTTGCTTCGGATAAAAATGAACTTATTCGTTTTCTGAATAAACTACCAGATTCAACAAGGCTTATTCAGGTCACAGGTGGTCTTCATCAGCAGCCCCTCCAGAAACTTGCCCAGGAATATGGTATATCTATGAACCAGTTTAGCCCTGGAGATGAAGCTGAAGCATGTGCACGTCTTGCAGCGATGAAGGTCGGTTGTGAAGTTTCCCTATTTGAAGATATTACTAAGATCAAGGTAAGCAGGGCAAGATCCCTTGGCAGAGGAGGTTGGAGCCAGAATAGATACAGACGTAAAGTCCATGGAGCTGTCAAAGAAAAAAGCCGCCAAATAGAGCAAATACTGCGCAAATTCTCTAAAGATACAGGCATTACTTTTACTTTAAAGTCCATCGAAGGTTTTGGCGGCTATGTGCGTACTGAATTCATAGTCAACTGCAGTCGTGAAAAGATACCTGTACATACATCAGTCAATGCTGACGTGCAGGTAAGTATCCGTTGTGTTGAAAGAGATAAAATCAAGTACATACCTCTTATGCCCTCAAAACGTAAATACACTATTGTTGGAATTGACCCTGGCACTACTGTGGGAATAGCTATTCTGTCCCTAAATGGTGAACTGCTTTTTTCGAAAAGTTTCAGGGGAATGTCTCATGACGAAATAGTCAAGCTGATTTCAGATTATGGTAAGCCAGCTATTGTTGCAACGGATGTATATCCCACACCTGCGGCAGTGGAAAAGATACGCCGAAGTTTCAAAGCAGTACTTGGCACTCCTGGCACAGAATTGCGTGCTGAAGAAAAGATTGCAATGGCAAAACCTTTTGGCTATTCTAACGATCATGAAAGGGATTCGCTGGCTGCAGCCATTAATGTTTATCGCAATTACAAAAATATTTTTAGCAGAATAGAGAAAAAAGCTCCAACATTTTCGGATCTTGAGTTAATAAAGTATCATGTGATAAATGGAGATTCTATTGAGGAGGCCATTGAAAAGGTGACTTCGGTTTCTGTTCCTTCCAGAACTGAAACAGTATCATCAACAGTAGAATATATCGATAATGACGAACAAACAAGAAGGCTTCAGGAGCAATTAAGACAAAAAACCAGTCTGATACATGAACTGAGAGAATATGTCAAGGAGTTAAAAGAAGCTATTTCAGAAAAAGATGAGTGTATAAAAGATCTGGAAGACCGTATTAGCAAGCTGAAAAAAGCAGAATCATTGGAGTTGCGTAAACAAAAAGAGATACTGATACGTGATAAGGAGATATCCAGACTCAAACTAGAGCTCAAAAAATCCAAACAAGCTCTTCAGAACTCACGCCACCACATAAAAAAACTCAAACAAATTCGTAAAAAAGAGATTAAAGGTGAAGGTTTACCTGTAAAAGTAGTTACATCTTTCACAAAAGAGGCTATCCAGCAAACAATGGAAATATATGGTATAAAAAAAGGAGATGTCGTTTTGCTTGAAGATGCCAGTGGCGGAGGGGCTGGCACTGCTACCATGTTGATGGAAGCAGGTATAAAAGCTGTAATTGTTAAAGATGATATTTCACATGTTGCAAGCGAGGCATTTTTCCATGGAAATGTCCCAGTGCTTAAAAATATAGAAGTTCAAAGATTCGATGACTTTGCTACTGTAAATCCTAAAGATCTGGAAGAGGCAATAGCCTCATGGGAGGAAGAAGCGAAAAGAAAAAGACAAGAGCAGAAACATCAGTATTTAACATCTTTGCTCGAAGAATACCGCAGTGAGCGCAGAAGAGGTCTTGCCTGAGACCTAAGGCCATTTACGGTCAAAGAAAATATTCTTTCCTTTAATGCTCAAAGGAATTGCCATAGCAATGTCTGCTTTAATCATTTGCGCCCGGATGGCCGCAGTACCAGCACTGTAAAAAATTCTGTTATCAAGGCATAGGTCCTTTGCCCTGGCTACAGCACATCCAAGTGCAATACCCAGATCCAGATATTTGAGACTGCATTGTGGTCCCTGAAAATCTGTCTTTACTTTTTGGGCTTTGAGCATATCCTCACATTTCTCATAGCCACATGCCCCACAATTTAGGCCTGCAATTCCTGCATTCTTAAGTCCTATAAGCAGTACAGCATCAGCATCTCTTATATTCACTGCATCCCTTTTGAAAAAAGCAAATTGTTCGCCTCTCTCGTCTGCCATACCTTCCATAAATCTGGCAAGGGTTTCTTGTTCATCATGTTCTATGATACCTGTTACAATATCATCTTTACCTTTAGCTTTTGGTGCTGTACGTGCTGCAACAAGTATTTCTTGGGCTAAAGTGTAAATACACTGAAGTTCTGGATTCTCGATCATGTTCTGTAATATGTAAGATTTCATTTTAAGTATTGCGAAGCTTCTGAGAGATGAAAAGACATAAAAATGGATATTGTTATACAAACAATAAATTAACGATAATTAAAATCATTGAGGTACAATGCAAAGATCGGCACTTATACTGGCTGGGGGAAAGGGCACAAGGCTGGGAACTCAAGAGAAAGCTTTGCTGAGTTATAATGGTAAAACCTTTCTGGAAAAGACTATGTCTCTGCTGTATCAGACAGTAGATGAAGTTATTGTTTCAGTAAGAGATAAGGAGCAGCAAAAAACTTTGTCAGAATATGCTTCAGATGTTAAATTCGTATGTGATAAACAGCAGGGAAAAGGTCCTCTTACAGGTATGCTGCAGGGTATGCAAGCAGCGTCTCATAACTATATATTTGTAGTAGCTTGCGATATGCCTTTTATCAGATCAGATGTTATCGATATGTTGTTTGAAGAAGCTGAAGGTTATGATGGTGCAATTCCAGTCTGGAGTGACGGGAGAAAAGAACCTTTACATGCAGTTTATAGTAAAGAGAGAGTTATTCCTGCCATAGAAAGGTCTATATTAAAATACAATTATCGAGTCATGTCTGCAGTATCACAATTATGTGATGTGAAGTTCATAAGCATGGATAAAATCAAACATATAGATAGTGATCTGATCTCTTTTGCCAATATCAACACACTGGCAGATTTGGAATTTATAAATAAAAAGGTGCATGTATATGAACAAACATATGGTTATCGATAAGGCCATTAAAAGGATAGCAAATGATTACGATCTAACTACTGAAACAGTACAGAAGGCCATTGAAAGCTCAAGATTTCCTCTTGACTTCGATAAACTGATTGAAGAAGGCAGTTTTTGTTACAGGGGATCAGATGAAGAAACAAAAACTGATAATGCGTCTATCTGTCTTGCAGCAAAGATACTTGCCAATAAAGGTGTCCAAGAATATATACTCCCTATTGTTTGTGACCGAATAAAAGCATGGAATCATGAAAACATTGAAGATCTGCTGGCTCTGCTTAAAAAAATTACAAGCATTATGGAACTAAACCCTGAAGATCACCCTCCGATAGATACCTGTGGTCTTGATATTAATCACTTACCTTCAGAAGACATACCAAAGCACATTAGACACGGTTGCAAGATATGGGCAATGGACAAAAAAGGTATGTGTCTTGTGGGAAGCGATGCAAACGAATTGATTCACATTAACAAATTGGTTTAAAAATTATTTCTGTATTTTGAAACAGTTTATTTGCATTTATTCATTATGTCAGTTTTTGCATCATAGTAACATTTTTCCACTATTTCGAAGTTTCCGGGAATTGAAATTATTTCCAGCCCGAACTTTTTTGCAAATTTATTTACATTATCATGAAAATTAGGGTCATATATTTTGCTTCTTTCTATTTTTGCAATGCATCTAATGTAGTGTTTTTTGAAAAAATCATGCATTTTTATCATGTCTGCCACATTTTTTACAGGAGCATCCACATTTTTCCAGTTAGCTGCCCACATTGGAGTGAAAAATAATGTGCCTTTTCCGATGCAATTTTCAAAAGCTTTTTCATAGTTTCTGTTACCACCTAAAGCTATGCTTATACAATCATCAACTCTATTTTGTTCGTAGTCTTTAATCAAGTATATAGGACAGCGAATATGTAAAAGATCTGTTTCTATATCTTTTAAAGAATTACCACATAAGCCATAGAACAGTATGATGCCATCCGAAAAAGCAGACATATCCTCCACTGTGGAATATACAGCTCTGCGTAATAACAGAAGGTCCCTGTGCAGACCAAGTTCAAGGAGATGTACAACTATGATAAAATCTTCTTTTATTGTACACTTTTTACAGATTCTTCTAATTATATTATATTTAAAAATATTATATTTATAGCATGCTATAGTTTGTTGCAACATGTCTGATATCTTGTTAAAAGGAATTACTGTATGAGACATATTATTCATCTTAAGACGCCTGATTAGACCATGTGCTTCTTTTGTATCTACAATAAACAGATAGTCAAAAGCTCCTTTCAATGACATTACATGAAAAAGTTCTTCTTCGAGTATCTTGCAGGCAATTATTGACATTACTGGCATGTAATGTTCTCCTAGAAGAAAGTTGGCAAATTAAATGCCAAATCTATCAGTAAATCTATAAGTCTTAGATATTTTAAATATCTCTATTATGAGCATGTATATATATAGAATAATTCTCATCATATACATGGTGGTTCTAAAAGCAGTTATTATCTGATGATTATATCTGATGGTTACAAAATATTACATACAACTTTTATATAAAATACTTTAGATTTAAAATTAATTTGTGATCAGAGGGATAGGATGATGGATGAACAGAGTGTGGGTGATTACTGGTTTAAAGAAAGTTTCTTTAACGAAGATCCCGAAGAAAAGATAGCATGTTATGATAAAATACTAGAATCACATTCAAAAAACCCGTCTCTTTGGAATCATGAGATTATTTCTTTGATATGGGGTAACAAGGGGATAGCATATTCATATCTTGGAATGCATGAAAAAGCAGTTGAATGCTTTGACAAGGCTCTTCAACATAACAATTTTGATGTAGATCTGTGGTGCAATAAAGGGATATCACTTTTTAATCTGGGCAGATATGATGAAGCTTTATTTTGTTATGACAAAGTTTTAGATATAGACGCTTCCAATGAGAGTGCCCTTTTTAACAAAGGTCTGGCTTTGGCTCATGTGGGCAACCATAAGGAAGCAATAGAATGTTACAGCAAGCTTCACAGAGAATTAGAAATCGATAATAAATTCGCTATAATCTGGTATAAGAAAGGTATGGCATATGCAAACCTTGGTCAGCTAGATGAAGCACAAAAATGTTTTTTACGAGTACTGGAAATAGATCCAGAACATGGTGGAGCTATCGAGAATCTTAAAATGTTGAAAAGAAAAATGAAAAAAAATGGTTAGTGCAAATAAAACACTTCTCCATTGGCTGGAGCATACGCCCTTACACCTATATCCTCTTCTATCCAAGCAGCAAAGCCCTGAGTATTATCTCCATGCATCGTAAACACAACTTTTGTACCTCTATCACAGAAATCCTTCACTATGGCTTTAAGCTCCCGGTCTCCGGCATGAGCCGAAAAATCATAATGTTCAATTTTAAGTTTTAGTTGTTGTAAAATTCCATTATTTTCAATAATACCGGTATCTAAGGCCATCCTGCCGTTAGTTCCTTCTATCTGATAACCAGTGAGCATCATCTTGGATTTAGGGTCTTTATATAGCTTATTCAGATAGTACATTACAGGCCCACCATTGAGCATGCCTGAAGTCGTGACAATTACAGATGATTCCATAGGTACATTATCACGTTTTGAACTATTGACACGTATCGCATTATCAAATGCCTTCTTAAGTTGTGTGGGATTGCGCAGATAAGAAGGATGTTTAATCATAATTTCGTATGCATCTGTGCCCATACCATCTACATAGGGTCTTATCCCGTGAGCTTCCAGCAACATCAATATCTCTTGGGTTCTGCCAATGGCAAAAGCAGGTATTATCACATTTCCACCTATATCCAGAGTGCTTTTAAGGGATTCGATAAAAGCCGCTTCAGTTTCTTTTCGTGGTGTATGTTCTTTTGAGAAGTAAGTACTTTCTATCACCAGATAATCTGCTTTTGGAAATTCTAATGCTCCAGGTACGAGGCGAGTGCCTGATGTGTTGATATCACCTGTATATAGAAGGCTTTCACCCGTCTTTGAGGTAACATGGATACATGCTGCCCCTGGAATATGACCTGCATCATAAAATTCAACATTATAACCATGAGTCTGGAACTTTACCCGGTAATCCACCTTTTTTGTTTTGTACATAAATTTCTGGATATCACCTGAGTCATAGGGTGCGTTTAAGCCTGTTGATTCTGCAATTTTAAGACTGTCACGAAGCAATAAATTCGTAAGATCAAATGTTGGTGGAGTCATGAAAATTTCAGGATCAAGGTCCATTAGATTTGGTATAAGTCCACTGTGATCAATATGGCAATGTGACAATAATATTACTTGAGGTCTGGTCCCGTTAATAGGATATTGAGGGGGTTCAGACATTTTTATTCCATAATCAAGCATAATAGTATCATCCAACAGCAAAGCTGATCTTCCTACTTCCCTACCAGCTCCCAGGAATCTGAGTTCCATGATTCACACCTTTTAAGCAATATTTTCTTGCCATTCCTTTATTTTATTTATGGATATGTTAGTGAGCTTTGCCAGCTCTTCAGCATCTCTGTTTTTCAAATCCTCTGGTCTGGAAATGCCTACATTATCAAATTTCTCAGCAGTTACTTTACCAATTCCTTTGATGTCTGTTATCTTTTTTGTTTTCTTTGGATTATGTTCTGATAATAGATTGCTTTCTTCTTTTTCTTTTTTAATTTCATTGCTTTCCCGCAGGGATTGCTGCCATTCTTTAAAATTACAATGAGGACATCCCAAATTCCAAGTTTTTTTTCCTTCAGTGACTATACGGATATTGTATAAGCCATGTTCTTCACAGAGTTTGTCCGTGACCATCACTTGTCCACTTTTTGGAAGTGGCAGGGAAAAACTACAATCTGGGTAACCCTGACAACCTATAAACCTTGACCCTTTCTTTGACCTCATAACCATAAGCACAGAGCCACATGCAGGACAAGTGCCTATCATTTTATCTTCTCTTAAACCAGCCCTTAGCGATTCAATTATCTTATCTTTATTATTCTCCAATTCATTGAATATGGAATGTAGCATTTCCCTTGACTCTTTAAGTACTTCTTTTTCTGGAATCAGTCCTTCAGCTATTTTATCCATATCTGCTTCAAGTTTGCTTGTCATCTCGGGTTTTGAGATGGTAGGAGCATACTTCTCAAGGGTTTCCACAACTGCATATGCAGTTTTTGTTGGCTGTAAAGGATTACCATGAACATATGCTCTGGAGTATAACTTACTAATTATTTCATGACGTGTAGCTTTTGTTCCCAGACCTAATTCTTCCATTATACGGATAAGTCTCCCCTGTCCATACCTTCCCGGAGGCTGCGTTTCTTTGT
Organism: Methanomethylovorans sp.; assembly: GCA_014361205.1. Taxonomy (GTDB): domain Archaea; phylum Halobacteriota; class Methanosarcinia; order Methanosarcinales; family Methanosarcinaceae; genus Methanomethylovorans. Next base: position 5,579 of record JACIVZ010000040.1, on the reverse strand, counting down.
TAATTATCTCTGTTTCTCTTACTATCAGCTCATCTCCTTCTTTCAGGGATGGCAATAGCCTGTCTTCAGGTGCATTATACGGATAGTACCATCTCCATCCAGCTTCAACAAGCCTGGCTCCTGTAGCGCTGAACTCTTCCGAAGTGATTTCAAACTTAGCTTTGATAGTTTCCCATATAGCGGGTTCAGCAAAGGTTGCAAAGAAGCGTCTTACAACCATTTCATATATTTTCCACTCTTGCTCGTTCAGTTCAGATTTCTTTGCAAGGGATGCCGGGTAAATCGGAGGATGGTCAGTTGTTTCTTTCTTTCCCCTTGTAGGTTCTAGTTTCTCTTTTGCAAGCAGCTTTTCTGCATATTCCTTAAATGTACCTTTTGCAAACACTTCTATCATGGCCCTCAGGTCCAAAGTGGCAGGATAAACTGTATTATCAGTTCTGGGGTATGATATAAAACCTTGTATGTACAATGCTTCAGCAATTCGCATTGCACTGGCAGGAGTGAATCCCAAGGAGCTTGCAGCAGTGATAAATTCAGTTGTATTGAATGGAATTGGAGGTATGTCCTGTTTAGTTGATGTAACCACTTCTGTGACAATGGCGATTTTTCCCAATTTAGAAACTAATGCATCAACCTCTTTTTTTTCCCAGAAACGCCTATTTACATGTTGTACTTTAAAATCATTCCCTTTTTTATCTATGAGGAGGGCATACAATTCCCAGTATGGTTTGATTTCAAAAGCTTGTCTCTCTTTTTCTTTATCCACTATGAGAGTCAATGTGGGTGATTGAACTCTACCCACTGAAAGAAATAATTTACCAAGCCTTCCTGCAGCAAGGGACATAAAACGGGTCAGAGAAGCACCCCATACAAGATCTATGACCTGCCGTGAATGTCCCGCATCTGCAAGATTAAAATCAATCTTTGACACATTTTTAAATGCTGACGTTATTTCTTTAGGAGTGATGGCACTGTAATGCACTCGGTCAAAATGCACATCAGGATTAATGTTTCGAATTATATCCAGTGCTTCTACTCCGATGAGTTCTCCTTCGCGGTCATAATCAGTTGCAATTGTGACTCTTGTTGCTTCTTTTCCTAATTTCTTAAGTGCGGCTACTATTCGTACTTCCGTAGATACAGTGATTATATCAGCATCTATAAGTTCTCTGGCTTCTACTTTTTGCCAATTGTTATAGCAGCTGGGGAAATCCAGTTTGACTATATGGCCACTTAAACCAATAACCACTTTTTGTTCGTTTTCATCCTGGAATTGATATGTGTCCACCCCATTTACGCGCACCTGGCTGAGTTTTCCTGCAGAAAGGATGGTTGCTATTCTCTTTGCAGCGATATGCTTTTCTGCTATAATAAGGTGCATATTATCTCCATCATGAATTTTCGTCCTATCTACAAATCTCTGATTGGAACATATTTATATATAAATTTGTTTAAACTAATGTAGTTAATCTTAAAACGATTCTTGTAAATATATCTGTCGCAGACATTCATCCACAAGATGTTAAAAAGATCCTTTTAAACTACGTAAATTGCTTATTTCAAGATAAGAACCTTATAATTCTCTATGTTAAAGATCTTTAACTTCATATAAAAAATGTGAAAAATAAAAAGATAGAAGTTTGAGCTACCCAGATAAATCACTTATGCGTAAAATACGCTACTATTTCCGCACCCACAGAGTCTATTCTGCAGAATCCGAACCTTTCAAACTGTACCACCTTGTCAAGTTCGGTTGCTATCTGTTTTTCCCCTATTCCTTTGAACTCACCTTCAGGAGACAGCACTTTCACCGGAATGCCGTCAATTGGTGCCCAATGAATGATTTTCATACGTTCCTTTTTCAGATTGGCGACCTCATCACCTAAGTATTTAGCTTGCAGCGGAGCCAACGAAGTTATTTCCACATTATACAGGTCCTTGAGACGAATGCGTGAACCAACAGTAAGCTGTTCCACATCATCCTTACACAAAAGAACCCTGTCACCAACATTGATACAGCGGTATCCCTTGTTTTCAGTGGGATGCAGGGGGGGTCTGGCTGTACGTGGCTTTGCATCATTTATTGTAAGTTCCACAGGATCCCATACGAAGAAGTATCTGTTAGCAATGGGATCCACAATCTTCCTGTTCTCCGCGTAAAGAGTGTCCATACTTATGCTCACATCGGTCTCGCCCACACCCATATCTATCATGAACTTGCGGATGGCCTGCGGAAGTATACCCCTTCTGCGCATAGCCCGCAGGGTTGGAAGGCGTGGATCATCCCAGCCAGAGTATTCACCTTCCTCAATGGCACGGCGCAGAGTGCTGGTACTGAACTTACCGAACTCGTGCATTTTGATCCTTCCCCAGTGAAGTGTTTTTGGATATTGCCATCCCAGATACTTATAGATGTATTTCTGGCGTTTCTCACTGTCCATCAAATCCTTGCCCCGGATGATGTGAGTAGTTCCAAGCTCATGATCCTCAATAGCTCCCTCAAAATCAAGGAGTGGCCATACAAAATACTTCTCATCAACTTCCGGCCGAGGATGGGATTGTTTTACAATACGAAAAATACCATAATCTCTTATGGCAGGATCCTTGTGCATGATATCTGTTTTCAGACGAAGGACTGCATCCTTTGCTTCGTATTCTCCTGCCAGCATCTTTTCCCAGTGCGCTAGATTATCCTGGGGACTTGTATTCCTGTGAGGACAAGGTTTACTGGCATCTTTTAATTTCTTGAAGTCCTCACTGCTACAGAAGCATACATATGCATTGCCTTGTTCAATGAGCTGGCGAGCATACTTATAATAGAGGGGTATTCTGTCAGAAGCAATAACTACTTGGTCTGGCACAGCACCTAACCATTCGCAGTCTTCCAGATACCATGCATAAGCTTCAAGCATAGGCCTCTTCGTCTGTGGGTCAGTATCATCGAATCTTATGATGAACTTGCCATTATACATTTTAACATATTCCGAGTTGACCACTATACCACGGGTGCTCCCCAGCGTAGGGGGACCATTCGGATTGGGCGCAAAACGCATGATAACTTTGCCGGGCTGAGCATCTTCAAGTGGTTTTAGACCTTTGACCGGCTCCTTTTTTGAACACAAATTCTCGATCATTTCCGGAGCAAGCAATTCAAGTCTAGCCTGCCATTGCTCTGGAGTTTCCTTGGATACATTTTCAAGGATTTCCTGTATAAGAGGTGCTATTTGTTTGGCACTTGCTCTAAGATGAGTGCACTCACCCATTACTTTGCTCATCACAGCCGCAAACTGCGGAGCTTTTCCATATTTCACTGCATTTTGAAGTGCATATTTCTCAATAATTTTTTTATCCTCATCAGTTAATGTCATCCGGACTCTCCCAATGTATAAAATTGAGTTTTTGTGTCACATAAGGCGTATTATTTTGAGCTTAGTTGAGTGGAAAGTAATTAAAGTTAATGATGTGAGACAAAGCATCAAAAACATTAAATATATAAAAACATACAAAAAAAAGAATATCAAATAGATCGTCCTATCCGAAGTATAGTTTCAGTCATTTCTTGAAGTCTTGCCATGTCTTTTTCAAAGCCTTTCAAGAATTTTTCCACAGCCGGACCTGCAATTGCACCTTGTATAGATGGTTTTATAAGTTGTTCCTGTTCCAGCACCCGGAGTGAATAGCGCACTTTATGGGTTGGCATCCCCGTCTCTTCAGCAAGTTTAAGTATACCAATGGGTCCTTTTTCCACAACAGTTTTAAGAACTATAAGGTGTCTTTCAGATAGATCCAGTTCTCTTTCTATCTGGTCAAAAAGCATCATATCACCTCGTTCTTGAGAATACCTATTCCTTCTATCTCTATTTCGACAACATCACCCGGCTGGAAAGAACCGACGCCGGGAGGAGTACCTGTGGCAATTATATCGCCAACTTCAAGTGTCATGATATTGGATATGAATTCTATCAGATAAGGTATTTCAAAAATAAGATTTGAAGTACATGAATCTTGTTTAATCACCCCATTTAGCCGACTGCGTATGTATAAGTTATCAGGATCAATACCTGTAGCAGGAACTATGAACGGACCTACAGGAGCAAATGTATCAAAGCTCTTTGCACGAGTCCACTGACCATCTCTTTGTTGCAGATCCCTTGCAGTTACATCGTTAAAACATGTATAGCCGGCAATCACATCAGCGGCTTTTTTTCTTTTAATGTTTTTGCAGCGTTTACCTATGACTACTGCAAGTTCTGCTTCAAAATCCACCTGTTCGCTCATGGAAGGATAAACAATCTTATCCATATGTCCAATGACAGCCGACGGGGGTTTCAGAAATATCACAGGTTCTTTTGGCACAGGCATATTAACTTCAATGGCATGGTCATGGTAGTTCAAACCTACACATATGATCTTAGTCGGTACAGATGGAGGGAGAATGTCCAGTTCAGAAAGTTCAAAAATCTTGCCTTCCATATTGCCTTTTCCAATTACCTTGCTACCATCCACATTTCCATAAAAGGTTTCATCCCTGTACCTGAAACGACCCAACATATGGCTAAAGATTTGCGTTCATTGTAGATAAGAGTAAGCATCTGAAAAGGATAAATTACCGGATTATCGTGTTATTAAAAGACAATTCATGCTTTTGAAGAAAAAATCTTGAAGTAATATAAGTAAAATACCATCGATATAAGATAATAGAATGTCTACCGCTGGATATGACCGGCAAGCATCGATAAACTATTTATTGTAACTCCCTGTTATTTATTATATGGATTGGTATGTAATAGATGCGTTGGAGGATGCTTATGAGCGTACAAAAAGGTGTCTTTTTGAGCCATTTGATCTCCGGAAATGGGTAAAACTTGCGATAATTCTCCTATTTGTGAGCGGGAGTTCAGGTTATGGTGGAAATCCATTTAACTCATTTTCAAATTTAAATGTTGATTCTGTTTATGGTCCATCCTATAATAATGATTATATTGCTGACCAAAACATATTGGATTCAATAAATAGAGAAGTTACTTATAGCTTTGATATACTATCAGTATCAATAATTGCACTGATTCTTGTATTAATATTTATTTTTATATATATTTCAAGCTTAATGGAATTTGTGTTAGTGGAATCGCTTGTCAGTAACAAAATTAATTTCCTGGAATACATCCGTCGTTTTTTTGGGAAAGGTATTCAATTATTTCTTATAAGGATTGCTTCATTTTTGTTATCTTTATTGGTGCTTGCAGTTTTCATACTTCCATTTATTTTTATATTTGGAATGACATTAGGTGATCATTTCTGGTTATCATTTATTGGCGGAATGATAGGGTTACTGTTCATATTCATTATTTTTGCAATCATAGCTTCTGTTTTAGGTTCCTTTGTAAGCATATCTGTACCTGTAGCCATCTATCGTGACATCGGTATGGTGTCAGCTATACTGAAAGTTCTCGGAAAGTTTAGGCTTGATTGGCAACAGATAATTGTTTATTGGGTAGGAAGAGCAGTTCTGGGAGTAATTGTTGGGATAGCAACCTTTGTAGTTCTTATGCTTACTCTTTTGTTAGTGATTGTAAGAT
>JACIVZ010000004.1 GCA_014361205.1 Methanomethylovorans sp. | reverse complement strand
ATGATAAAACGGCAATCAGAGCATATACAAACCATGCCAATAATCCAAGACCCATCAGTATAGTGCCTGCAGATGTAGGGTCTGTTACTAAAGTTAAAGTATCAAGTTTTCCCGCAGTAAGCACTCCAGGCACCAAAAATATAATCCCTGCCATTATTATAAGAGCTACCATTATTCTGGCAAGCACAAGGTTTAAAACATGATGTCTACCAGATAACAACATTTGCTTAAGTGAGGTATCACCGCTTGACAGTGCAAGATGGCACATGCCAATAGCTCCAGCCTCAAAGAATGATCCTACTGATAACAACAACAATAAAAGGAGGAGGGCCCCTCCGATCAAAAGAAGAAGATTTTCTTCAAGTAATGATCTGATTATTTCCAGGTATGTTTCAGGCGGAACATTTCCGGCTATGGCATATGACGAAATTTCAGGCATTACGAATATTATTACAAAAAGGGCCGCAGCAAGAAAGGACAAAATAATAGTCGCCAGCAGGTCAAAAATAAAGGGAACTGCTATTATCATATTTCTTGTCCATGTTCCATAGCCTTTGTTCAGTACAGTACCAAGATCTTCCTGCATACTTCTGCTCCGTATATATTTTATAGATGTTAATTTAAGAACTATTGTAAAAAACATTTAAAAAGGAGGTCTGAAGAGCCCTCCTTTCAATTTGATTCTTTACAGCAGTCCTCTTCCAATGAAGAGAGCTGAGAACAAGATAGAAACCATATTTACCACTTTGATAAGGGCATTAAGAGCCGGACCAGAAGTATCTTTGAACGGATCACCCACAGTATCACCTACTACTGCAGCCTTATGAGCATCTGATCCTTTCCCTCCATATTCTCCATTTTCTATCAATTTCTTAGCATTGTCCCAGGCTCCACCACCGTTATCCATTGTAAGGGCCAGTAACAAACCTGATACTATAAGACCTATGAGTAGTCCACCCAGGGCTGAGGGTCCAAGTAAAATGCCTACTACAAGAGGGACTACAATCGCAAGGAAACCGGGGATGACCATTTCACGAATAGCTGCAGCAGTGACAATATCCACACATTTACCATATTCTGGCTTTGCTGTACCTTCCATGATGCCAGGGATTTCCTTAAACTGTCTTCGTACTTCATCGACTATCTTTACAGCAGCCTTGCCTACAGCCTGCATTGTCACAGCTGTAAATAGGAACGGTAGCAGTCCACCAATGAAAAGACCTACAAGCACCACGGGTTGATCCAGGCTAAGGGTAAGAGTATTGCCCCCGGGAGATACTTTATGTTTGTAGTCTGCAAACAAAGCCAGAGCACCCAACGCAGCAGATCCAATTGCATAACCTTTTGTGACTGCCTTTGTAGTATTGCCCACAGCGTCCAGAGCATCAGTGACCTTACGTACGCTTGAAGGCATACCTGCCATTTCAGCGACACCACCTGCATTATCTGTGATGGGACCATATGAGTCCAGTGCTACGATCATACCAGTTGTAGAAAGCATTGCAGCTGCCGCAATGGCGATGCCGTATAAACCTACTGCAGGATCGGTCATGCCTCCCACGGCGAAATAGGAAGCAAGAATACCAAGCACAATTGCCACTACTGGCAGGGCAGTACTCTCAAAACCAATTGCAAGACCAGAGATAACGTTAGTTCCTGCTCCTGTTGTTGAAGATGCTGCAATTGTCTTTACAGGACGGAATTTTGTAGAAGTGTAATATTCGGTGAAAACCACCATAAGAACCATAATTACAATACCAATCACTGCAGCAATGTATATTTTCATATCATTCATCAGTAAATCGGTAATGACATAGAAGAATACAAGACTTAGAATTGCAGAACCAGCAACCCCTTTGTATAGAGCTTTCATTATTTTACCGTCAGCGCCTATCTTTACGAAGAAGACTGAGATGATGGAAGCGATAATTGCAGCTGAGCCCAGAATAAGTGGATAAAGGACAGCGTTTGGATATTTGTCAAGCACAAGTGAACCCAACAGCATTGATGCGAGCACGGTGACAACATATGTCTCGAACAGATCTGCTCCCATTCCTGCACAATCTCCCACATTATCTCCTACATTATCGGCAATTACTGCAGCATTACGCGGGTCATCTTCCGGAATGCCAGCTTCTACTTTACCAACAAGATCTGCTCCTACATCAGCAGCTTTTGTAAATATACCTCCGCCAACTCTGGCGAATAGACTTATAAGACTGGCACCGAAACCGAAACCAACAACAAGGTCTACATCACCATAAAGGATGTAAAATCCACTTGTACCCATTAATGCAAGTCCGACCACTGCGAGCCCTGTAACTGCTCCGCCACGGAATGCTACATGCATTGCTTTTTGCAGACCACCGGATGCAGCATGTGCAGTTCTGACGTTTGCTCTTACAGACACATTCATTCCTATGTATCCGGCCATTGCAGAACTTATAGCACCAACAAGGAAACCGATGGCTATCTTATCTCCATCTGGCAGTAATTTATAGATAAGGGCTGCCAGAATGATTGCCACAATAGCAATTGTTTTGTACTGACGATTCAAATAAGCCATTGCACCTTCCTGTATTGCAGCTGATATCTTCTGCATTTCTTTTGATCCGGTACCTTCTTTAAGAATACTCTTTGCAAAAAATCCAGCAAATATCAAACTGACAAGACCGGCAAGAGGTGCCATATAATATAGAACATCCATTCTGTAACTCCTCTTTTACATTCAATTCAAATTAATATTTTATAAACATGCTAAGTAAACTGTATTTACAGCCTATGTATAACTGAGACTGGCTCGCGCTAATATTCTTCAATGATATATATAAGGTTGGTTGGAAGTCAAGTTTTTGATATTATTCATCATAAGTATATTTAAATACCTCCTCCCATCTGCATCATGTCAAATTCAATCTCATCAGGTACTGCCACTGAAAATACAATTACATTGCATCCCAGTCTTCTTGCAACAATAATCGCATTTTCCTGTTCATGCGTTAGTTTTCTGTCATGACTGGCAATACAGAACATTTTTCTTCCTCCTTCGTATTTCACCATAAAATCAAAATATTGAGCGTAATCTTTGAGGAATTCTACCAGATTAAGGAGCTCCTCCCAGGTTTCACACATATGTATTCCCTTTGTGGCAGAATTTTCCACATACCAATCCCTGCTCATATATGGATACTTGTTGTATTGCTCCTTTATTTCTTCAAAAGCTTTCAAAACCTTGCGGAAATCTGTTTTCAGATTGATCCATTTCCATTTTTGCTCAGCGAAATGCCTTGCAGCAACAATGGCAACTATGGCATCTTTATCTTCTTGCTTAAGCATCATAATAACACCTAAAATTTATCATCCTGTGCATAACTTCTATTTAAGTTGAGTGCAATTTCTGCTTTTTTAAGTTCTCTTCCCAGATAACCAACATGTTCAAGAGATGATACAAGTTTCATATCAATAAGAGTATCCAACACGTCTCTTGCATTGCTGCCTATAATAGTTGAATTATCATGCTCTGCAACTATCAGCCCCTCACCATCTTTTAAATCATCGGGTATTATCCCGATTTTTATACTTCCTGCAGGATCACTTATCCACATTTTGCTTTCTCTTGCCTCTGTAAACACAGAAGGCATACTCGAATTGGGACGTTTTCTTTTTTCTTTGAGTATTAATAGATCGATTCCCAGATCTTTCGGTGAGCTTTGTCTATGAGCAGCAAGCATCATCATCTGAGAAGCGATCTTTAATTCTTTTATCGATCCCTTTGTCTTTGTACTATACTCTGGTGTAAAAAGTATACTTGCACCTAAATCCGCAGCTATGCCGCAAAGTGTTGCATTTACTCCATGAGAATCAACATCTATAAGCTCAGTTACATTTCCTGCTCCGAAAAAAATAGGAATTGTCGGCAGAAGTTCATGAAATTTATGGTAACGTACAATAGAAGTGGCTATACCGTGTCCAATGGGTTCAAGTACAGGATCTGCAATGATTTTCTGGATTCCAAATGTTCTTGCCTTATTAATATTCTGTACAAGGCTGTCAATCTCTTTGCAGCTGTCTGGTATGAGGACAACGGCAATATCAGCTGATGCTGCAAGAGGTCCAACTTCATCCAGATTGTTGTTATTAAGACTTAACAGCATGTCAACACCAGTTTCTATTGCACGGATGAGAAGATCAGGTTCAAGTGTATCAATACTGATAGGGAGAGTGGTAACGTTTCTGGCAATACGGATTATACGCTCGACATCATCAGGTGAGGCATCGAGAGATGCGCCAAGATCAATCATGTCGGCTCCATGGTGAACAAAGGTAAGTATTTTCTTTTCAAGGATAGAATTTTCCATACTTGTGGCATCTACTATCTCAGCCAGGATCTTCATACGACTGCCCCCCCCAATCTTGAGGTCTTTTATGTACATCAGAGGTTCAGTATCGCTTTCTATCTCTTGCACTTTTTCCAAAGCAAGTTTTTTTCTGAAATCGGCCAGTAGTTCACATGCAGGGATTCTGGTAGAAAACTCTGTCTTTCCTATGAACTCCAGAACATATTCAAGGTCATAGGCATGTTTCGGACCAAGAAATATCTGACTCCCAAGCTCTTTTGCAACTCTGGAAAAATCGCCTGATACCAATCCAGGAACAAAGATTATATCATAATGCTTTTGTGGGCATTGTTTTTTCAGAGTTTCCAGAAGCCTGCGGGGGGTAATAAATGCTGCTATGTCTATATCCAGTACGATTATGTCCGCTTTTGCATTCACAGCCTTCCTTACAGTATCTTCTGCAAGTTTTCCCGTAGTAACCAGTACGTTCATGTAACTTAATTTGCATAAGTGATTAAAAACAATATCTGCCACTTAGAAAAAAGAAACCAGGTTACAATATACCTGGATTTTAATTAATTGGATTTTTAATTTATTATATCTATTATTGACCCACCATTCTTTCTCTGCCCAAGTGGCTCAACAACAGGTTGTTTTGTCTTTCGGTAACCACCTGAGAAATGAGTTACTGACTGTGGCATTGAACCACCTGTATTCTTAGGTCCAAGTACCTGTGCAGACTGAACACCTGTCATGATGGCCATTACCCGAACCTTGCCTTCGTAGTCATCCCTTATCCGTGCACCCCATATTACATTAGCATTAGGTGAAAGTTCATATGTCAGGGATGAAGCTATCTCTTCTGCTTCTCTGAGGCTGAGGTCAGGACCACCTGTAATGTGCACAAGACTACCTGTTGCTCCTCTATAATCCACATCCAGTAACGGATGGTTCAATGCTATCCTTACGACATCATTACTCTTATCCTGATTTTTGCTTTCTCCGACAAGCATTACAGCAACACCGCCACAACCCATGATTGCCTTTATGTCAGCATAGTCAAGGTTAATAAGAGATGGCTGTGTGATGGTTTCAGTTATGCCCTTTACCGTTTCTGCTATAAGCTGGTCCATCACAGAGAAAGCCTGTTCAATGGGCAGGTTTGGCACGTATTCAAGTAATCTGTTATTGTCTAAAACAATTACAGTATCAGCAGCTTTACGCAGGTCCTCAAGTCCTTCTTCTGCCTTTACTGTTCTTGCTCTTTCAACCCTGAAAGGACTGGAAACCATACCTACTACTATAGCTCCCTGTTCCTTTGCGACCTCTGCTACAACAGGTGCAACACCGGTTCCAGTGCCTCCTCCCATTCCTGCAGTGATGAATACAAGGTCTGTTTCCTTGAAGATTTCCTCAAGAGTGCCACGCGCCAGTTCTGCTGCCTTTGCACCTACTTCCGGATATCCTCCGGCACCAAGTCCACGGGTAAGTGTTTTACCCACAAGAATTTTCTTATCGGCTCTTATATTATCCAGGTGCTGTTTATCGGTATTTATGGCAATGGTTTCCGCTCCATCAATTCCAATGTTATAGAGTCTGTTGATAGTATTATTTCCTGCGCCACCACAACCAACAATAGTTATACGTGGCATTCCGAAACCATCAAACTGATCATCTGCTGACAGTGTTTTTCGATACTCTCTTTCCATTTCTGTATGTTTTAAAGCTTCCTGTACTATAGATTGCACGTTCATCCCCTCATTGGATTGATAAGTACAATTGTGTAATGAACATGTTAATACCACATAGCTGTAATATGTGGGATTTACATGAATTCCTTAGGAATTGTATCATTACTCTACATTGGTACTATATATTTCTACTTATTATTATACATATTTATTTATATTTAAACTTAGAGGTAAGCAAAATCTTCTTTGGTGAAAGATAGCTCTTCTCTTTTAATTCTCCTGCCGCATGATGCATGACATCCTGCGGAATTTTAAGTCACACCATCTTTCAGATGGCATTTTAGTTGTGGAAGTCTACTGATATCAGACAGATTTCAGACTAAAGTGAATTAAATACCACCATCTTCCGGTATCTGTCATCATCATACACAACTTAACCAGACCTATAATTTACAGATTGCTATATATATATGTGTTTGTCGAAGCCATTTTCATGTTCTGACAAAAAATATAGTCAAATTACCAATACTTCCGGATGGTTGCTGGAAGCAAAAACATATAACAGTTGTTACACATGAATGCATGCTGAGGGATGTGTTCATGAACCTTCATTCAGCAAACAGAAAGCAAGATCAGAGGATGTCCATTATATGATAAAACGCGTGTTAGTTGCTGGTATATTGCTTTTTCTAATGCCTTATGCTACTGCAGCAGATAATACAACCGTTGAGCATGTCGGAAATTATAGCGATGCTGCAGGGATTTCTTTCCTGCAGTATATAATTGATGTGGATATGAGCTATGCAGACGAAATACTTATTCAGGAAACATGGACTTTGTCCGGTGAAGGAAATACTGCTGAAATAACCCTTTCAGTACCTCAGGATGCTATAGTGATGCGTTTTCAAAAGCAGGATATGTCCAATGCTGCAGCTATTACAGACTTAGAATATACCCGCACAGGTGACATCCTTTACTTCAGCGATGATATCCCTAATGGATCTTCCGTGTCGCCTCAATTGTACAGTTTACTCTATCTTTTGCCGGAAAAGTCAGATGGACAGTTCACTAAAACCTTCACAGTACCGGGATACAATTCTTCTTCTATACATTCTCTTATCCTTAATGTAAAAACAAACGAAGACTTTGAGCCGCTGGTTGTTGATGGCAATGGAATTCCATTATCTTCAAATTCTAAAAGAGAAGGCAATATCACAACTTTCTTTTTCTCCCATCCTTCCTTTAATGAGATTACGGTATCTCTGAGAGAGAAAAAGGTTTCAAACAATACCATATATATATCTGCTCTGTTTTTCATTGCCGGTCTGCTCGCTCTGGGAGGAGCTATCTATATAAACAAAAGGAACAAAGGTGTGCCTACAGATACAGACGTGCAGGAACTTGAATACAGGTATGCTGCTGTACAGAAAGTTCTTTCCACTATTGATTCAGACCTGAAGGATAACATCATTGATGAAAATATACACAGTTTAATGTCCGCCAAATACAGAAAAGAGGCGTCTGAAATTAAGAAGGAACTGGATAAAAAACAGAAATCCTGATAACATCAAAGGCAAATATTCCTTCTTTATTTTTGTGGGCATATTTTGGTCGTTTTTCATTTTTTTTCTATCGCCCTTATCAAGTCAATATCAAAGCTTTACGCACATGAAGGCCATATTATGCCAACTCTTATCTTTTTGTCTTGCTGATTGATCATTTTTTAAAACTTAGAACAGCCAATCTAAAATCATCCACCACTGTGTATAATAGCTGTAATTTTTCGTAAATTTTTACACTGAAAATCCATATACATTATAGGGTGATAAATCAACCTGAAAAGAACATGGGAAAGAAGATACTTTTTTCTTAACAGTATGTTCAAATGATGATGAGGCATGAAACAGCATTTCCAGTTTCAGATATATTCAATATGGTTATTTTGAACTTAACATGCTTTCTTTGATAAAGAGAACTATTACACAACAAACACTCATTGGGTAGGGTTTCATAAAGCTTTGTGTTTTAACGTATAAAATATTTATAAGCAGAATCCCATGAGAAGAAACTATATATGTTTATTGAGCGAGTCAGATTCTCATTACTGCAGAGTTTCAGCTTTCAGATCACACAGATATCTGGTTTGATGTATTCTTTATCAAATACATAAGACCTATTTTATACTCTATGTTATACCAATCCCGAATATTTTTCAAAAAATCTGACTAACTTTTCAATTATGTTCTGTTTTCTTTTGTCTCTGCCTACGCTGGCAAAACGCGATACGGGAGGCATGATTTTATCAATGGCTGTGCCCGTTGTTTTCAACATCCGGTCTCGAAAGGCATTATCAATAAAACGACGTGTATCTTCAGGCTTTAATTTTTCTTCTTCTATGATTGCTGAAATATCAGCTTCCTTACTTTCATTTAAAAACTTGCGCCAGTCTTCATCCACTTTTGTCGAGGTATTCACCTGTTCTATGAAGCGCTCTATAAGGTCTTTTTTGCTGCGAAGCTGGATGCTTGAATTTACAGCCTTATCGATGGTTGTAAGAATGCTCTTGTCCTTGCAATTGGACTTGCGATATTTTTCTACAAGCATGAGAATATAGTCTATATTTACCTCAATTTGCCGGATAAGTTCGATCTCAAATACGATATCGTCGTTTATGACTTCTTTTTCGCCATCAGAACCCTTTCTGAATTTCTGATACAGGTCGAGATATATGCTTTGATAATCCTGAAAATCTCTTTCGGACAAAATTTCATTGCCTTCAAAGTCGTCAAAGGAAGTAAGAATATTCCTTAGTCTTAAAATCGTTCCATACAGCCGGATAAAGTCCTTTTGCACCTCTTCGCCGATAATGTCTTTTCCAAGCGGATAATCTGCCGTAAGTTCAGCAATCAGTTCTTTATAACCCGGTTTGTGTTCTCCTTTTTCATCATAGCCGTTATAGTATTCTTCGTATGTTCTAAGAAGTACTATACCTCCTGCATCTTTGTTGCCAAAAAGAGCAATTGCCTTATCTGTTTCTTCTTTCAAATCGCGGAAACAAATTATGTTGCCGAAGGTCTTTACACTGTTTAAAATGCGGTTTGTCCGTGAAAATGCCTGAATAAGCCCGTGCTGCCTCAGATTTTTATCCACCCACAGTGTGTTGAGGGTGGTTGCATCAAAGCCTGTCAGGAACATATTGACCACGATCAGCAGGTCGATTTCCCTGTTTTTCATCCGCAGGGAAAGGTCTTTATAGTAATTCTGAAATTTTTCCGCAGATGTATCAAAATTTGTGCTGAAAGTAGCATTATAATCCCTGATAGCTTCCTCAAGAAAATCACGCGAACTGTGGTCAAGGTTTTCCATGTTAAAGTCCTCGTCCGGCAGAAGTCCTTCGGGCTCGTCTTCGTTGGCGCTGAAGCTGAAGATGGTAGCTATGATCAGGTTTTTCTTCTTTTCATTTATCTGCTTTTTAAACTCTGTATAATATTTTATCGCCATCGGAATGGAAGCGGTGGCGAATATGGAGTTAAATCCCGCCAGGCGTCTGGTTTCATGCTTTTCTGTCATAGCCTTTTTATTATGCCTGTCGGCTTCTTCCCATTTGGCAGTAAAGGTATAGAAACTGCTGCGTTTTGTTTTTTGGTCGTAATGATCAAGAACATAGGTAACTATCTCACTTATCCGCTGTGGGTCTGCAAGGGCTTTTTCGGTATCTATGCCATAAACCTTTTTGTCATCTATGTAATCAGGCTTCTTGACGGTATTGATAAAGTCAATTCTGAAAGGTAATACATTTCCATCATTGATGGCATCTACAATGGTGTAGGTGTGCAGTTTGTCTCCGAAAGCCTGCTGTGTTGTCCGCAGTAATGGATTTCTGCCAGAAGGGGCATTTACAGCAAATATCGGCGTACCCGTAAAGCCGAAGATATGATAGTTCTTAAAGCTCTTCGTGATAGCTTGATGCATTTCACCAAACTGGGAACGGTGGCACTCATCAAAAATCAGTACCACATGTTTCTTGTAAATATCATGCTGTTTGTTTTTACGGATGAATATATCCAGCTTCTGAATCGTGGTTACAATGATTTTGTATTCATGTGGATTACCTTTTTCGTCCCGGTCTTCCAATTGCCTTTGCAGAACTCTTGTGGACGTATTACCGTTAGCTGCCCCTTTTTCAAAACGATCATATTCCTTCATGGTCTGATAGTCTAGGTCTTTACGGTCAACAACAAACAATACCTTGTCTATGTAAGGCAAGGCAGAAGCTAATTGGGCTGTCTTAAAACTGGTCAATGTCTTACCAGAGCCTGTTGTATGCCAGATATATCCTCCAGCTGCAGTTGTGCCCATCTTCTTGTAGTTTGTTGATACTACAATACGTGATAAGATACGTTCTGCAGCAGCAATTTGATAAGGACGCATTACAAGGAGCAGATCTTCAGATGTGAAAATACAATATTTTGTTAGTATATTTAAGAGGGTATGCTTGGCAAAAAATGTTTTAGTAAAGTCCACAAGGTCAGGAATAATTTTGTTATTTGCATCTGCCCAAAAGCTGGTAAATTCAAAGCTGTTGCTTGTTTTTTTGCTTCTTCGACGTTCACTGCTGCTTTGCTCCTTGATATGAGCATTTCTTGTGGTGTTACTATAATACTTTGTATGGGTGCCATTGGAGATTACGAATATTTGTACATACTCAAATAAACCATAAGCCGCCCAAAAGCTGTCACGTTGGTACCTTTTTATCTGGTTGAAAGCTTCACGGATAGCAACACCGCGCCTCTTTAACTCCACATGGACAAGGGGAAGCCCATTTACAAGTATAGTCACATCATATCGGGTTTCATGCTTGCCGCCTGATTCTTCATACTGGTTGATAACCTGCAGGCGGTTGTTATGGATATTCTTTTTGTCTAAAAGATAAATGTTCTTAGTTGTACCGTCGTCCCGTTTGAGTATCTGAATATGGTCATCCTGGATTTTGCGAGTCTTTTCTACAATCCCCTCGTTGGTGTTGGCGATACATTCTGTAAAAAACCTGTTCCATTCGCCATCCGTAAAAGTAAAATCATTGAGCAACTCAAGCTGCCTGCGTAAGTTTGTGATCAAAGCAGCCTCGTCGTGAATTGCTAGATATTCATACCCTTGCGAAGTTAGCAGGCGGATAAACTCGCGTTCCAGGTCAGCTTCGCTCTGATACTTATCGGAGCGTACTTTATATTCAGCCGTATATTCGGCAACAACCGTTGCTTCTTCGGTACTTGCGACAATATTATATGTGCTCATGCCGTTTTCTCCTTCCCGCCTTCCCGCCTACCGGACTGACTGGCCGGACGGGCAGGGAAGGTTAATAATTTATCTCGGTAGTACTCATACTGCTTGCGCCTTGCTTCGATTTCAGCGGGCAGGCCGCTGGTTAGGTCGTTACAGAGCGCATCAAAGCGGTCAAGAATGGCAACAATGCGCTCTTGTTCTTCAAGGGGTGGGACGGGGATTTTATATTTTGCTAACATGGGAACCGTTAATTGTGGTATTCCAGATGTAGGAATTTGAAAATTTAGTGTTTGCATAACATAGTAGAGATAGCGAACATTCACCATGTTATGAGGAATTGCACAAATCAACCTCACAACAGGGTAAAAAGGATTTTCTCGCAATGCACAATAACCTATTGTCCCGCGCGCAGCAACAGTTACGCAAGGTTGATTAATTTTTGCAACATCAGTATAACCATACAAAGCATTATCACCGATGCCATTACTTAATATTGGCACATTATATTTATACGTTTTTTCTTTAGAATAGCGGTCTTTCGGTACATCCCCTCCTGCGGATAAATCACAAACTTCACCAATTGTCAGCCATTGAACTGCAAGCTTCCTTTTCCTATCATCATCAAACGTCAACAGCAAATCCCTATAATATTCATACTGTTTTTTCCTCGCTGTAAGCTCCACTGTAAGCTCCGCTGTAAGCTCAGTGAATTTATCCAGAATACGAACAATTTCCTGCTGGACAGGTAAAGGGGGGAGGGGAAGCAGAAAGTTCTCAATCATCGGTTTTCTAATTGATGTCACAGTTGCATTGACTGCTTTCATCATGATAAATTTCTTGAAATTAGCTGCAAAGTAGTAATATGCATACTTTGTATTGACTTCTTCTTTGTCTTTGAAGTGAATCCGATAAGCCCTTTGGTGTAAGTCGTATTTTCCGTTTACATAATGGAAAATGTCACCGATTCCGCCTTCGCCTGGGATTACAATTGCTTCTTCATCAAATAAATAGCGATTACTGCGAAAGACAGTTTTTGAACGTACATAAAAAGGGTATTCACCATCATCTACTGCATTTACGCGATCACTACTGCCAGTTCCAACTTCTGCAATCTGTTTAAGAGGAATATACTCCACCCCATCCGGACACAACTCGGCAATCAGCTCATCCAATTTACTCATTCTCCCACCTCTATCTCCGCGATGATCTTATCAATCTCATCCCGCAGAACCTGCTGTCGGGCCACAATTCTTTCTATCTCCGCATTCAAAGCAACAATATCTATCTTCTCCCGCGTGTCCTCCTGCTCCACATAGGTGGAAACTGAAAGGTTGTAGTTCTGTTCTACGATTTCGCTGTTTGGCACAAGCCTTGAAAAATGCGGTATATCTTTTCTCCCTATATAAGCTTTCAGGATATTATCAATGTTCTCTTGGGTCAGTTTGTTATTGTTCGTAACCTTCACGAATTCTTTGGACGCGTCGATGAACAGTGTACTGTTATCATTCTTAGACTTTTTCAGCACCATAATGCAGGTGGCAATGCTCGTGCCGTAAAACAGGTTGTCCGGCAGTTGGATGATGCAGTCGATGTAGTTATTGTCAATCAGGTACTGCCGGATTTTCTGCTCCGCACCGCCGCGGTACATCACGCCGGGAAAGCATACGATGGCAGCTGTACCATTGGTTGCCAGCCAGGAAAGGCTGTGCATAATAAAGGCAAGGTCAGCCTTGGATTTCGGGGCCAGCACCCCGGCGGGCGAAAAGCGCGGGTCGTTTATTAGTATCGGGTCGCTGTCGCCCTTCCATTTGATGGAGTAGGGCGGATTGGAAACAATGGCTTCAAAAGGCTCATCGTCCCAGTGCTGCGGGTCCGTCAGGGTGTCCCCATGCGCAATATCAAACTTGTCGTAGTCAATATCATGCAGGAACATGTTGATCCGGCATAAGTTGTAGGTGGTGATGTTGATTTCCTGCCCGAAAAAGCCCAGGCGCACGTTTTCCTTTCCAAGTATCTTAGCAAATTTAAGCAGAAGCGACCCGGAACCACAAGCAGGGTCATATACCTTATTGACCTCAGTTTTTCCTACTACGGTAAGTCGGGCAAGCAGTTCAGAAACTTCCTGTGGCGTATAAAACTCGCCGCCGCTTTTTCCAGCATTGGAAGCATACATGCCCATCAGGAATTCATAGGCATCACCGAAAGCATCGATTGAATTGTTCTTATAATCACCAAGCTTCATTTCAGCAACAGCATTCAATATCTTGACCAACTTTTCATTGCGCTTTGCCACTGTGCTTCCAAGCTTGTTGCTGTTGACGTCTATATCGTCAAACAAACCCTTAAAATCATCCTCGCTCTCTGTTCCCTTAGCTGAAGCTTCAATATTGCTGAAAACCCTTTCCAGGGTTTCGTTTAAGTTTTCATCCTCCTTGGCTCGTGCACGGACATTCTCAAAAAGTTCACTGGGCAGAATAAAGAAGCCTTTTGTCTTTACCAGGTCTTCCCGCGCCAGCTCTGCTTCGCTGTCAGAAAGCCGAGCATAGTCAAAGTCAGTATTTCCCGCCTCGTGCTCCCCGGCGTTAATATAGGCTGTTATATTCTCAGATATGTAGCGATAAAAAAGCATGCCAAGGACATATTGTTTGAAATCCCATCCATCCACACTCCCTCTTAGGTCATTGGCGATATTCCATATCGTGCGATGCAGTTCCGCACGCTCCTGTTCTTTTTTATTATCCATTTTTATCCTCTCACTCTCCATATTCTAAATACTATTTACATTCTTTTTAACGCATTTAAGTTCAGAAATATTCTCAGCAATTATACCTCTTTTTTGGCGCAAAGTCCAGAAGTCGCGTTCTTGCTACTCTGCCCATAGTGATATAACATATGCACAGCGCATCCTCAAGCTCCCTTTCCTTAAGCTCCATTAGATTACCATCCTCTTATATGTAGATTTTATATGTAGATGATTATAACATAGCCGAATCATAAAAAATTTTATGCATTTAATGCCATGAATATAAGTAAAACTTCATGTTAGGTTCTGACACGTAGCCCGCTTTTAAGTCCACTCCATGCACAAATATTTATGCAATACCCAAAGAAGTAAGTACATGTTAAAAGGTCTGATCTTTGATGTGGACGGCGTACTTATGGATTCCATGCCCTATCATGCTGATGCCTGGGTACAGGCATTCAGGGAGGTGGGTATTCACATCACCAATATGGATGTATATGAGATAGAAGGCTCCAATCACAGAGGTATAGTGGATATAATTTTTCATAAGGCAGGTCTGGAACCCCATCCATCTGATTATGAAGCATTTCTCAAAAGGAAAAGGGAATATTTCTTACGGAATAACAAGGCAGAACCATTCAAGGGTATGCTGATGTGTTTGCAAGCGCTGAAAAAAAAGTATAAACTGGCAGTTGCTTCAGGAGCTGACAGAACTATAGTCAACGCCCTTATGGATAAATTCTATCCGGATATCTTCGGGGTGATAATTTCAGGTGAAGATGTTAGCCGTGGAAAACCTGATCCAGAGCCTTATCTCACAGCAGCCTGCAAACTTGGGCTTAAGCCAGAAGAATGCATGGTAATAGAAAATGCTCCTCTAGGAATAAAGTCCGCAAAAAGCGCTGGTATCTGCTGTGTTGCTGTGCCGACCTATCTCCCGGAAGAAAAATTAATAGATGCCGACATGGTACTCAAAAACCATGCCGAACTTATAGAATATCTATCAGGGCTTGTGTAAAGTTAATCACACAAGACGGACAGTCTCAAGGTTTGTAAGTGCTCTTGTCTCTATCTTGTTCTTCTTATGTATGGAAGTTGCAAGATCGATACAAGATCTTTCATCGCCATGTTCAGTAAATACCCGCTCAGGTCTCGGTTTCATTTTACGTACATATTCCATAAGCTGTCTTCTGTCAGAATGGCCAGAGAAACCATCAATAATTTCGACTTTCATATTCATATGTATCGTTTCTGTTCCCTTGCCTGTGTTAAGCGGTATCTCTTTCCAGCCCTTCTGTATTCTCCGTCCCAGTGTTCCTTCTGCCTGATAACCTACAAATACAAGTGTATTTCTTTCGTCTTCAGCAAAAGCTTTGAAATAGTCCATCACTGGTCCTGCGTTCATCATGCCTGATGTGGAAAGTATAACACAGGGTTCTCTTTTCTCTATAATCTCCTGCCGCAGTTCATTAGAATCTACAGGCTTGAAGGACTCTGAAAGGAATGGATTTTCACCTTTCTG
This sequence comes from Methanomethylovorans sp., assembly GCA_014361205.1. Lineage (GTDB taxonomy): Archaea > Halobacteriota > Methanosarcinia > Methanosarcinales > Methanosarcinaceae > Methanomethylovorans. Next base: position 29,824 of record JACIVZ010000004.1, on the reverse strand, counting down.
AAAAATGAGTTTTCTTAGGTCGTTATTCAGATATTCAGGATATGTAGCATGAATAGCTGTAGCTTCCCAGATCATCCCGTCAAGGTAAACCGGCACATTGTCTATAAGTCCCTTGCGAATTGCATCTTCCAGTACAATCATAACTTCCTGACTTCTTCCAACAGCAAATGCAGGTATTAATACTATCCCTTTGTTCTGAACAGTAGACTTTATCACTTGTTGCAGATGGTTTTCTGCATCTTTCAGGGACGGTTGAAGAGCATTCGCTGCACCGTAAGTAGATTCCATTATCAAACTTTCCACACGTGGGAACTTGTTAACAGCCGGATCAAAAAGCCTTGTTTTTTCATATTTAAAATCACCTGTGAATACAACATTATGCAATCCATCGCCTATATGGAAATGCGAAATAGCAGAACCTAAGATGTGTCCGGCATTATGGAAAGTAAGCTTGATGTCAGGTGCAATGTCTGTAACTTCTTCATAATCAAGAACAATAGTATGCTTGAGCACTTCGCGCACATCTGCTGAAGAATAAGGTGGTCTCCCACTCTCTTTGCTAGCTACGTCTATATAGTCAAGCTGAAGTAAAATCGTCAAATCTCTGGTAGGAGGAGTACAATACACAGGTCCTTCATATCCATATTTGTATAAAAGTGGTAACAATCCCTGATGATCCAGATGAGCGTGAGTAATGACCACAGCATCGAGCTTGCTAAGTGGAGAAACCTCTGGCACATAGAGATAAGGTGTCATGTGTTCATCAGAACCTACATTCACACCACAGTCAATCATTATACAGGACTCTGGTGTAGATAACAGGAAGCAGCTTCTTCCAACTTCTTTGCATCCGCCAAGTGACGTAATCCTGACCCATTGATCTTTGGATGTGCATTCGCGGTGTATTTTACGTCCTATAGTCCGGAGTATTTCTTTTCTTTCTTTGTGATTAGTTTTCATGAATTCACGTATATTCTTTACTGTACGTGAGGATATGGGCGGCGCACGTACCACTTTAGGTGTCCATCCAATCTTTTTGGTTATCTCCCTTAGAGTCTCACCATGTTTTCCAATTACAAGTCCGGGTTTTTCTGCCTCGATTATTACTTCACCAACATCAGGATCAAAGTGATAGTTAGCAATCGCTGAATCTTCCGGAACAGTTTCACTTATTTTTTTGATTGATTCTTCAGGCGGCAGCAAAACTTTTGGATCAGGACGTACGACTATACGGGTTCTCAGGATTTTTGCAAGATTTCTTACAATATTACCATTATCTGCAAAACTCCAGGGATTTTCAGTGTACATTACAAGCTGCGGACCTTCAAACTCCACACTAGAAATAGTAGTGCCGCTAGGCAATTTCTCTTCTATCTTTTGTTTAAGATCAGCTAATACTTCATCTATTGCCATTAAAAGCCTTCCTTTTAGAAAAATAAAAAATATGAATTCTCGGTCTATGCAAGATAGAACAGATGTCAAAGATTAAAGTTAAAGGAATTATATTTTTATCAATTCATTTTGTCTATATATTGCTGAATTTCCTTCTCTCCTAACCGATTAAATTTATCAGCTGTTATAACTACGACATCTATTCCATTACCTGAAGCTGAATCTCTCTTCATTGCATTATGAAGTGCACGTATTGCCAATTCCACTCCTTCATCAATTGAGATCCCTTCAGTAAATCGGTCTTCAAGTACTCCATAAGCTATAGGTGAACCGGAACCAGTTGACACAGCTTTTGTTTCCTCTATTGCACCTCCAAGAGCATCAAGTGAGAATATTGCAGGGCCGTTCTTGTCAACCCCTCCAACAAGTAACTGAACCATTAGCGGGTAGTAACGCTGCCCACTTAGAATGTTTGACAGAAGTGTAGTTATACCTTTGATAGTCATGGGCTCTTTACGCCTCATTTTGTATAAATGCGACTCAACACTCATTATGCGCACGATTTGTTGAGCATCTCCTACAGATCCTGCAGTGGTCATTCCTACAAGATCGTCAATCTGATAAATCTTTTTAGCTGTCTGACTAGCTATAAAATTTCCCATAGTTGCACGCCTTTCAGTGGCTAAAACTACACCTTTATCACAAACTATACCTACAGTAGTTGTACCTTTTAAATATTTATCATCAACCATCAATATACCTCATCGTCGCAAAATGAGAAAACTTTAACAAAAAGATAATATCTGTAACCCAGACAAAAGTATTGATTAATCAGAATGTATATAAGCCTTTCTCTCAAGATACCATTATATGCTGAAAATTAAAAACTTAACCTATGAATCAATAAATACCAATCTCCTCTGCCAGTGCAATAATACGGGTCATACTATCCTCAGTAAAATTTCTTTTCTTCATTTTTTCCCTTAACTCAGTTATGCTTATCCTTTTATCACCCGAAATGAAATTATCAGCATGTGCTACAATTTTCTCTTCGACAGTAGAGGGTATATAATCATCTTGAGGAAGATTTAGCCTTTTTGCTTCTTCTCTGGTAATTCCGGCACCTATGTGCTTTTTAATTATATTGACCAATGATGGATCGAGATTCAATTGCTCAGCAATTGCTGCACCAATCACAGCATGATCTATGCCATGACTGCGGCATCTGCCCAGATCATGGATTAGACCACCTATTCTTACTAACTCCACATTCACGCTCTTTCCAGATAATAGAAGTTTTTCAGCAATTTCGGTTGCATAATCAGAAACAGCTATGCAATGTGCAATTACCTTCTCAGAGCATCCTTCATTTCTTAGTATTTGCAGTGCTTCATCAGGTGTTATCATATCATCTGTTTTCCAGTTCTTTAATTCTTGCCTTCATCAAATGGATAAATGAGGAATTGTCCTGATATATCATATCCTCGCCACATTCAGGGCACATAAAAACGCAATCAGCTGCCTGTTTAAAATCCATTCTTGTACACCCTTCAGGACAAACATAAAAAACATTATTTTCCTCAAATTCTTTGCGCACTTTGAGGTTCTTAATCAACTTCTTTTTTTCTTTTAAGAGCTGTTTTTCAATATCTGACATATCAAGTGTCCAAAGATAAGTAAGCCATCCGCTACTGGCATCCCTTTCCCTTCTACAAACAGCGAGCTTGTTTTCATTTAATATGAATAAAGTTCTCCTTACAATATTAAGAAGTATTCCTGTGGCCTGAGCTATTTGCTCATCAGTTACTTCGCCCTCTGGCATTTTTTCGATCATAGCCAGTCCTTCTTCACCCACAAGCCTAATTAGATATCCCCTAATAACAGGATCATTCAAATCTATCAAAAGCTCACCTCTAAAATGGGATTAGTATCTGTTGTATTCTGATATTAATTTTTGCACATGATACTCTTATAATATTCATTTTTTATATAAAGAATCAATTATCTTTAATCTCTTTTTCCATTATTCTTTTTATCTTCGCTGAATCATGTTTCAATAAATTAAGTACGTATTCTCTGTTTAAACCCGTACGCACAATAGAAGTTACAGGATAATCTGCAGCTGCAATATAATTAGTTTGAGGAATATCTGCTATTTGTTGTTTACGCATCTCATCCAAAATCTGTGGTTTAAGTCTTATTTCATGATCAGCATAGATTATGCATCTTCCAGCGGACATGTTTATAGCAGGACGCCTAAGGGGCAGTTTTCCCTGAAATGCTTTCACATGTGCATCAAATAAGTTCATTCCAGTAGCTAATTCTATAGTATCAAGGCTTCCTTGAAATCTAGGGTTTATTTCTATTATATAAGGCCCACTTTCTGTGACAATAAAATCTATTCCCACAGATCCAATCAGTCCCAGTTCGCCTATGAGTTTTTCAGAAATACTGCACATGTCTTGTGCATATTTACCCTCATAGGGAGTGATATTGCCGCAATATGCAAATTGCATTCTTGTCAACCAGGAAGCACCTATAATTTGTTCGTTTACAGCCAAAGCCAAGGCTTTATCTTTAGTTGCCATCACTGAAACACTTGCCGGCAGACCATTTACAAAATCCTGTAAAAGAAGATCATTTACACAAAAAGAAGGTTCAGCTTCCAGAATCTCCCTTATTGCCTTTTCAAGTTCCTGCTCATTCCATGCTATTCTGTTAAATATCCCACCGCCCCCTTTGCGAGGTTTGACAATCACTGGGAATTTATCAGGTCTGTAGATATTATCATAAACATGAGGATGGGGATATCCACGATCCTTAAGCCAGCAAGAGAGAGTTAACTTGTCCTGTACTGTCTGAATTCTTTCAGGATCACTTGCAAGTATTAACCACGGCAGAAACCTGAAATCCATTATCTCAAATCCAGATCCAGGAACAATCGCATCAAATTCTACGTTAAAGCTTTTGATTAGATCAAAAATTTTATCAACTGTATCTTTTTTCCTTATATCCAGCTTCTTTGGTAGTTCCTTTGTGGCAATGCAGCATTCTACAGTATCTTGATCACAAAAAGAATCAAGAGCATACATATTATAACCTGTCCTGTAACCTGAACAGACAATATTGCGGGTACTAAAACCAATTACAAGCACATTCAAATGATCAGCCCTTCAATGTATTGATCTTTTTACATTCAGAAGGCAGGAGGAACAATTCTTCTTCTATTCTTATCACAGGAATTTCTTCATTTTCAGGTGTTAAAAATTCAGGAGGTTTCTTCACATTTACAGTTCTAAATGTAACAGGATCCAATATTATAAGTTCCTGTTCATCTTCAGCAACCAGCACCGCATAAACAGCATCTTTAATGTGACCTACCTGTTTTGCTGATTCAATCTGATTTTCTGCAGCAATGAAACGTGAACTATCGGTAAGGTCAATTCCTGTCAGCTTTTTCCCCATATGTTTAACAATTATTTTTTTAGTACCTGTATTTATTATAGCACCTGGCATAAATTTCGGTAATCTCACAGAAAAAGTTATTCTATATATTTCCTTACCATCTTTCTGAGTGAACAACGATGGTGATTCATTGTAAGTGCCCCCCAGTTCTTCTGTGATTGCTTTACAAACATGCCTCCCAAAATTAACTGATCCGATATAAAGATCAAGCCCTTCTTTTGATCTGATCTTTTCGGTTATGAATGCAAGGCGATCACCTTTGGCACGCATACGGTGTATAATCCCTTCTATAATTTCAAGACATATTTCGATTTCTCTGTCAGTAGGTGTTCTTTCAACTGCTCGGATTTGCAGGATACCTTCAAAATAACCACCTGAAATCCGGCTGCACATATCACACGATTCTCTTATTAGACGCACTTCACAGAAAAGTTCATCAGTAACAGTTTGTTCTTCCACTTTTGCAGCTACATTAACTTTTGCGCTGTACATGTAAGGTGTGATTTGTTTTGTGTTTATGCACACTTGCACATCGTTTGCATCTTTGTGTATAGAAATATTATCTTCGACGGTTTTCAGAACGATGTTTTCCATATCGTATTCATCAGTCCATTTTCCATGACTGAGACGTGCTCCACATGTGGCACATACTCTTGCCTGAATTACCCGAGGCAGTTGGGCTATGGCAAAATTCTGAAAAAAACATTCTCTGCATCTGCCCCGAATTAATACCTCTGTCTTATTTCCACATTGAGGACAAGTGATTAATGTCATTGCAATCCATAATGTATATGATTAAATAGTAGTTTCGGTTGGGAATATTCAGTTTATAGTGTTTACATAAAAGTATCATAAAAAATAAGAAACTTGCTGAATTACTTAAATTCTGCATAACGAGTATTCCATATTGCCGGCTCCCATCTTGGCAGCATATTTGAGATGAATTATTGGGTCAATACCCCATAAGTCAATTATTGAATGCATACAACCCTCTTCAATTATTTTTTTATTGATCAGGTCAAGACTTGCCTTGTCAATGGAAACAGGATCTTTTGAAGCAACTATACCAACATCTTTTGCAAAAGCAGGAGCAGAGAAATTGAAACAATCACACCCTGGTGTTAAGTCAAATATCCAGTTTATATATGCTATCTTTCCAGGGAGCAATCTAAGAGGTCCCAGAGAAGCTTCTCCTAATCTAGCCTGTATTTCAGTGGTGCAGTTTTCAGGTGGCACAATAGCTCCAAATTTACATGATTCAATGCATGATAATTCTCCCTTGCATTTATTTTTGTCTACACAGGCTTTACCATTTTCAAGCGAGATTGCATCCCAAGGACATGTTTTTATACACTTACCACAGCCAGTACATTTTTCTGGGTAAATGTCCGGTTTGCCGGGTGAATGTACTTTTGCTTTGCCTTCCTTATCAAGACATCCCATTCCCAGATTCTTAACTGCACCACCGAAGCCGGATGCTGGATGTCCTTTGCAATGTGATATAAGAATCATGGCATCAGCTTTTGCAATTGCAGAAGCTACCGTGATATTTTTGATATATTCCCCCCCTATAGGTACTTCCACACTGTCGTCTCCAAGTATTCCATCTGCAGAAATAAAAGGCGCATTCATACTTCCAAATGTGAAGCCATTGACAGCAGCAGTCCAGAGAAGATCAGGTCCATTGAAACGTTTTCCTCTGTATAACACAGTAGTATCTGTTATGAATGGTATTCCACCTGCTTCCTTTACAAGATCTGTTACTGTACGCACTATTACAGGAGGTACATAAGTTGTATTTCCGTATTCTCCTGGATGAATTTTGATAGCTACAAGATCACCTTTTTCCACTACAGGTATTTTCCAGAACAGTTCTTTTATATGATCAATATGGGTGTTTGCCGGTCCGATTTCTTCAGCAGCTTTAAAGAACACTTTACTCATATTTTTCCTCCTTGATTTTAAAACAATTCTATTCTTAGAGGTATGAATATAAAACTCATACATGTTATGTATCCTTACTTCCTTGCCACACGAAGGATTTAGCTTGTTCAATTTCAATAATTGAATATAGCGTATATTCTAAAATATATGAGAAACAATGATTTACCCCATGGATTGGAAATAAAATAAAAACATTTTTGAAAATCCAGAATTTTACATGTGAAAATCTATTGATATCATAAAAATCTTATTAACCATTAACATACCAATCCACATATGCAATAAGTTCTTTCTTATTCCAATCCTTTAATTTTTCAGGACTATCCTTATGTGAACCATCAAAAAGGTCTTTAAGCATACTTTCATCAAGCACATGTACTTTGTATGCGCCTTTCTCTGAAAATCTGATATAATAGCCGGGGCTTAAAGTATCAGATTTTTTCCACATTTTAATCTTTTCATAATCCCACCGAGATGTAGCCCATTGTGCAAGCTTTATGATATATTCATCTGATACATCCTCTACATCCCCGAGAATGACACAGTGCTTACCATTTTTTGTTAATTCAATACTGTTTTTATGGCGAACTATCTCAGACATGATAAAAACCAAATAAAACAACAAATAGGTAGTATAATTATGTTGTGTTAAATCCAAAGAAATATTAATTTTTTTATCGATGGCATATATATTTTCATGACAAAAAGTTCTCTGAATATCTTATATATTCAAGTATTTTACACTATACTTAAAGTTTTATGGGATCAAGTGAAAACAGAGAATATGTCCGCAAGGTGCGGACACTATAATTTATTTTGTTTTTGGAGGCCAGTTTTTTTCCATCCATCCGGGAAGTCTGCCGGAGTCAGCAGGACCTATCATAACCCTTGCACCAGTTTCATCTTCGACGTCTCCCTGTAAACGCGCTGCAAGTCCTGGAAGAATTATGGTGTTATGAGATGTGTCTCTTTTGAGATCAAAACCGGACTCTTCTATACCTTTCTTTATTTTTGCTGCTGTGAGCTGGCCACCAGCTACTGCAGCTTCCACACCAATACCATCCGTATCAATGGCCCAGAGATAACAGTTGATCTTACTTGAAGCAAGGTCACTTTCAACAGTATAGTAAGTAAGGGCAAAATTGGTTGTGACAAGCACAGGAGAATCCTTATCAGGTGTACCTATCTTGTACATGCCAGGCTGGACACTTACAGGTTTACGTGGATCTGTGTAAATAGTATCTCTTATATGCAGCTGTGGAAGCAGTGCATATGGTTCGATACTGTGCATTATCATTATATCACCATATTTAATAGTGAAGATGGACGCAATGACAGTTTCCCAATATGAGGCACTCACATCATCGTCTTGCACCATCCAGGCAGTTAGAGGCACAGCCATTAGTGGATAGGCAATATCTTTATCACCTTCAATACCTGCTCTTCTGATTTTCAGGAAATTGGTAAATGTTTTCTTAAGATCCTTACCTGATGGGAAAGTTCCAGGATCAAGTACAAGCTTTTCAGTACCCAACTTCGCAAAAGTTACTGCAAGAGACTTTAGATTATCCAGATCATCTGGTGAGAACAAAGTGACAGGTACATCATATTCAAGCGCCAGATCTGCCACTTGCCTCCAGTTTTCTTTGTTTGCAGCGTACAACAATGGATTCTTATCCTTTGCTACCTCAAGGCCGGCTTTCAATACTTCAGGATTGAAGGAGCATAAGATAAGAGGCATATCAGTAGTAGCAATGACTTTTTTCACGGTATCAGCAAACTTTCTTGGTTCATTGGATACAGACCTGATAGCTATCATATCCAGAGTAAGGAAGTTACCTACATAGAATTTCTTGAAGTCCCTTATCTTCTCTACCCTTTCAACAAGTTCATTTTCAGGCATAGTGTCCCATACATCATAAGCAAATGCAGTGGGATTGAAAAATGTCAGCTTATGGCGGTACAGCACATCATCACCGCCTATTTTTACAGCATTGTCACCCACACCAATTTCCACTTCACGGATTTCAGGTGCAAGAAGGGTCTGAAGCTCCTTGAACTTTTTATTGAACTTTTCTTCGAGCATAGGTGTGCAGTCGGTTAGTTTCTTGGAGCGGTCTATCAGGTGTGAAGCAAAGGCCATGCAAGTCTGTTCCCCACACTCACCGCAGTTAGTGCCAGGAAGATATTTATATGCTTCAAGGGGACTGTTTATCTTCATTTTCATACCTCCATTCCAATCCAGTTGCTGATATCAATACCTTCCGATTCAATAGAACCATATAGTGTCTGTGTTATCTCTTTGAGTACCTGGACAGATGTGGGATGCATCATCATAAAAAGATCATTTCCGGCAAGAGACAATGCTAAACCTGTGATAATTTCCCATATTGGGCCACGGTATTCCCTTGGACCCCAGTCAGAATCCTGCGGAAGTGGAGACGAGACCATCCATGCTTCACGGGCTCCCCATGCATTGGTTGTTCCTGAAGACATCGGGAATGTCAGTTCATCATCACCCATAAGACCTGCAAGTCTTATACGTTCCATATTACTATAAGCATAATCCAGACCATAACCCAAAGCTGCGGTTGTGGGATCCATGATGATACTATCTCTTGGAACATTACACTGTTTCATAAGTTTTCTGTTAAGCTCTTTCTGGGCATTTATTTCCAGCTGGGTCCAGGAAAGCACCACATGACCGTTGTTTATAGCAGCTTTAGCTATTCTCTCGTAATCCAGATTAAGACTTGCAGAAGCCAGAAGTACTCTTTCCCCAGCTGCGGCTTCTGCAGCTTTTTCCAATACTTCGGGATCCTTCTGAGGATTTCCGGAACCACCGATAACTATAGGCACATCCACTGCCTGAAGTACATCTTCCACCACTCTGGCTGCATCTCTGGCAGAAGTATCTTTGATAAGAGGGTCAGTAGATATCAGGTGGATGGTAACCATATCTGCATTAAAATCCCTTACTACTTTCTTCGCCCACTCAGCAGGATCGTTGATCACATCATCATAGTTGGATTTAACCGCCTTAGCCATACTAATGGGCATATCAAAGACATCCATGGTGACGTAGTTGCGGTGAGGCATCGCTGCATCGAAGTAATACGGAAGAGCGTTTTCTCCACCCAGGGTAACAGTGCTCTTTCTGGAACCACCATCTGAAGATGTAGCACCAAGGGTGACTTCCTGTATAGGTTTTATCCAATTGCTTACGGAAGCAACCTCAAACTTTGCTGCCAGAAGTTCCTGAATTTTGGCTTTTGTATCAGCCATCTGCGCTACAGGTGGAGATGTACTAGCAATCCCCATACCAAAAGCTTGTGCAAACAACTGGTCAACTGGATATCCCAGTATACGTCCTATATTTGCCATGTGCAGAGAGATATGCGAAATTTCTTGTCCAAGTGCATAAGCCAGTGCAGGATTAAGCCCCCCTCCACCGGTGATGTTCAATTCGATATCACCCTCAATAGTTACACCTTCAAGAGATTCAATATCGAATTCTTTGAACATGTTAGTAATATCGGTTAATTTTGTTTTCTTTGTCATACATATTCCACCATACAGCAAGAGAATTTTATAAATTTAGTTTCCGGGATATATTTTCTATTTCTTTGACAGCAGGAGAGTCCTCTGGAAGTTCCATGAGAGATTGTCCAGCAAGATCTCTTTGTACTATCATCTCATCCAATGGGACCATACCTATAAGCTCGAGCCCAAGTTCTGCAGCAGTACTTGAAATAGTTTCACGGGTACTGTCAGTCACCTTGTTGGCAATCACATATATGTGATCAACATCAGTTTCCAGTTCTTCGACAAGCTCACGGATACGTTCAGCAGTTCCGAGTCCTCTGCGGGAGCCGTCAGTAACTACGATAAGATCATTAATTTGTCTGAATATCTTTCTGCTGAAATGTTCAAGTCCTGCTTCAGCATCAATTATCAGTACATCATAGTTACCAACGAGTTTGTTCATTATGCCTCTTAGCAGATTATTGACATAACAGTAACATCCAGCTCCCTCGGGACGACCCATTACCAGCAGGTCATATCCAGGTAACTCTTCTATTATTTCATAAATCTTTGACTCCAGAATGGACTGCTTGTTGACATCGGGTGGAAGATTTTCACGCTCTTCATGCATGAATTCTTTCACATCGCCGATAGTCCTGTGTACCTTGCATCCCAGTGTTTCAGGAAGATTTGTATCAGGATCAGCATCCACCGCAAGTACTACCTTGTTACCTTTGGTAAGGTGTCGGATTAGTAAGGTGGTGATTGCTGTTTTTCCAGTTCCACCTTTCCCGGTCACTGCAATTATTCTGGTCACAGTCGGCCTCTGTCACTCTATTTTTTTGATAATTATCCTATCCACTGTAACTTTAGCATTCTTAAGAACTATTTTTACGCCACCACTTCCGGAACTACCTGTCATTGGCACTGAAGGCAAAAAGCCAGATGGCATATTCTGTGGAATGTATTGTACAGGTGGCTGCTGAAGTTGTGGCTGAGAAATTCCACTGACCTCTTCTTTTTCTTCTTCTGCAGGAGCTTCTTCCTCTTCAGTTATCCATCTCTTAATAATGGGATGATCTTTTTCTTTAAGGAAGTTCTTTAAAGACTCAACGTCTTTTACATCCTCTTCAGTTGCAATTTTATCCTTAAGCTCTTGGGGAATACTCTCAACTACTTTTTGTTTTAGCATATTCGGCATCCAGACAACCCGTTCCCAGCCACCGTCAGCCTGAATAAACTTAGGAGAACGGAAGTAGTTAACACCTATACCAAGGAAACCAACTACCTGTTTTCCTCCTCCAGTCTGCCCCGCCATAGTAGAGAACTGTAGACCATTAGGGGCAGTACCTGCAAAGTCTCTGTCCACCCAACCAATACCATCAACTTCTGGAATGTAGAAACCTACTACCTCAAAGCAACCACATGATGTATGAGGATATTCAAAGAATGAATGCAGCTTAATCCTGTCGTACTCACCGCTCGATAAACGTTTTGCAAGAGCATTAACACCGGAGTACTCCCCAGATGCAGCGTCAAGTAGCTCCCCTTTTTCAATAGCGAACTGTGGTCCTTCAGGATCCACTTTCGCAGCTGCTCTTCCGTCGAACCAGTTAATAGCACCACATAGGGAAATCCTGTCAGGTGTGATCACACATACATTGGTTGGTGCAAAAGACTGACATAGCGTGCAACCATAAAATGTGTCTACATCTTCATCATGCAGACCCTTTGTCCTGTCATCTCTTGCCTTATAAACAGCTCTTGCCATTTCGATCTCTTTTTCTATTTCTGCCTGATCTGTAATATATATCGTTTCCACTTTTTCTATGAATGGAAGCTCATTTTTGAAAAGCATCATGATGGCTTTTGCGATCTGTTCGAAAGAATTAAGTCCCTTTTTCACAGCATCTTTGCTTACTCTAAGCCACACATCATCTCTTTGGTTAAGGTGCATAAGACCTTGAATATAGTTCTGGAATTCATGGTTTCTCCTTTCTACTATTGATTCCAGATCAGTCTCCACCAGTTCACCTGCAATCTTGTAGATCATAGCAAGAGGATATCTGGAACCTTCAGCCATATCTGCAAGATCAGGACCTATCAGTGTGAATTTGCCATCTTCCACGTCGTTCATATCTGCTGCTCTTACCAGTTCAAAACCAATGGACTTCGGACCGGCAAGTTCAACATACATATTTTCCTTTCTAATCCTTTCTCCTTCAAACATAGGAGATATCTCAAAAGGGAATTCATCTGCCATTTTACTTTCTCCGCGATTTCTTGCTCATGATTCAAATGTTAGCTATGAGTTCATCCAGTGCAGCCAGATGGTCTTCAGGTTTCAGGTTCCCGAAAGACATATCAGCATTCTGGGAATAACGCCTGTCTATGGCCAGTGTCTTAATGTCAGTGAAGTTCTTTATGCCTGACAGTACCTGGTCCATATAATATAACTTGTGGCCGAGGAAGATCAGCAGATCATAGGAACCATTACCGTCCAGTCCTTTCCAGTTTTTATCACTAAGATAGTGTGCAAGGAAATGAATATTAATGTATTTTGCATTTACTTCCTGATTCTTGAAACCTTGTATTGAATGTCCGGTTGCAGCAATCTGCAGACCTTTTTTTCCCAAAGCAATTGCTTTGGAAAGCACATCGCTTTCAAGAATTTCAGAACCAACAACCAGAAGGGGTCTCTTGGCTTTAGAAATAAGTTTGGCAGCTACTAATGGCTGTACAGGTTTTGCACTTCTGGTTCCCCAGGTGGTATGTACCATTGTATTTTTTGTAGTGTCTACCATCAGCATACACTCTCCTTGCATAGCCTCTTAACATTGGTAGGTTGTGCAGACACGTCCATTTTCATAATCGGACCCGAGATGATTTTCTTCCTCTTCCAATCAATTTCCCATCCGTGCTCTTGTTCCAGAATCTTCAGTAATTCCTCACGTTTTGCCAGTGGTAGATCTGTTTCTGTCCTTACGAACTTGTACCAGTCTTCAGGCATGTGTCCCAGATATTTCTGGCTAAGTTCTATATAGTGAGTGAGCTTGATCATGCGTCCCATATTGTTATCGCTTGGCCTGATACAGTTTTTGGCGATCATGGGCATGAGTTCTTCAATAGTCTCTGCTGTTGTAAGCAGGAATTCAGGTGAGGCAGGTATGGGCATTTCCTCTCCATTACGTGCATCGTATACTTTCCAGTCCTGTTCATTATAGGGTCTGCCTATAAGTGCCCGTCTGTATTTGGAGCCATGTGGTCCTACTATTACGGGTATGCCCAGCCTGTTGCAGCCTGTAGCAATGGATGAAGCTTTTTGGGAATAGGCACCCCATGCCACACCAACTGCACCTATACGGTTCATGATATAGTCTGCAATTTCCTCATAATTACCTGTAATGTTCCGTTGGGCAAATATGGCAGCTACTTTGATTGCAGTGCCTGTAATATGTGAGTTGGATACACAAGAACCTACATTTATAAGATTACCTGCCAGAAATTTAGCGGGATATTTCTCATACAAAGTCTGCCCGTCTTCATCTTTATACATACCCAGATCCATGGCAGAACACCCGGACATTACTACAATATAGTTCCGTTGCAGCATCTCATTGGCGACAGTATATAAATCTTTAGTACCTTCTGGGTAATTTGAACAACCAACCATTGCCACAATACCAGGTGTTGTGCCCATTACAAGGTTGACGCCTTCTTCACGGATCTCAGGATCACTTATCTGCCCTCTGCCTGCTCTCATTTTTCCTTTTTCTTCGCGGATTACCTTCTGTGCAGCCTTTTCTATTACATTAAGAATTGGAATATCTTTGGGGCAGACAGGATCACAGCGTCCGCACGCTATACAATGATCATGAAGTTTCTCAAACTTTGTAAGATCTCCTTCAACTGCTGCCTTCATAGCGTTCATTATAGGCAGGTTATTGGGGCATACGACTTCGCATGCACCACATTGTACACATGCAGCAGTCAATGTTTTCATCTCTTCTTCCGAAGGAAGGGATTTGATACCCTTTGCCTCTCTTATAGGTGCCATCTTCATGGCAAGGCGTGGAGCTACTTCCCCAAGCAAATCAAAATCAAGTATCAAAGCCCCTGCTTCTTTACCCGAGGAAAGATCTTCAATGATCCTGTCAGCACTATCATTAGATCTATTAGGTAGCCCATACATGATTTTTTCATTGGTGGTTATCACAGGTATAAACAATCTCTTGGCTTCATCCAGGACATCAGCTCTGACACATTGCTCATCCACCACAATAACATCTGGAGCAGCTGAACGAATCATTTTCAGTTCTTTTGCAAGGGTACCAATAACTTTAGCTCTGGGTTGGCTACGTTTGTCTGTCTTATATCGTGTCATATCAATGGCAGTGCAGCAAAGACCTGCAAGCTCTATTTTATCTTCCAGGTTATGTTCTTTCATATAGTCCATAATATATGTAACACCTGCTACGTTATGCCCAATCACCAGAAGTACAGGCTTTGTGGAATCTATGCATCCCATCCCAATTTCGGCAAGAGGAGTTTCCGGATCGGATTTTGGCATTCCCATACATGAGACCTGAGCAATGTCGGAAACTTCCATGCCTACATGATCAAGCATTCCTCCATGCAGAGCCTTTGATTCAAAATCAAGAGCAGAACCTTCTTGTCCCATATGGATTGTCGCAAGTAACTGTGTAAGCTGCTCTTCTACATAATCCATAACTGTTTCAAGGTCTCCCAGCGTTTTGGGTATTATTCCAGTTACAAGCTGCGTATTTGGAGCAAGCAGATTTGAAGGTCCAACATCTATTGGATGATCTCGCCCGTGTATTTCGATAAGGTGATGTAATATATGTCTTCCATGTCCAGAATGAGCAGCAGCACCGGTGATTACCCGAAGAAGGAATTCTCTTGCCTGATGAGCTGCCATGTTTATTCCGCATGCTCCTTCCTTGTTACCACCAAGGTCACATTTACCAAATGTACAGTAACAGCATTGGTCACAGACAGGAGTATATACTGGCTGATAACGGGACAGCAATTTGTAGTCCCATTCCCTAAGAGCGGAGATACCCGGTTTAGGAGTTGGTCCTATCTCTATTCCTTCTTCTTCAGCTTTTGTCTCAATGGCACCCACTATATTGTTGATCGTAATCTGGACATTCTCCAAATCTTCAATGGAAAACTTTCCTGTGGATATTTTATTCATGTGTTTTGCCCTCCTTATATCCCACTGCATACTTATGATTTAATTTATAGCAATTATTGTTACAAATCATACATAGCGTAATACTTTTATAGGAGTGTTACTTGCATCCTAATGAACAAGCCACTATAAAAATATTCCCCTATTTATCACGATTGTTTGTGATAAATGATGGATGATATAATCTAACAAACCAATTTAAAAAAGGAATTGCAATAAATTTCGAATCCGATTAGGTGATATTGTCTTATAAAGTTTCCGCAAATATCATGATTATTCTTGATGATACATGATGAAATTGGTATTTTTATTTTAGAAACTGTTTTATTTTATGTGTCTATACGTAGATAGAGGATAATTTGGCAAACACTGAAGATGAAAGTTGCTGGATATGCGGCAAAAAAGAATTTTTTCTTTTCACATGTAGGTATTGCGGCAAGAATTTTTGCGCAGCACATAGGTTACCAGAACAGCATGCATGTGAAGGCCTGGAATTCAATCAGCGTTATCCGGGATATTATGGAAGAAAAAACAACAAAAATACTGATTATAAT
Source organism: Methanomethylovorans sp. (assembly GCA_014361205.1). Lineage (GTDB taxonomy): Archaea > Halobacteriota > Methanosarcinia > Methanosarcinales > Methanosarcinaceae > Methanomethylovorans. Next base: position 13,729 of record JACIVZ010000004.1, on the reverse strand, counting down.
TCCCATGTCTTCAAAGGAATACTTCTTACAACATTAAAGCAAGCTTTAAAAGGCACAATAAAAAATACTTGGAGAATTATTATGAACTCAATGAAAACAAGTCCTTCCATGACTATTATCTATATATGCCTGATTTCGTTTTTTATTGGAAACATTTTAATAGGGCCTTCATTTTTTAATTTTTTTAAACTTACTCCTGCATATATGACAACAATGCCATGGACTATAATCACTCACATGTTCCTGCATGTAGATTTCGGTCACCTATTCTTCAATATGCTTGTTCTCTTTTTCTTCGGGCGTGAATTGGAATATCGTGTAGGTAATCGAACTTTCTTGTTGGTATACTTCATTTCTGGAATTGTTGCAGCGTTAGGATATGTATTGACAGTTTCAAATCCTTTCTCAGCAGTAGTGGGCGCCAGCGGTGCTATTCTTGGTGTTTTTGCAACACTTACAGTACTTGCGCCGGATTTAAAGGTTTATGTGTATTTCATACCAATGCAAATAAAATATGCACTCTTACTCTTTGCATTGTTGGACTTTGCTTTGATAGGATCAAATGACATGGTGGCGCATACTGCACATCTTAGTGGGATTTTAATAGGTCTGTTCTTGGGATTGAGGATCAAAAATACTAAGAAATATAATATGATATATGATGATTATTATTGAAGGTGATGACCTGCAACGTCTTAAGCACTTAAAAACAACTTATCCAAAACCTGTTGAAGGTGAAGTTATTCCTATTACTTTTATCGATAAGCATGAAGTGTTTGCAGGCTGGTCACCTCAACTGAAAAGAACCGTATATAAACATGATTACGCGGAAACCACAGGTTTAAAAAGAGTGCGTGAAGTGATCCTTCTTGAAGTATATAATTGGTTGCTTGATGGTATAAGTTTTATAGAACTTTCTGAAACTGAGCTTGAACAATTCAAGGAAGTTTTGGAAATATATAATGAAAACGGTGGAGAAATTGTCTATACACGCAAAAGAGAGAAACAGAGAATGATAAATTATTTCAGGCTCGTAGAGTCGGTATCATATAAAAGTGATGTAAAAAAAACAACAATGGCTGAAATTCTTTAAAAACATTTTATATATCGTTTTAAATTGAAGAGAAGGGTACACAAAACTATAAAAATCAATTGGCTCATAATACTTCTAATTAGATAGTTATCATAAGGTAACTATAAAGAGTGAGGACATTATGCAAAATGTAAAGACTGGATTGAATTCCATTGTCAGGTATCTCAGCACAAAAAAAGAGGTAGGAAGGAGGAGGATTGGTCTTCTTGTCGATGGTCCTAATGTTCTTCGAAAAGAATTCAATGTGAATCTTGAAGAAATAAGGGATGTGTTGAAAGAGTATGGCAATGTGAAAGTAGGCAGGGTCTTCCTCAACCAATATGCTTCTGATAAACTTGTAGAGGCCATTGAGAACAATGGCTTTGAACCTATAATTTGTTCAAGTGATGTAGATGTACGTCTTGCAGTGGAAGGAATGGAACTTGTTTTTAACCCTACCATTGATACTCTTGCTCTTGTTACAAGGGATGCTGACTTTAAACCTCTCTTAAACAAAGCGAATGAGAATGGAAAAGAAACTATCTTATTTGGAGTGGAACCAGGTTTCTCTGCTGCTCTCAGGAACTCAGCGGATTACGTTATTATCCTCGAGAATAATCAAATGAACCTCTCAGATGATGATTTATATGATTACACATCTGAAAGTTCGCAAAATAGTGAAAAAATAGAGGCAATACCAGAATAAATGGAGAGAATTGTAAGAAGTCAGCATTTTTTGATTTCGTTAATCATTTCTTCCAATCTTTCGCTTGTGATCCCATATTTTGTTTCTGCACTGTTTTTAACCTTCCCGATCAGTTCAGACAGGGCTTCATCACTAAGGTCATACCCCATACTCTTGACAATGCCCTTTAATGCTTTGATACCTGTATGTTTACCCACGATAAGACGGCGTTGTCCACCTACCATTTCAGGAGAGAAAAGTTCATAGGTTCGAGGTTCTTCAAGAATAGCACACACATGAATACCAGATTCATGAGAAAATGCATGTTCTCCAATGATAGCTTTTGTCACACCTGGCTTAATGCCAGAATATTTCTCTACTTTTTTTGAAAGAGCAGTTAGCTTTTGTGTATCATATCTCTCAATGCCATATTGAACTCTAAGGGCCACAAGTACTTCTTCAAGAGAAGCGTTACCTGCCCTTTCTCCAATACCATTGACAGTTGTATGCAATTGTTTAGCGCCAGCTTCTGCAGCTGCCAGTGTATTAGCTGTGGCCATTCCAAGATCATCATGGCAATGGATGCATACTGGCGTCTTTATAACTTTTTTTAGTTCATTGATTAAGTAGTAAGTAGTACTTGGATTAAGGATTCCAATTGTATCTGCAATACTTACATAGTTTACTCTATATTCTTCTGCATCAAGAAACGCTCTTTTAAGTGTTTCTATGTCTGTCCTGCTTCCATCCTCAGCAGCAAATCTTACACCAAGACCGTGATCCTTGGCATATTGTACAGCTTCCATAGCAAGTCCAAACATCTCTTCATAGCTTTTGTGATATTTGTGCTTAAGATGCAGTTCTGACATTGCAATAAAAATACTTACAAAATCCACATCACATTCAAGAGCTATTTCTACATCACTAACCCTTGCCCGTGCCAGACAGCATGTTTTGGCATTGAGTCCCATATGGGCGATCTCTTTTACAATTTCTTTTTCAGTATGAGATACAACGGGAAAGCCTGATTCTATTATTTCAATTCCAATTGAATCCAGCTCAGTTGCAATATCCATTTTTTCCTCTTTTGTAAAAACCACTCCAGGTGTCTGTTCACCATCGCGCAATGTAACATCACAAATTTCTATATCAAGAGGTTTGATATCAAGAAACTGTATCAGTTCATTCCTTGAATAATCTTTTGTTAACATATATTTATCACTTCAAAATGATCTTCAGTTTATATAATTTAAATGTGTTAGTATATTAAATATATTTTTCGCATTCAAGCGAAAGCATTATACGTAAAGTGACAGGTAGACAACTTCCCGTAAACTAAAAATCAAGCAAGCTTGTTTTTCACTTTCTCATAGAAACCATCTATATTCATTTTCACAAAACGTGCTGGATTTTTAGCCTTACTGAGTGTTATAACATCTTTTTCATGAATATGATATGTATGCTGTCCATCAATTACAATAGCAGCTTCTTTTTCAGGGGTTGTCATGGTGAGTTTTATTTTACTGCTCCCTGGTACAACCCATGGCCTTGCTGAAAGCTTAAATGGAGCAAGCGGCACTATCAATATTGCATCTACTCTGGGATCTATTATCGGACCACCTGCACTCATAGCATAGGCAGTTGAACCAGTTGGTGTTGCTATCACCACACCATCCGCACGAAGTTCATCTATCAGCGATTCATCCACACATATACTGAAAGACAATATCTTTGCAGCTCTGGAAGTAATCAGTACCAGTTCATTTGTAGCACAAGGAAGATTTTCTTCATTGAGTTGCACAGCAAGTCTGAAGCGTTCTGTATAGGTAAAACCTTTAAGAACATTTTCTATAGTTTTAATGGCATCTTCAGGTTTCACATCCACTAAAAAACCCAGTGTTCCCATATTTATAGCAAGTAAAGGCAGGGGATCATCCATCTTTGAAATCGTGCGAAGTACTGTTCCATCTCCACCAATTGAAATGATCAACTCAACGCCTGCAGCCCTCATAGAATCTATTGCCATGCAAGGATAGCTGTTTCCCAGATGTTCAGCTGTTCGAGGAGCAAGGTATATATCAACATCATCCCTGAAATTAGAAATTATTTTCTCTACCAGTTCAAGTGCTTCATGTTTGTCGTATCGAGATACAATTCCTATTTTCTTTATCATCTCATTGTCTTCCTGTAATATTAAGGATCTGCTGGTGTAATAATCCATTTGTTGCCACCATATGGACACGGTTCACCACGTTATCTTGAAGTATCAGCTTACAACCTTTCTCATCACTTACTTTACCTCCTGCTTCTTCCACGATGAGTTTGCCGGCTGCAACATCTGTAAGACGCAAAGAACCCCGCACATCAACAAAAGCATCAAGTTTCCCACTGGCAACATAACAAAGTTCAAGAGATACACATCCCAGAATACGAATCCTTCGTACAGCCTGGCAAAGATTCGTTGTCTTTGTCACATGTGGATGATATCCGTATACACTAACACAGAATTCCATCAGGTTTGATTTTATTGATGGATGTATCCTTTGCCCATTAAGGTATGCTCCTTTGTCAGTTTCAGCACAATATACATCTCCTGTAACAAAGTCTTTTACATATCCAAACCTGATCTTTGATAAAGATGGATCAGCAATTGCTATGGAAATACTGTAAAAGGGGATTCCCATGGCAGCGTTATGGGTTCCATCAAGAGGATCTATCACCAGAGTTATTTCAGGTTTAAATCCAATAATTCTTTCTCCGCACTCTTCACTAATTACGCGCATGGAGCGGCCATCTTTTTGCAATTCCAGAATGATCGCACTTTCAGATAAGTCATCTATAAGTTTTGTCGGTGTGCCATCGGCACCAATGTATAAAGTGGTATACGCTTCAGCTGTACCTACAATGGCTTTTATTGCTTTATATGAAGCTGCAGAAACTTTATCACACAGTTCCAGCAGCTCTGAATCGATATTCATAAAAAAATGTTTTAAATACCCATTGCTTTGTTTGTTTTTTCAATAGATCTGGCACCATTGCTTTCCAGTTCCATCATTGCACGTATTGCATCCACGTTCTCGGGTATCACATCGGATTCCTGATGGATAGCCTGGAAGAAGTATAATTCATCGTCATCCACAGTTATGGACTGATCCCATATACAATTTTCCCACATATCACCCCGTGGGCGTCCAAGGTCTTTAGCAAGCTCCATTATTTCTGCAGTAGAGGTTATTCCCTGCCCAACAAATCGTATACGTGACTGAGCAGCAAAAAGATCGACAACATCATCGGCATTACATTGCTTGTCCAGTTCTATATTCAAACTATGCAGATGCATAAGGGTGGTGGGTAATACCACAGCTGTGGAAGTAATATTGATATGCGGAATCACAGATTTTACATCAGGTCCATGGTGTGAAGGCAGCTTTATTGGATTTGGTACGATTGCATTTATTGGCCCCTTCTTTACATCATTAGGATCAGCAGCTCTGCGCATAAGTGTTACACGTACTTTTTTTATTCCAAATTCCTGGTCAAGAGGGTAGATTACCCTGCAAAGTCCGGTTGTATTACAGGAAACCACTCTTGCAAAATCTCTTCCAAGAGCTTCTTCATAGTTTGCAACCGCATTGAAAGAGAAACCTGCAAGCTCATGTTCCTCCCCTCCTTGCCATATAGCTTTAACACCTGCTTTTGTGTAGAGTGCCTTGTTCTCCTCTCCCAATCCCCCTGGAGTACAGTCTACTATTATGTCTGCAGCCTGTATCATGTCTTCTATTGTGCCAGAGGTCTCAATTCCTCCTTTTTCCATACCTTTTATTTTATCAGCAGGTGCATACAATGGATATCCTTTTTCTAGTGCAACAAATGCCTCAAAATTGGGTTTTGTCTTTGAAATACCCACTACTTCCATATCCTGCTGTAGCTGCACAGCATCAGCAACACGTTTTCCTATGGTTCCATAGCCGTTTATAGCAACTTTTACTTTTGACATATATATACCTCTAATCTCTTATACCTATTATCTCATCTTTGTAGGTAAATGTTTTTCCAAAGATGTCCATCAAAAGTTGAACATACAGATTTTAATCTTTAAACAATTTATACATCTTTACCTAATAATAGTTATTTACCAAGTATAACTATTTCCCCCTTTGAGAAGTCTATTTCTTTTATAGTCCCTTCTATTTTTTTTTTGTCACCGAGTATATCTTTCAACTCAATAATATCATTATCTATCAGTATTTTTGTAACTGATTCCATTATCAGCTGTCTGTTATTTTCCTTCAAGTATATTGCATTTAATTCACACACTAATTATCACCTGTTTTATTCGCACAATTTTGCCACAGAATGACCTACCTCTACTCCAATATGTCTTGCTACTGGTTTACATTTGGCTTTAAGCAGATATGCGATAGGTCCGATATCATGTTCAGTAAGTGTTTCATAGTTTGCCATTCCTTTGCTGATTATTAAAGATGCGCAGTCAAAAGCTTCAAGAAGCTGCTTTGGAGCAAGTTCCAGATCCACTCCAATAGATCCTGAACCAGTAGTAAGAACCCTGTCTACTTTTCTATCAATTTTCCACTCATATATTTCCTTCATTGTTACGTCAGTCAGTATTGGCATCCCTCTTACCACCAGCGTTACATGACCACCTATTTTTTTAATAATATCAAAAACCAGAGTGTCAAGAAGGATCTCACCACAATTATCTGCAACATATACTACATTATCAAGCATTTCAAACATTTTGTTTGTGTCATCTATATCAAGTCCCCTCATAAAATGTTGCCTGAATGTCTCATCGAACACGCTTATGGGAACTTCAAGCCCCATTACTCCGAAATCAAAGAAATTACCTATTACAGCTGCAAGGACAGCTCTTCGAAAAAGTTCAGTTTCAGAGTTTTCCCCCTCATATATCAGGGATTCTGCGATTGGAAGTACTTTTTCAGCAGTACGGTTGCACAGTTCTTTCATGTCCCTGTAAGGATCTTCATCATTAAGAAGTTCATATGCCTTTCTATGCATTGAAGTAGATACCAATGCCGCAGGAACTCCCGGAGCATATGTATCATTTAGGACTTTGATGCATTCTTGCATGATATTGTTTATAAGTATCTCATCATCAGTGGATAGTTTTGATTCGTAATGGATCCTTGATAGCAAGCAGTAAGAACATTGTGCATCGACTTTCATAATCATTTCCCATGTATGTTTTTCATATAAGCATTATATAACAAATAAGTCTGTTGCCGTATATTTTAATAAATGTATTTATAAGTACTAAAAAGCTCTTTATATCATAAATCAAGTGAAGGTATAGTAATATTCTTACCTTGAACCGAACTGGATTGTAATGAAACTTAATGTTGAACATGGAAGATATATCATACTGGGCAGCATCGATGGTATACTGGCAGTATTAGGTGTGGTCATCGGTACATCTCATGCGGTCAATGATCCTTCTATAATAATCAATGCCGCTTTCGGCGGGGCTGTAGCCCTTGCTCTTACAAACGGTGTTGGCTCTTATTTAGCTGAAAGTGCTGTAGAGTACGGAAAACTCGCGGAACTTGAAAAACCTCTTCTTCGAAGCCTTGCCTGCACTACTATCGAAAAGCAGACAAAACAGAAGATATGGAGTGATTCTATTTTTCATGGAGGGGCAAGTTTTCTGGGTTCAATGGTTCCTATCCTACCTTTCATTTTATTAGATGAATACATGCTGCAGGTTTCCATTATTCTTAGTATTGCCGTGCTATCTATTCTTGGACTGTATTCCGGCAAACTTGCAAAGCAAAGCATTTTAAAACACTCTGCACGGATGGTGGGTTTAGGTATAATCATAGTAATTGCAGTGACATCTCTTGGGCTTGAACATTAATTTGCCCTGATCAGACTTTGGGTTACAGGTAAACCCTTTATTTTAAATCCAATGTGGCTATATCATAGTCATACATGATCCTTATTACAATATTATTTTTCATAGTCAGCTTGTTAATGATAACTAAAGGTGCAGACTGGTTTGTGGAATCTTCTGTTTCCATTTCTGAAAAAAGCGGTATACCTAAATTTATAATTGGAGCAACAATTGTAAGTTTTGCCACAACATCACCGGAGCTTGCAGTTTCTGCAACAGCTGCGCTTATAGGTCATACTGATATGACAGTTGGAAATGCTGTTGGGTCTGTGATCTGTAACATTGGTCTTATACTGGGTTTGGTTGTATCAATAAGAGCAGTTTCAGTAGAAGTGGAAAGTTTTATAAGAAAAGGTTTTTTCATGGCACTTGGAGGTATTATTCTCATCCTGATAAGTTTGGACCAAAGCATTTCAAACATAGATGGTACTATATTGCTGATTATCTTTATAGGATTTCTTTACTACAATTATAAATTACAGCGTGCTGTCTTTTCTGGCGTGGATAAAATAGAAAAAGTGCCTTTCAGAGAAATGCATAGAGACATTGTATTTTTCCTTGTAGGCGCTTCCCTTGTTGTGATTGGAAGTAGAATAATGGTAAATTCAGGTATTGAACTTGCACGCATAGTGGGCATTCCTGAAATGATAATAGGTCTTACTCTTGTGGCTTTTGGCACTTCTCTGCCTGAGTTAATAACTGCTGTTTCATCAACAATCAAAGGACATCAGGATCTGTCTATCGGAAATATCCTTGGCGCTAACACCATGAACATCACTTTGATTTTGGGGGTATGTTCTCAGATAACTTCTCTTGAAACTCTGAAACAGTCCATAAACTATGATTTTCCTATGATGCTGGTGTTCATCTTTATATTGCTCATTTTCGGAGTGACAAAAAAATGTCTTGAACGCTGGGAAGGTGTTTTCATGGTTTTATTATATGTCATGTATGTTGCAGGATTGATTGTGTGGTATGTATAAAAGCTGATTCTGAACAAAATAATATCGATAAATTTAAATCTTATTAGCTAAGACTCCATTTGGAGATTATATGACTCTAAAATGGCTGATTGTTGGAATATTATTGATATCCATAGTCGCTTCGGGTTGCGGCGGTAAGGATACTCAAACTATTGAAACTGAAGATGGACAAAAAATTGATATTACTACAGAACAAGGTAAGAAAGATAGCTGGTGTCCTGTAGGTTCTTCATGGAAGATGTCTAATCCTGCAAGTGGTGAAGAAGTTTCGCTGGTATATACCGGTACCAAGGAGATAGATGGCGTAAAAATGTGCATTGCAGAGTACAAATCTAACAATCCGGAAGATAAGGTTGCCAAAGTAGAATACATGTTCTCTGAAGATAATGAAAGGTTCAGCTGGATTTCTTATGATGCGAATGGGAAAGTACTAAGTAAATGGGAGACAAAAGACGGGAAGACTACTTTTATAGATGAAAGTGGCCAGATCATGGAATTTGAATCTGGTCAGTAATTTCTTTTTTTGAGATTACAATTATTTATATAGCATAATTACTATGAGTAATAATTATGCACCTTCCTACACCTGAAAGTATCAGGCAAAAAAGAAACGAACTTGGACTAACTCAGAGTGAACTGGCAAAAAAAGCAGGTGTAAGCCAGCCTCTGATAGCACGTATTGAAGCTGGTGACGTTGATCCACGTCTTTCTACTCTTAGACGTATTTTTGATGCATTCGATGAAAGTGAGAAAGAAAGTAAGATTGTGGCAAGGAACCTTATGAATACTAATGTTATATCGATAAGTGCCGAAGAACCAGTGGATGTAGCAGTAAAAATTATGGAAGAAAATGACATTTCACAAATACCGGTAGTTGAAAATGGTGTTCCGGTTGGAAGTATCTCGGAAGAGACTATAGTTCGTTCAATGACCGAGAAAAAAGCTTATGAAGTATCAAAAATGAAAATAAGAGATCTTATGGGTGATACATTTCCAGTTGTCTCTCCCGGGACACATGTAAAATTAGTTTCCCATCTCCTGGAAAGCACACCGGCGGTAATCGTTCTTGAAAGAGGTCAGATTGCAGGTGTTGTCACAAAACATGATCTAATGAAATTATTGCGCAGATAGATAAGATATTTCTGCTTTCGTATACCCGCATTCATTATATATAAGGTCTACATTAAAGAAGTCAAATTCCAACAACGTATAGAAAAGCGAAAAGCATTTCTTATTGAATATTCGTTTCATCCATAATTTCAGGCGATATATATGAATTTAGAAGATACTTTGCTTATGATGCCGGGGCCTGTACCCGTTGCACCAAGGGTACTAAGAGCAATGTCAAAGCCCATGATCAATCACAGAAGCACTGCATTTTCTGATATGTATGATGATTGCAGGCAGATATTAAGTGATATTTTCAATACAAAAAACGATATTTTTATTCTTAGTGGTTCAGGAACTGCGGCTATGGAGGCTGCAGTAGGATGCGTAACAAAGCCGAATGATCGTATAATTTGTATCGAGAACGGTAAATTCGGTGAACGTTTTAAGAATATTGCAAAAAGGTATGGAATGACAGATCCCCTTGTGTACGAGTGGGGCGATTCCATAGACCTTAGTCAGCTTGAAGAGAAACTGCAAGAAGGTGCAAAAGCTGTTACATTAGTTCATAATGAAACTTCTACCGGTATTCTTAATCCTGCGAAAGAGATTGGAAAGCTTACCAAGGAATATGGTGCACTTTTTATTATGGATGGTGTTACTTCTCTTGGTGGTGATCTTGTCAAGGTAGACGACTGGAATGTCGATATAGCCTTAGTAGGTTCACAGAAATGCCTTGCAGCACCGCCTGGATTGTCCATTGTATCTGTAAGTCAGAGGGCTTTTGATGTCATGGAAGATATGGAGCGTATGCCTTATTATCTTGATCTTAAAGCTTACAAGAAAAGTGCTGAAAAATCTCAACGAGAAACTCCATATACTCCTGCCATACCTCTATTTTATGCATTGCAAGAAGCCTTGCATATTATAAAAGAAGAGGGAATGGAAGCTAGAATTAAACGTCATTGTACAGAAGCTGCTGCTGTAAGGGCTGCTGTGGAGGCAATGGGAATTGAAATGTTACCTGATCTCAATGAATATAGCCATTTTTCAAATACTGTAAGTGCAATGAAAGCACCGGATGGTGTATCTGGTAATGATATCAAGAAGGACATGCTGGCAAGAGGGATTGTAATAGCCGGTGGGCAGGAAAGGCTTAGTGGAAAGATCTTCAGGATAGGTAATATGGGTAATGTGCAGCCAAAAGATATCCTGCTTACAATTGCTGAACTTGAGATTGTTCTTAAGAAACGTGGTATTCTTTCCAGGGTAGGTCCTGGTATAGAGGCTGCAAGTGATATACTTGACAAATTATGAAAAGTTGATCTTCATGGCTACAATAGGCATTGTTGATACAACTTTTGCACGTTTTGATATGGGAAGTGCGGCTATTGATGAAATTAAGAAACATGTTTCAGTAAAGATTAAAAGAGTTACAGTGCCAGGTATCAAAGATCTTCCTGTGGCTGCCAAAAGACTTATAGAAGATGCTAAAGAGCCATGCGATCTTGTTATTGCACTGGGAATGCCTGGTAAAATGGAAAAGGATAAAATGTGTGCAAATCAGGCTTCTCTTGGTTTAATACAGGCACAGCTCATGACTAACACTCACATTATAGAAGTGTTTGTCCACGAAGATGAAGCAAAGGATGAAAAAGAACTTGCCTTTCTCATGGAACAGCGATCAAGAGAACATGCTGTTAATGCTGTTAAATTGTTGTTTAAGCCTGAACAGTTGATACGGGAAGCTGGAACTGGTCAGAGGCAGGGTTTTGAAGACGTGGGACCATTACGTATGTAAAAAATTTATTTGAAGGTAGTGTATGTAATAAAAGGTGAATATGATGACTATAAATCTTGGTTTTGTTATTGCAGAATTCAATAGGGATCTTACCTATCAGATGGAACTTTTGGGTGAGGAACATGCTAAGTTCCTGGGAGCTACTGTGAAGGAAAAAATATTGGTTCCAGGGGTATATGATATGCCGCTTGCCATAAAGAAACTTTGCAAGAGGGAAGATATCGATGCAATAGTGACAATTGGTTCTGTAATAGAAGGAGCTACCAAGCATGATGAGATTGTGGTTCAACATGCAGCAAGAAAGATTACCGATCTTTCCCTAGAATATGAAAAACCTATCACTCTTGGGATAGCAGGTCCGGGAATGTCAAGGATGGAAGCCCATGAACGCGTGGATTATGCTAAAAGAGCTGTAGAGGCAGCTGTAAAATTAGTAAAGCGTCTATAGCAATAACAATATCTGAGGAATACCTATGGTTTCCACACGACTAGCGAGGATGCAGGAATCTGCCACAATCAAAGCTGCCAATAAAGCAAGCGAGATGCTAAAACAAGGGATTGATGTAATTAATTTTAATCTTGGAGAGCCTGATTTCGATACTCCAGAACATATATGCGCTGCAGCAGCAAATGCTATGTATAGGGGAGAAACACATTATACTCCAGCAGCAGGCATTCAAGAGTTAAGAGAAGCAATAGCTGAAAAGCTAAGAGTTGAGAATGGTCTGGAAACAAAAGCATCAAACGTGCTTGTTACTCCAGGAGCAAAACAGGCTATATTTTCAGTAATGATGTCAGTTCTTGGAGATGGGGAAGAAGCTATTCTTTTTGACCCTGCCTGGGTCTCATATGAAGCATGTATTCACTTTGCAGGCGCAGAACCCGTATGGGTTCCCACAGATCCAGAGAACGGTTTCGAGCCATGTGACATAGGGGAATATATTACTGACAGGACAAGGATGATTGTAGTAAACAGTCCCTGTAATCCTACAGGTGGGGTATACAATAAACAAACTTTAAAATGCATTGCTGATTATGCTATAGATCATGATCTGCTAGTCCTTTCTGATGAGATATATGAAAAGATAATCTATGAAAAACAACATATAAGCATTGGTTCGATGGATGGCATGCAGGATCGTACCATTACAGTAAATGGATTTTCCAAGGCATATGCCATGACCGGCTGGAGACTTGGATATGTATCTGCTGCACCTGATATTTTTAAAGGTCTTTTGAAGATACAGTCTAATTCAGTAAGCAGTGCCACTTCTTTTGTTCAATATGGAGGCATCGCTGCTTTAGAGGGAACTCAGCAACCAGTATATGATATGGTTAAAGAATTCCGTAATCGAAGAGATATTCTTGTAGCTGGTTTGAATTCAATCGGAATTAAGTGCCATAAACCCGCAGGTACTTTTTATGTGTTTGCAAATGTTGCTGAATATGGGGGCGGAGATAAGGTAACAGATATACTTCTTAATGAGGCACATGTATCAGTGACACAAGGTTCATCTTTCGGATACAGTGGACGGGATTTCATACGAATATCCTATGCAACTTCACAGCAACGCATTCTTGAAGGACTTGAACGCATAGGAGATGTTTTAAGTTAATCTTAGCCGTATCTTTCGATAATTCTTTTAACTATTTTTGCGCTGCTGCACAGTGCACATTTATCAGATTTTTTAATCCTTACAACACGGATGTGCAGTCCTCTTTTTTCCAGTTCTTTTTCCAGTTCTTTTTCACTAAAATGCTGATTATATCCTAAAGCAATGATATCTGGTTTTATTTCCATAATAGGTTCAAATATATCTCCTTCATTTCCAAGAATTGCTCTGTCTACCATTTTAAGAGCACCTATCATCTCTACTCTCTGTTTTTCAGGTATTACCGGCCTGGGTTTGTGTCTTATCATGGAATCCCTTGCAACAATAACATATAGTTCATCTCCCAATGATTTACATTCTTTCAGGTATGTTAGATGCCCGGGATGAAGCAGATCAAAAGTCCCGGTTGCTAAGACTCTTATCAATTATATCACCTGGATTGTATGATGTAGAGGTATACTACCTTTAATAATCTTATGCAGCGATCTATATGTTTTTTCAATCACATCCAAGCATCCATGATTAAGTCAACAGAT